>CAIYMZ010000083.1 GCA_903927415.1 uncultured Alphaproteobacteria bacterium
ATAGCAGCTTTTTAATTTTGATTACGCTCTTATCTTTGAAGAGTGCGAAGTTGAATGAAGTGCTGATAATCATGGTCAGTATTCTAGCAATTTTCTCTGTAAATCTTTTGATCGGGATTGGGATTGTAAAAAATATCGCAGAGACGGAAAGCGAAGGGCGCTGAGTTTGAATACAGGCTCTAAATATTATCGAGCTTTAGATGAACGGTGCCGACATTCTTTTTAAGCTCTGACATTAATTTTTTTCTAAGGTCAGCGGTGTGGTTTTCAATTTTGTCAAGCAAATCTAAAATTTGTAATGCTTCTTGGGAAAGATGCTCGACTACTTGCTCTTTTAAGGCTGGCTGAGTTTTCATAAAATTTTTAATTTGGATTGTAACGCTAGGTGAAGGAAGAGGCGAAAAATGTGAATTTTTTGCAAGATGTCAAATATTTTTTGATTCATTCATCTTCATCAAATTCTAAAATTGCTTCTTTCCAAACATCATATTTATCAAGTGGTAAATTTCGTAGCGGACTGCATAAATCAAGGGCTCTTCCGATGTTATCGATGGCAATTTTATAGCGAGGTTCTTTTGGATCGTTGTAGCGTTTCATATCAACCATTTCATCCAAATCAGAGTCGATATAACCATCTTCGCTGATCTGCACTTTGATCAAAACCCTAATTTTGCTGTTTAGCTTTGTTTCATCGAGAGCTCTTTTGTAGCAACGTTTCAGCTGGGATTGAATGTTAAATTTTTCGCGTGCGGAAAGGTCAACGCTTTCAACATTACTCGCTGAATCATCCTCATTTTTGCTAGGATTATTTTGATTACTTGCTTCTTTTTCCTGATTAAATTTTTGCTTCGAACCCAAATCCTTTTCTTTGTATAAATTGTCATTTTGCTCTTCATCGAGATGCTCATTAATTACCTTGTCGTCCTTGATTTTATTGGCTTCTTCTTGCCTCTCCTCAGGCTTTTCTTCTTGCTTAAACTCTTGATTTTTTTCTTCACTCGGTGGTTTTTTTATGGATTTAACCGGCTTTGATTTTGCTAGTTTTTTTGGCTGTTCTTTAACTTTATTTTTTAGAGATTTTTTCTGAGATTTAGGTTCTTTTATTGTTTCTGTCTGAGGCTTTAAACTCTGCTCTTTTTTTTCTTCCGCATCACTATTTGGCTTGGTTTTGTTTGAATCCTCACTGCCATTGATGGCAATTAAACTGACAGCAATTTCAGTCGATTTATTTTCATCAAATTTTTTTAAATTAAAGTTGGCGTAGATTACCAAGAGCAGCAAGAAATGTAGGAACAGCGAGTAGAGAAGATTTTTGATCATTGCGCCATTTCGGTTACAAGAACGACTTGAGTAAATCCGGCGATGCTGACGGTTTTTACAACTTCCATCACGCGCCCATAATCAAGATTTTTATCGGCTCTGACATAAATTTTATTGCTCAAATTATTGCCGGTAACCTCAAGTAATCTTGTTGCAAGTGAACTCAACTTTATCGCCTCTTCCTGTAAAAAAATTGAACTATCTGCCTTCACCGAAATCGAAATTGGCTGGATTTTTTCATTGGTGGGACTGGAGGCGCCTTTCGGCAAATAAACGTTGATCGAGCTAGTCATCATCGGAGCCGCAACCATAAAAATAATTAGCAAAACCAGCAATACGTCAACGAAAGGCGTGATGTTAATGTCGCTGACAATTCGGCGTTTTTTGCTGCGATTTGATTCGAAGGAGTAGGCCATTTTGGAAATATGTAATTCCTAGAGTTTGAATACAGAATCTAATTGTTGAGTGTATTTTTGTTTTTGATCACAAAAAATTTATCCGGAATTGTGCTGTTAAAATCAATGTTTGAGAGGGTGACAGCGATAATTTGCCCCAAGTCATTCTTTACTTCCATCTTGGTAAATTGCAGCGGATTGATGTTAAAAATTAAACTGAACTCACCGGCTTCTTTGCGGTTTTTTTTCATCACCGAAATTTTAATTTGATCATTGGTTTTTTTGATGTCGGTAATTTCGACATCTTTAGCGGTGAAAGAAATATTGGGACGAGTGAGAAAAGAAGCCGGAGTTGTGTTGGTGCTAAGATGTGAAATTTCGTCGAGCTCAACATCGTAGTAAGAAAGCACTGAGCCATTAACTACGATTAAAATTTTTGGCTGCGCTAAATATTCGACACGCATTTTGCCCGCAGATTCATTGTCGCGAGCTAAAAAAAACTTACCTTCAACCAAATTCCCATTTGAAGATTCTTGGATAAATTTGGCCGAAAGATTTTTGATGTTATTGAGGTAAGATTCAATTTGTGTGAGCTCTGCGCGATATTTTTCAAAAGAATTTTCTGCGGCTAAAGTCGTTGATGAGGTAATAAAATAAAAAGCTACGTAAGCGGCGATACTCACGTAGCTGATTATTTTTTTTAATTTTGAATTAACGTTTTTTTGAGTGGTAAATTTTTTCATCTAAAGCGCCTTCGGTTTTATCAACGATTAGAGTAATGGCGCTATCGCCAGTGATGTTGATGGTTGTTCTGACCATGTCTAAAATTCTATCAACCCCAAGAATGATGCCAATGCCTTCAATTGGTAAGCCAACCGAGCTCAAAACCATGCCCATGAAAATTATCGAGCCACTTGGAATTCCTGCGGCGCCGATTGATCCAAGAGTGCAGGTTAAAACTAGCATCATGTAGTTGTGGGTTGTGAGATCGATCCCATAAGCTTGAGCAAAAAATAATGCACAAATTCCGAGATAAATTGCAGTTCCATCCATGTTAATACAAACCCCAAGCGGCATCAGAAAGTTAGAATTTGTTTTGGAAACACCCATTCTGCTTTGTAATTGTTCCATTGCTGTCGAAAGCGTGGCTTTGCTGCTGCTAGTTGCAAAAGCGATTGATTGGGTCATCAAAATTTTGCGGTAGAATGGTAGCGGCGACATGCGAGCAAAAACTAGAATCATCACTCCAAAAACTACATATTGGAAAGCGCAAGCCGCCAAAACTGCGACGATTAATTTTGCCAAAGCTGCGAGAATATCCATTCCCTGAGTTCCAATAACCCAAGAGATGAAGCCAAACACACCAAGAGGAGCGAGCTTAATGATGATCTCAATCATTTTGAAAAAAACTTGTGAGGCAGAAAAAATAACTTCTTTTAAAGGCTTAGATTTATCGCCAAGCATGTTGATGACTACGCCGGTGAAAATTGAAAAAATGATAATTTGTAAAAAATTATCATTGGCCATTGCGTTGATTGGATTGGTGGGAATTAAGTTGAGTAAAAACTCTGAGATTGAAGGAGGAGTTTTAGCGACAAGAGCTTGTGGCTGAGATGAGGTGTCTAAAATTGCATGAAGGTCAACTCCGGATCCGGGATGAAAAATTATTCCAGCAGAAAGTCCGATTAACACCGCAAAAACTGCAGTGAGAATGTAGGCACTGAAACCTTTGAGACTCACTCTGGTAAAATTTCCCTGACCATGCATCGAGGTAATTCCGGAAAGAAGAGCGAAGAAAATAAATGGTACGATTATCATCTTGATGAGGTTTATAAAGACGGTGCCAAAAATTTTTAAACCAGCGGCTTTTTCTCCCAAAACAATGCCAGCAATAATACCTAAAATAAGGCCAATAAGAACCTGTTGCCAAAGTTTCATAATTTTATTTTTTAAGATTGATAAGATTTAATGATTTGTGGTGGTTTGTTATCTCGATCTAAAATTGCTGTGTTTGAGAAGCGGCTATTTACCTTGATCGGAATGGTTTCAAGAAAAATACTTAATGGTGACGGATTTTTAATGTCAAATTTTTTTTAAAAGAAATTCTTACTCCAAGAAAGATTTTGACTTTTAAAATGAGGCGCGAATTTTGAACCGCCTTTTCGGTATTTTTTCTCCCTAAAATTATAAAGTTTTTCCTATGCAAATGAAGAGATTTTGTTCGGTTTTTTTGTTGTTTTTATTCTTCACCATCGACTCATTTGCAGCCACAAAATATGTTTCAATTGGCACCGGAGCAATTACCGGAGTTTATTATCCAGCTGGTGGCGCAATTTGCCGTCTTTTAAATCGCGGTAGAAAGGATCACGGGATTAGATGTTCAGTTGAATCAACTGGTGGTTCGGTTTCAAACCTTAATGCAATTCGTAATGGTGCAATTGATTTTGGCATTGTGCAGTCAGACTGGCAATATCATGCCTATAATGGCACTGGATTTTTTGCTGATCAAAAACCTTTCAAAGAATTGCGTTCCGTTTTCTCTCTCTATACCGAAACCTTTACAATTGCCGCTCTTGAAAAATCTGACATCAAAACCATTGATGATATAATTGGAAAGAAAGTTAATTTGGGCCCGCAAGGTTCTGGAATGTATGCTACGATGGAAGTCCTAATGGCTGTAAAAGGTTGGACAAAACAAAGTTTTTCAACGGTAAATTATCTTCAGCCATCTGAGCAACCAAAAGCTTTGTGCGATGGAAAAATTGATGTGATGATTTACGCTTCAGGCAATCCAAACGGTGTTTTGCAGGAAGCTACACAAACCTGTAAAGTTAAAATCATTCCTATCGATCGCGAAACTATCGACAAATTAGTTCACATGAATTCCTTCTACGTTAAAGCTGTAATTCCAGGAGGAATGTATGCTGCTAATCCAAGTAATGTTGAAACTTTCGGTGTTAAGGCCGGCGTCGTCACTTCAGAAAAAACCAGTGCGGATGTGGTATATAATCTTACAAAAGCGACTTTTGAAAATTTTGATAATTTTAAAACTTTGCATCCGGTTTTCTCCTCATTGAAAAAAGAGGACATGATGAAAGAAGGTAGTTCAGCTCCAATTCACCCAGGTGCTTTGAGATATTTTAAAGAAGCAAAATTAACGAAGGAATAAAAGCCGCTGATCAAATTAGTAATCCACCTGCAAAAAATATAATCCGCAAGCAGGTGCATTTGGACCAGATTTTGTACGAGTTTTTGACTCTAAAATTTGTTGCATTTCTTCTGCCAGAATTTTTTCTGAGCCAATCAAAATAAGCGTTCCAACGATATTGCGAACCATGTGGTGTAAAAAAGATTTAGCGCTGATCTCGATGGAAATTTTTTCATTATTTTGAATAACTAAAATTTTTTGAATAGTCGTGATTGGTGATTTTGCCTGACATTTCTTGTCACGAAAAGAAGAAAAATCATGAGTGCCAATTAAAAATTTTGCTGCTTTCTTCATTTTCTCGACATCAAGTTTTTGCCCAAGATGCCAAGCGTGATTTTTTTCGAGTGTCAAAGGAGCTGTGCGATTGATGATTTGGTAACGATAGTGCCGTGCCTTTGCACTGAAGCGGGCATGAAAATTTTCATCAACTAATTCACATTTTAAAATCGTAACTTCCTCTTTTTGCAGATAATTATTGAGCCCCATGATTATGCGATGAGGTTCAAATTTTTTATTAAGATCAAAGTGAATGACTTGTCCTAAAGCATGAACACCAGCGTCTGTGCGGCCAGAGGTAATAATTTTTACTCGTGTTTTTGCCATTTGAAAAACTGCTTCTTCCAAAACTTTCTCAACAGATTTCTGTGTGAAATTTGGTTGCTTTTGGAAGCCGCAATAGTTGGTGCCACAATATTCAACCGTGAGTTTGTAGCGCATGGAAAATATTAATATTCGGCTCGAGCAAGATGAGAATATTCTTTTTGAGAGTTTTTAGTTGCAACATAGCCATTTTTCTCATCTTCAAAAAACTCTAAAAGCCTTGTTAATCCTGCCTTGGTGGCGGAAATCAAAATTTGAATCTCCTCCCTTTCTTTACAGATTTTTTTTATTTCGCTTAGCCGTGACGAAGATAATTTCCAATAATTTAATGAAGTGATTTTTGTGGAATTAATACTTTTGAGCTGAGTATCAATCATGCTTTCAAGAAGCGCTAATGCTGCGATGGTAAGTTGTGGTTCAATTCCACAAATTACATTTTTTATTGTTGGAATTTGTCCGGTTTTATAATCAAAAATTTCAACATTTTCTGCATCATCAAAAGTTATTCGGTCAATTTTTCCACTAATTAAAAACTTACCAAGCGACAGTTTTACTGGGACTTCCAGATAGTTTTTGCGATTTAAAAATTGTTCATTTTCTTTTGCGAAATCAGAAAAAATATTTTCAAATTTTGGCCACCAAATCAATTTTGCTTCTTCTGATGGAAAATATTTTTCAAAAATTTTTAAGAAATTTTTTGTTTCCGAATCTTTAATAAATTTCTCCAAGGCTTCGTGAACAAAGCTTCCAAACTCAGAATAAGATGGTTCGAAGTCGATTTTTTTTAACTCGTGAAGTTGCAAAATTTTCTTGGCGTAAATTTCGTATGGATTGGCAATTAATTTCGAAATTTCAGTTATTGAGAATTTTTTAGGACGAAGTTCGACTTTTGGTTTTGGGTTTTGCGCCCTGATTTCTCTGGTTTCAACGTTGTTCATTTCCCTCAAGAGAGAAAAATATTTTTCTCCATGATTAATTTTTACACCAATTTTTTTGCAGAGAGTTTTGAACTTTAATAAAAAAGGGGACTCAATCAAAAGCATATTGTCTCTATTTTTACAGCGCGTCAAAATAACAGATTTATTCGATAAATAATTACAAAAATCATAAGCGCTTTGCCCAAATTTTTTGGCGTCACGGTCAATTTCTAAATCTTTTTTAATTTTTTTCCCGAGCCAATTTTCCGCTTCAATTGTCGGAAAATCTCCTTCGTTAAGCGAGCCGATAATTACCAAATCGTGATTAAGTAAACGTGCCTCGAGAGTTGATAAAATCTGAATCGGCGCTGTTGAATCTGATTTTTGAAAATAACTAATTTGCGCCAATAAAGTTTTGAAGGTAGCAAGAAAATTTTCTAGGTTTCCCAGTAAATTTTGCGATTCTAATTTTTTAAAAAAATCAAGAAGTTCAATTTTGGCAGGATCTGATTCTAGTAATTCTTGCCAAGATTTTTGGCTAAGATTTTCAGCGGATTTTATTAAAGAATGTAAGTCAACTTTATTGAGAAATTCTTCAAAAAAATCCTCTAACTTTTTCTCATTGAGTGATTTTAGTTTTTCTTGGATGCCTGCTAGAGTAAGATTAGTCCGATCTTGGCGTAAAATTTTAATCTCAAATTCAGCCAAAGTTTTTTTGTCTAACGAATAAAAGCACAGTGGATTTTTAAGAAGAGCAAGCAGGCTGTGTGAGTTAAAATTACTTTCGATGACATCAAAAATTAGCAGCAAAAAATTAATTAATTTTGAATCAAAAATCCCAAGATTTCTGGTGTCATTAAAAGAGATTGAAAACCTTTCTAGCTCAGATTTCACAAGAGTTGCGAGCTTATGATTATTGGTAATAAGAGCCGCAGTTTTTTGCTGTCGAAAGTTTTCTGCTAAAATAATCGCGATGAGTTTTGATTCTTCAATTTCATTTTTTGCTTCAACTATTTGAATATTTTTTGACAGATCTTCAGATGCTTTTTTTGCATCAAGCATTACCTCAACTTTTTGCCATTTTGTAATTTCTTCACTTGGTAGCATTAGCAAAGATAGCATGTCCTGCCTGATATCATCACTTAAACAAAATTCCGAATTAGCAATTTCTTTAACTGATTCTTTTTTGATTTCTAAAAAATTGATCAGCTGATTTAAGAAAAATTGTGAATGGTTTTCTTGCTTAAAATTTCCCGCATTTAATCCATACAAAATTACGTGGCCATTTGTTTGGCGCGAAATTGTTTTTATTAATTTTTTGCTGAAAGAAATGCTGCCAGTTGATCCAGCGATGATGATTTGCGATTTAGAGCCATGCTTCTCAAGAAGGTAAATAAATTTTTGAATAATAAAATTTTGGTAGGCGACGGGGAAGAAAATATTTTTTCTGAGCAGAGAATTTTTAATCTGAACATTAAAATTTTTTAAAAAATCTAGCGTCAATTGGCGATGTTGCGATAAATCGGAGTCATCAATTTCATCTAGTTTTTTTAAATCAATTTCTTCTCGCTCAATTTCGTCAAAAAGATTTTGTAAATTGCTGGCAATTTTTATGGCTTGGTTGAGCTCAAGATTCTGTCCAAAAATTGACAGTTTTTGAACCTCCATGCTCAGAAAAAGTAAATAATCAATCTCATCCAAAAGCTTGATTTGCAAGATTTCATCGATGATTTGTTTTGTTTCAAAATCCGGCAAAAAATCAAAAAAATCTTCAATAGAAATATCGGAGATAGCTTTGATCTTTGGCAGAGCGCCACAAAAATTCTTTTGTAAAAAAATTCTCCGTAATTCACGACAAGAACGTCGGTTTGGTAAAAAAATTTTTACTTCTGCAAATTGACCGGAAAACTTTTTTTCCATCCAATCAAAAAGAGATTCGAAAAAATTATAATTCGCTGGAATGTTGAAAACGTTGGCTTTATCTAGCATTTTGAAATTTTTTTTCAGACAATAACTCTGTTCAAAATCAATTTAAAAAAAATATCTCTGCGATGAAAGTAATAGTTTTGGGTGCTGGGGTTATAGGGGTTACGAGTGCTTATTTTCTTGCTCGTGCCGGTCATCAGGTTGTTGTTCTTGAGAAAAATATTGATGCTGGATTGGGCTGTTCTCATGCTAATGGTGGTCAGTTAAGTTATTCCCACATTGAAACTTGGGCAGCAAGAGGCTCTTTGCCATCAATGATGAAAGCGGCCATTCTGCCGAGTTCGTTTTTAACAATCTCTGACTTAACCAATCGAAAATTTTTAAGTTGGTTGTGTGAATTTTATAAAAACTCTTCATCACAAAAATCTCAGGAAAATAGTAGAAAATTATTCAGACTCGCAGCTTACAGCAAGAAGCTTTTAGAAGAGATTATTGATGAAAATACGGATCTAAAATTTGATTACAAAAATCGTGGTATTTTGCATTTTTATCGTGATCAAAAAAATTTTGATGCCGCAATAAAAGAAATCGAATTTCGTAACTCAATTGGCTGTAAAGCTCAAATTTTAAGTGCCGAAGAATGTCTAAAAAAAGAGCCGACTTTAGTAAAACTTTTTGATGAAAAAAAGTTGGTGGGTGGAATTTTTTACGATGCTGACGCTAGCGGCAACAGCTTTCTATTCATCAAGGCTTTGGAAAAAATCTGCCGTGAAAAATACGGTGTAGTTTTTGAATTTGAGACCGATGTCAGAAATATTTTGACCAACCACAAAAAAATTACTGGCATTAATACCTCCAAAGGCGTCTTCATCGCCAACAAATATGTGTATGCGCTTGGAGCTTATGGCTGTAAGTTTCTGAATGGTATTGGCATTGATTCAAAAATTTATCCGCTCAAAGGTTATTCACTTTCAATCGCTGCTGATTCTGAATTTATCGCACCGAATTTAGCACTCACTGATCCTGAAAATAAAATCGTTTACAGTCGTTTGGGAAATATTTTTAGAGCGGCGGGAACCGTTGAAGCCTGCGGCTTGAGAGGTAATCAGAATAAAAAACACATCGAGTTTTTAAAAAATTCTGCGCGCCGAACATTTTCTGATTTTGGAAATTTTAACGAGATCGAAGAATGGTGCGGCTTCCGTCCATTTCGTCCAAATTCAATTCCGCTAATTTGCGAAGTAAAAAAATACGGAAATCTTTTTTTGAATAGTGGACATGGCTCGTTGGGCTGGACGCTTTCCGCCGCTTCAGGGAAGATTTTATCTGATTTGGTTTCGGATAATCCGGATAAAAAATTTGAGTTTTTAGAAGAGGAGTTGTGAGTTTAGCCCAGCATTGGTTCTCAATTAAGCCCAAATCTCCTAACATCTCTCGCCAGATGCAACGAGCCACAGATGACAATGCGACAAGGCTCATCGCCGCAAATTTTTGAAATATAAAAAATTGCTTCTGCAAGATCCTCCGCGGCAAAAATTTTCATCCCGACTTCAGCACCAACTTCAGAAATTTTTTCTGCATTTTCCGGATTTGGTTCGCCGTCAACTCTTACAGCAACCACTTCTGCGAAGTTTCTAAATTTTTCTAAAAATTCTTTTTTGCATTTATTCCGACTGAAACCGCAGATGACAAAATTCTGCGCCCCCATCGTCGCGCTACGCGACGACTTTCCCCCTAAATAGGGGGAACGGGTTTTTTCCGCGATCCATTTTACCAGCGCGAAAGCTCCAGCCTCGTTGTGGGCGCCGTCGATCCAAATTTCGCTCGCGGAATTTTTTAAAATTTTGTTTAAATTATTTTGAATTTTTTCGAGGCGGCTGGGCCAGTGAACGGAGGTGATTGCTTGCGCGATAGTTGTCAGTTGCAAGTCGTCAGTTGCAAGTAAAGATGTGGCAATCGCCGTCGCAAAATTAATATATTGGTGAGAGCCTTGGAGAGCAGGCTTTGGCAGGTTTTCGAAAAAAGTATTTCCGAATTTAAAATCGAACTCACCACTTTCCTCATCGAGTAAAATTTCGAAATCTTCGTCATAAAAGTAGGCTGGAATTTTCTGATCGGTGGCTAAAATTTTAATAATATTTTTTGCTGCTGATGGTTGCGAAGCCACGATTAATGGGGTTTCTGGTCGCATGATCATTGCTTTTTCCAGCGCAATTCTTTCTATCGAATTTCCCAAATATTCAACGTGATCAAAAGAAATTGGCATGAGGACAGTCGCCAATTTTTTCTCGATGATGTTGGTGGCGTCAATTCTGCCACCCATGCCACACTCAATGATGGCAATGTCCGCCGGTATTTTTGAAAAAGCTAAAAATGTTCCGATGACGAAGGCTTCGGCGAAAGTTAATGGCGTTTCATCCGCAGCAATTCTGACTTCCTCCATTATTTCAAACAAAAAAGAATCGCTGATTTTTTCGCCATCCAAAATAATTCTTTCATTGCAATCGTGAAGGTGAGGCGAGGTGTAAATGTGAACTTTTTTTCCGGCGCAGGAAAATATTTTTGCAATCAAAGAAACTGCTGAACCCTTGCCATTTGTACCGGCAACGTGAATTACTGGCGGAAGTTTTTGATGCGGATTTCCAAGTTTTTTTAACACAATTTCCATGCGTTCAAAAACGGTTTCGTAATCAATTTCGCGTTTTCCAAGTGTTGACGGAATTGGCCAGTGTGGAAGGTAGACCATAAAGGATTTAAGATTTAGGATTTAGGATTTAGGATTTTTTGTCGTTATCTCTGGTTCTAACATTTAATTTCTCGATTCTGAAAGTTTTAAATTTTTTCATTGCTACATCTTTGAGCCTAGCGCTTTCAAGCAATGTCGCTTATTCTCAAACATTTTCAAAAAAAACATTTCCAGCTATCGTCGCTCACGGATTTATAAATTTTTCTGCAGCTTCCAGAAATCAAGTTTCTGTTTTTGAGAAAAAAAATCTTCCAGACGGTTTTACACAAAATTATCTCAACAATTCTCGGGCAATTGGCAATGATTCGCAGCTTTTTCTTAAGGCTACAACAATTGCGGAAAGTGGCGTTAAATATGGCGCAATGGCTAAAGTTGAATTCAATATCAACTCTGATTCTCGTAATGAAAATCCTAATCTCGACCAAGCATTTTTTTATTCAGAAAATAATTTTGGTAAGTTTGAAATCGGCAATAATCAGGCGGTAAATCAAAAAATGAAAGTTGGTCCTGCCCGCTTTGCACGTGGTGCCGGAGGTATTAACGGTAAATATTTAGAGCAAATAAATCTACCAATGTTGGGCAATTCTGGATCAGTTTGTAGCGGTGGAGTTGGTGATTCCGCATGCTCCAACGTAAAATTGCCGCGTTTTATTTTGTTGGCGCAATCGCCGATTGGACATGGTGGTTATGCAAAAAGTTTCTATCGCCGCGGGGCGGACAATTCTTACCAGCCATCTTCGCGAGATTATTCAGATTTTAATCGCAGCCATTTTCGTGCGTTGAAAGATGACAGTTTTGATGGCGTTGAAGATGCGACAAAGTTGAGTTACTATACTCCGAGAATTGCAGGTTTGCAGCTTGGAGCAAGCTACGCTCCAGATAGCAATGATAACGGTTTTACAGCGAATACAGCTCGTGATGTAGATCTTATTCGCATCAAAAATATTTTTAGTTTTGGCGCTAATTATTCACAGGATTTTGATAATCTCGGAATTGCACTTTCGGCGACGGCAGAAAAAGGTCAGATTAAAAACTCCAAATCAACGCTTGGCACAGAAAGACAAAGTTTGCTCGCTTATGATGCTGGTTTGACGCTGACATATTTTGGCTTCAACCTTGGCGGTTCATACGGAACTTGGGGTAATTCTCTGCAACCAAAAAATGGAGTTTATTCTTGCGATTACAATTCTGGACAAAATCTTTCAGCGCAAAATTGTGATTCTGATGCAAAGAAATTTTCTCATCCGAGTTATTATACCACCGGAATTTCTTACCAGTTTGGACCAGTCGCAGCAAGCATCACAGAGCTCAAAAGTGAGTTTCAAAAAAACAAATATCAGGCAACTTCGCTCGGTCTTGACTATAAGCTGACTCGCGATTTGATGCCGTATTTTGAAGTGACAAAATTCACTTTTAAATCAAATCAACCAACGGCCGCAAACCTTACCAATCAAGGTGATATCGCCTCTAGCCAAAGACAGCTAAAAGATAATCATGGTTACGTTTTGCTAACCGGAATTTTATATTTTTTTTAGAAAATGAGTGTAGCCGCATTAGATTCATACCTCCTGCCTCTAAAACAAATTCTTGAACGTGACGGCGTCAATGAAGTTTCAATCAACAGACCTCATGAAGTTTGGATTGAAATGAAGGGAGACATGATTCGCGAGGAATTGCCAACTTTTGATTTCGAGCATTTGAAGTCGCTATCAAGGCTAGTAGCGCAAGCGACGGAGCAACGTCTCAGCGAGGAAGAGCCACTTCTTTCCGCAACTCTTCCAAATGGTTTCCGTATCCAAATTGTTTTTCCGCCAGCTTGTGAGCAAGGATGTGTCGTGATATCAATTCGTAAGCCTTCCAGCCTAAAATGGAGTTTGGATGATTACGATAAAATGGGCATGTTTGATTCAACCTCAGTTGGTGAAGTTGAAGATAAAAATGATTTAATTTTAGCTAAGCTTTTACAGCTAAATCGCATCAAAGATTTTCTTGCCAAAGCGGTGATCTACAAAAAAAATATTATTATTTCCGGCGGCACTTCGACTGGTAAAACCACTTTCACTAATGCCGTGATCCGCGGCATTCCTCATGATGAAAGATTGATCACGGTTGAAGATGCGCGAGAAGTTGACCTATCTTCACATCCAAACCGAGTGCATTTGCTGGCTTCAAAAGGTGGACAAGGTCGCTCCAAAACTACCACGCAAGAATTAATCGAAGCTTGTCTGCGTTTGCGTCCGGAAAGAATTATCGTTGGTGAGTTGCGTGGTTCAGAAGCATTCAGTTTTTTGAGGGCAATTAACACTGGTCATCCCGGATCAATTTCAACCTTGCACGCTGACACACCGAAAATGGCAATCGAGCAATTGAAAATGATGGTGATGCAAGCTGGGCTAGGCATGACTCCAAGCGAAATTACCTCCTACATCAAAAACGTCGTAGACATCGTTGTGCAGCTTAAGCGTGGCGGAAAAGGTCGGCGTTACGTTTCTGAAGTTTATTTCCGCGCCATACATAATAAACCACCAGAAGAAGTGGCCAGGCAAACTCCGTTGCCGTCAATTTAAAATCAAAAAAAAATGTTCCGCTCGTGTTTTTTCGATAAAAAATCTGAATTTCTAACTTTGGCGCAAGCACTTGAAATTACTGGTGCGAAGTTGGTTCAGGAAGTTGATCTAAATAAAAAAATTTTTGATGTCGCAACACTTGATCGCGCTGATGAGACGCAAATTTCTTTTTTCAATTCCGGTCAATATTTAGAAAAATTTTTAGCAGCAAAAGTTGGATTTTGTTTGATGGAAGAAAAAAATGCTAGCAAGGCACCACAAGGTGCAATCGCTTTAATCCACAAAAATCCTTACTTCGCTTACTCCAAAATTGCCGCCGCTTTTTACGCTGAAAAACCGTTCGAATTTCTTGGGGGAAAATTAATCCATCCGACTGCAAAAATTGGCGAGGGAGCAAGGATTGCACCAAATGCTTACATTGGAAAAAATGTTAAAATTGGAAAAAATTCTTTTGTTGGTGCAGGGGCTTCAATTATGGATGAATGCGTGATCGGCGATAATTGTATCATCAATGCCGGAGCAGTGATTTCTTTTGCAAAAATTGGTGACAATTGCACATTTTTTAACGGTGTAAAAATTGGCCAAGATGGATTCGGATTTGCTCATGATGCTGGCGTTAATCACAAAATTATTCAGCTCGGAATTGTTGAAATTGGAAATTATGTCGAGATCGGTGCAAATTCCTGTGTCGATCGTGGTGCCATCGAAAATACCGTGATCGGTGATGAAGTTAAAATCGATAATCTCGTGCAGGTTGCTCACAATGTTGTGATTGGAAAAGGCACGGTAATTGCTGGTGGAGTTGCTCTGGCCGGAAGTGCGCGAGTTGGAAATTTTGTGCAAATCGGAGGTAATTCCAGCATTGCTGGTCACATTGCAATTGGTGATGGGGCAAAAATTGCTGGGATGAGTGGTGTGATGCGAGATGTTGAACCATTGCAAATTGTTGCTGGAATTCCATCAGTTCCAATTCAAAAATGGCACAGAATTAATGCGATGTTGCTGAAATTAATTGAACAAAAATTTTCTAAAAATGAAAATCGAAATAATTTCTTCTCTTAAAAATTAACCTAAATTCCTAATTCCGATGAAAACAAAACCATCTCGCGCCTTCTCCCTTGTTGAGCTCTCAATCATAATCCTCATCGTTGGCATCATAATTGCTGGTGTTACGGAAGGATCACGCCTACTCAA
>CAIYMZ010000084.1 GCA_903927415.1 uncultured Alphaproteobacteria bacterium
CCTTGACAGGGGGGCGCTCCGAGCTCGGATTAAGCCCCCCTGTCAAGGGGGGTAGGGGGGTTTGTTTAGTTCAATCCAACAATTTCAAAAACTTCTTTCCGAGTTTTTGCTGCGATTTCTTGCGCGGATTTTTTGCCGTCGCTCAAAACCTGTTTGATGTAGGATTCGTTTTGCTTGAAGCGGATTAAATTTTCCTGAATCGCACGTAATTTTTCGATTAAACTTTCCGCCAAATCATTTTTGAATTTGCCGTAGCCAGAGGTTTCGTATTCTTGTGCAATGGCTTGCGGAGTCTTGCCAGACGCGGCTGAAAAGATGTTGAGTAAATTGTAAATTTCGGGACGAGCTTCGTCGTAGCTCACTGAACTAAGCGAATCAGTTTTCGCTTTTTTTATTTTTTTCAAAATTTCTTCCGGCGCGTCAGTGAGGTTGATGCGCGAGAGATCCGACTCATCCGACTTACTCATTTTTTTCGCCCCATCTTGCAGCGACATGATGCGCTTCACGCCTTGCAAAATCATGGGCTCCGGCAATTTAAAATATTCTTTTCCGAAGCGACGATTGAAGGCGCCGGCAATATCGCGCGTGAGTTCGAGATGTTGTTTTTGATCTTCGCCGACGGGGACGAGATCGGCGTGGTAGAGCAAAATGTCGGCGGCCATTAGGACTGGGTAGGCGTAGAGGCCGAGCTGTTCGCCATCCGCAGATTTTTCCTTAAATTGTGTCATCCGATTCAACCATCCCATCGGTGTCAATGTCCCTAAAACCCACGCCAGCTCTGCATGCTCCGCCACATCACTCTGCACAAAAATTGTCGATTTTTTTGGATCCAAACCGCAGGCCAAATAAATCGCGGCCGCATCTAAAACATTTTTCTGCAACTCTTTCGGATCTTGCGGCAAGGTAATCGCGTGCAAATTCATCACGCCAAAAATGCAGCGGTGTGTTGATTGCAGGTCGATCCAATTTCGAATCGAGCCGAGATAATTTCCGAGATGTAAATTTCCCGTAGGTTGAATTCCTGAAAGAACTGTTTTCATAATTCCTATTTGCTTTGAAAGGCGGCGCAACTTACTTTCACGAACTTGTAAGGCAAGTGGATGATCGCTGGTTTTGGTGTCGCAAGATTCTTGAAAATCAGAGGAAAGTCCGGGCTCCACGAGAAAATGATACCAGCTAACGGCTGGCCACGCAGTCTGAATAAACTAGGACGGCTGAGGGAATAGTGTCACAGAGAATATACTACTGATTATGCACCCCATCGCGGCGCTAACGCGTCCGCTCGATCCTCCTAAATAGGGGGATCATGTGGAGTGTGTCTTCAGAAAAGGTGAAAACGCGAGGTAAGAGCTCACGCGCTTGCATGGCAACATGCATTCGGAAAAACCCTATCTGGAGCAAGACCAAATAGGAATGGCAAGCTCTTCAATGAGCAAGTGTTCTCGCACGCCATTCGGGTAGGTTGCTTGAGGTTGGCAGTGATGCCAATCCCAGATGAATGATCGTCATCCGCAAGGATACAGAACCCGGCTTACAGCTTGCCTTACAAAAAAGGCGTTAGGTATCAGGCGATAGGCGATAGTCGAATTGAATTCGGCTAAATTTCTAACGCCTACCGCCTACCGCCTAACGCCTAACGCCTAATTTTTTTATGCAAACGACCAACCAAATCCGCACCTCCTTCCTCGATTTCTTCGCGCGCAACACCCACGAAATAATCGCCTCTTCGCCGCTAATCCCGCACAATGACCCAACTCTGATGTTCACCAACGCTGGCATGAATCAGTTCAAAAATTATTTTACCGGCGTCGAAATTCCTAAATTTAAACGCGCGGCCACTTCGCAAAAATGTGTGCGCGCCGGAGGCAAACACAACGATCTCGACAATGTTGGATTCACTGCGCGCCACCACACTTTCTTCGAGATGCTCGGCAATTTTTCTTTCGGCGATTATTTTAAAGAAGAAGCGATTTTTTACGCGTGGAATTTTTTAACGAAGGAACTTGGGATCAACAAAGACAGGCTTCTCGTCACCGTCTACCACACTGACAACGACGCCGCAAATCACTGGAAAAAAATCGCCGGACTATCCGAAGAAAAAATAATCCGCATTTCCTCCGACGATAATTTCTGGTCGATGGGCGATGTCGGACCATGCGGGCCCTGCTCCGAAATTTTTTACGATCACGGCGAAAAAATTTTCGGCGGCGTTCCCGGCAGCAAAGATCAAGATGGCGACCGCTTCACCGAAATCTGGAATTTGGTTTTTATGCAATTTGAAAAACAGGCGGGAGGAAAAATGATTCCACTTCCAAAACCCTGCATCGACACCGGCATGGGGCTGGAGCGCATCGCGTCAGTGATGCAAGGGGTGCATGATAATTATGAAACTGATAGTTTCAGAAATCTGATTTCTGAAATTCAAAAATTTGTTTAACAACAATGCCAAAAAATATCGAAACTTTCTTTGAAGAGATCAAAAAATTTTCTGAATCAAAATCACTGCATAATTTACATTCTTCTGATGAAGAAATTACTGGAGATAAAAGCTTTACACTGGCGGACGCTACAAAAATTGTTGAAAGTTACGAGGGAGATTTAGATGCAATAAATGACAAAGTTGGCACTACAGCATTGCAATTTTCCCTCCTGTTTGGAAATGCGTCAGCCATTGCAGTAGCACTGATTCTCAAAGGATCGAATCCTGATAAAAAAGGATTATTTGGAGTAACTACCGAATCAATCATCCGTGAAAAGGGACGCTGCCCCGAGATGAGTAATTTGATTGAGAAAGCAAAAATATTTAACAAGGACTCAGATGATGATAGGGAAACAATTACTCTCTTGGGTAAGGAAGTAATGGTCGAGGAGGCTAAAAGAGAAGCTAAAAGAATGAGAGCAATTGGAGTGGAACCGAGAAGTGTTACTGCTCCAAGAGTTGCTCCTCAAAGAGTTATGGCTTCAATGGAACTTGATGCTACTGAAGGACGCTGAATCTTCTCGCCATCTTGGTGCACAGCACCGAGAATAGAGCCTAAACCTCCTGAGAAAATTGGGCTCTAGAGCCTCCCATCTTTCACAGATAATTTTTCTTCAACTTTTGCTGCGCCTACTGCTGTTTGTGGCGCATAAGATTTATCGTAAAGTTCTTTTGTGAGGCGTAAATCGGCGATGAATTGTCCGACATCTTCTTCGCTGTAAAGGTTATGAGCTATAATTCTGGTGAAGCCGCGCGAATCAACGCTTAAGCCATATTCTTTTGACATCATTGCGACAAACTCTTTTGGCAGGCTGGCAAAAATCATGTTGGTTGTTGGCGGATCATTACAAAATTCAAGCGCCTTCCCGCCAAACTCAAAAGTTTTTAATTCTGAAAATATTGAATCGGCGTAGCTGTTTGATGTGCGAAAAGATTCTTTCCATAATTCAGACCATTCCTTCCATCCTGCTGCACCAATAAAGCCATGAGTATGAAGCCCAGAACCGTGAAATAATTTTATTCTTTCAAGCTCTTTTGTTGCAGCGCTTAAATCTGAATAAGGCTTGAAACCAGTAATGACGCAGGCGGAAGAAAGTGGTCCGCCACTTTTTCCAAAGCCAAGAGAGGCTGCAACGACTCCGGCATTGAAATAATCTGCGTATTTCAATCTTCCGTCGCGCACCAGATGCGACCCGAGCCTTTCCATATCCATTCCGACAGGAACATCGCGCGAACTTGCAATACGCGCCAACAGCGCAACTTCTTCTGGTCTGTAAACTGTATCGTTAGTTGGATTATCAAGCCATATCCCAGCTAGAGGAGTTGAACCGCGCAAGGCCGACTCTAGCTGATCTGGCGTGATTTTTCCATCAGAGCCAGAAGAAATAGCGCTCGGTTGAATTTCGAAACGTAAGGTGTGTGAACGTCCACAAACTAAAACTTTTCCTCTGCTTGCGTGAGGACTTTTAGGATGATCTCCGGTAAAAAGATCAAACAGAGCTTTGTTTGCTGCGGTTGTGGATCCTAATAAACTCACGTGAGATTTTTTCGAATCATCAAACCCAACAATTTTTTTGACAGCCTCAACAGCATCTGCAGTGACCGAATCACTTCCATGAGCAGAATGATCACTCCCGCAATTCGCCCTCACCATCGCCTCGATCATTTGCGGATGAAGTCCTGTTGCTGTATCACTACCAAAATTTTTTAATTTTTTTGGCAAGGATGATGCAATTTCTCCAAATAATTTTCTGGACATAATTACAAAATTTTGAGGTTAGTTTTTAGCGATCATCTCGCAAAGCTGGTGTAACACTAGCAACTCTACTTACCATCGCACCCGCAGTAACAGAGCTTGCCGGCAATTCCGCAACCTTAGCCTTTTCAACATCAGAAATAAATTTATCAATATCCTCATCGCTTGCGCTGTAAGACACGCGAACTTTTGCATAGCCACTTTCTTTATCCATTTTGAACTCATATCCGCTTTCATTTAAACACTTCAGATCTTTTTCAGACAAGCGAAGAGCGATGATATTATGCGACGGATTTTCATTTTCGAATTTCACACCGCTTTCGCGCAGAGCAGAAATTATTTTTACAACATGAGCATTAGCTTTATTGGCATTGGTGCGCCAGAGCTCTTCTTCAAGCATCACTTGCCAACCATTGACGAGTGTTGAGGAATCAGATTGTTTGCCACCATTTTCCTTCACTGTGCGATCAGCAAAAATTTGCAACTTGACGTGATCGTCAGAACGAAATGGTAAAAATGTTGGATTTAACACCACCAATGCAGAACTCAAACTCCCTCCCAAACCTTGAAAGCCAATGGTGCAAGCATCAATACCACAATCTGTTGTGTATTGTTTGTAGGACTCGCCGGTTTTGGCAAGATGGTAAGCAAAACCAATTGTCTGCATGATCACTGGCACATTGTGTTTATGAGCAATTACAGAAATTTCTTTTATCTCTTCTGGTGTGTAAACATAGCCTGATGCAGTTGGCTGTTGAATCATCACGCCAGCAATCAATGGCACATGCTTTCCGAGATTTGTATTGTGAAAATTTAAAACCGCCTCAATTCCACGAGGATCTAGCTTGTCAGTTTTTTTGTAATCACCGCTTGTCTCAAGCGGCTTAACGTTACGACCAAATTTTAGATGTTCACTCGCTGAACCTTGCGAAACCAAAACCATACTTTCGTCGGTAGCTTTCAAAAATTGTATTACGCAAGTAATCGCTTGATCCTTGGAAGAAGTGAATGCAACCGGCATCGGAATATCTGGACTTAGTTGGAAAACTCGACGCAGCAGATTTTTTGCTTCATGAGTTACATCATCATCTCCGTAGGGCAAATGATAGCCCGCAACATTGTTGATGATCATTCGCGTTACAACCGCAGGATCAATTGGAGCCTCACCGGTTGGACTAAGTTTTCTGCTCACGCCATTGCGGCCATTCTTGCTTACACCGGAAACTTTTGATACAATTGCCTCGGCAATTGCTGCGATCTCCTCTGCTGTAAAAGTGGCGTCGGTCTTTTCTTCTTCCACAAAATCAAGCTTCACGCCTTCCGCTGCCACAACTTCTTCACCACGTTTTTTCGCAGAATATTTTTCGTAAGCATTTTTCAAACATGCAGCAAAATGATCAGTCTCAACATTCGACGTGTCATGAGCGCCAACAATTCTTGAAACACCGTTTCTGTCAGGCGATAATTGCAAATGACCTTCTTCGATTTCCTTGGTAAAATTGTTAAAAAAATTCACAAAATCACGCGGAAATTTTGCGAAAATCATGTTGGTAGTGAGCGGATAATTTTGAATTTCGAGTTTTTCTCCATCGAAAGTAAAATCTTTAATTACCTCTGCGATCTTTCTGGCATGGACGTTAGCCCTTTCAGCATTTTTTTGGTAAAGCCCATCCTCCACCATTTCTTTCCAACCGGCAGTGATGAAAGTTCTGTTGTTAGTAACATTTCCAATCGCTCTAAAAAAAGAGACGACTTTGCGATCGAGATGTTCGCGATCTTGCAAATATTTTTCATCAAGCACCACCACCGCAGAACTGCGTGCACCACCATTTTTCTGCATTCCAAGCGCCACCACATCAATACCACATTTCACGGTTAGATCGTGATAAGAATCATATCGTCCGGGTAAAAAATTTACGAGCCTTTCCACATCCATACTAACCGGAATTCCTTTGGCGTGAGCCCAAGTTGTAAGCGCTTTTAACTCTTCTTCCGTGTAAAAATAATCACCATTAGTTGGCTGATCTAAATGCAGAATTTTTATTCTTTTCCCCAAAGTTCCTTCGTAGTGAGATGCGGCCTTTTCCAAATCTGCAACCGTCAGTTTTCCCGTGGCTTTATCTTCGGGAAAAACTTTTTCTGCCGGCTGTCCTACTTCGTGAAGAAAAACATGCGAATTGTGAGTTGCGATTGCAATGTCGCCAAATTTTGGATTGATGTTGCTAACGCATGAAACCGCGATTTTATTGGCCTGAGTCGTTGAAGAAGTAAAATAAACTTTCATCGATCTCACCGCTTCTTCCCTTTCTGATTTTACCGGATTTTTTGTATCGATAAAAAGACTTCTTATCGCGCTCCTCGAATCTTCGATAGGTTTCGAATTAAAACCATAGCGCGCTAAAACTGCATTTTGCTCAATTTGCGCTGCCAAAGCTTCTGGTGAAAGTGTAGAGCCGGTATCGCTTACGAATGGAGATGGTAATTTTCCGCCATGTGTGTCTTTAGTATGACGAGTGAGATCTGAAAGCTCTGAAACCAACCCTCTACGATCAAGATCTGCTGGATCAGCTAAACGTGCTAAAGTTTTCTGAGCGATTTCCGAGATTGGCCTTCTGCTAGATGATGCGGCAGTTGTGGCTCTTCCTAAAACTTGTAATGCTGCTCTCATTTTTCTCTCCAAAAATTTTTAAGAAATTTTCTTTTCCACCAGTTTCACAAAATTTTCAATTCCAAAAAGTGCGATGAAGGAACCCATTCTCGGGCCTTGGTCTTGGCCTAGGAGGATTTGGTAAAGCGCTAAAAACCAATCGCGCATTTTGGTTTCGTAACCGTGATTACGCCCAACCTCAAAAACAATTTTCTGCAACTCATCCCCGCTAACGCCTGACGCCTGACGCCTGACGCCTAAAATCAGCTCCTCCAGAGCTGATTTCTCTGGCGCCAAAGCAATTCTAAACTTTTTATTTTTCCGAATAAAATCGTTGTAGTAAGCAATCGCGCAGTGAACCATTTTTTTCAAAAGCGGAGAATTTTCTGGGGTTAATCCTTGCTGATATTTTGAAATAAAACCCCAGAGCACTGAGTCATTCTCTGGGTTGCAGGCACTCGCGAGATTTAGCAAAAGCGAGTAATTCAAATTAAAATTTATCGGCGGAATTTTTCCGGCATGGATGTGGAAGGCCGGATTATCTAGCTTCACGAGCTCTTCCTGTTTTTCAAAACTCTGCACGAAAGTTAAATATTCATCCATCGCTTTGGGGATGACGTCGAAATAAAGTCGCTTCGCCGTCTTCGGTTTTTGATACATGAAAAGTGCCATCGACTCAGACGGGGCGTATGTAAGCCAGTCTTCAACCGAAATGCCATTTCCCTTCGATTTGGAAATTTTTTCTCCCGTGTCCGACAAAAACATTTCGTAAGTGAAATTCACCGGGGGCTTGCCGCTCAAGATTTCGCAGACTCGCCGATAAATTTTTTCGTTGGGTTGGTGATCTTTGCCGTAGATTTCGTAATCGACGTCGAGCGTGTGCCAGCGCGCGCCGAAGTCGATCTTCCACTGCAATTTGCAATTGCCGCCCGTCACGGGAATTTCTTTTTCGACGCCTGCGGAGTCAACGTAGATCACGGTTCCGCGCTGTTTGTTCACACCCTTCACGCCCTTGTCGATGACGATTCCACTTTCCAAATCAATCGGCATGAATGGCGAATAAGTTTCTTGGCGCTCACCACCAAGCGTTGGCAGCATTAGCTCCATCAGCTCTTCATATTTTTCTAAAACGCGCAGCATCGTCGCATCAAATGCGCCGGATTTATATTTTTCTGTCGCCGAAATAAATTCGTAATCAAATCCAAATCCATCGAGAAACCCACGCAGACGGGCATTCATGTGAGCTCCGTAAGATTCATGCGTGCCGAATGGATCTGGAACTGAAGTTAGCGGCTTGCCCAAATTCGCACGGATCATTTCCGGTTGAGGCATATTTTCCGGCACTTTGCGCAAGCCATCAATGTCATCCGAAACGCAAAACATTTTCGTCGGAATTGAAGGTGAGATCAAAGAAAATGCGTGGCGCACAAATGAAGTTCGCACCACCTCACCAAAAGTTCCAATATGCGGCAAGCCAGACGGGCCATAGCCTGTCTCAAAAAGCACGTAACCCTTCGCCGGAATTTTCCCGCCAACTTTTTCAAGAATTCTGCGCGCTTCTTCAAACGGCCAAGCTTTGGATTCGAGGTAAGATTTTTGTGAAATGGTCATTTTTTTTCTTTAAATTTTTTTACGCAGGATTTGCGCGGGACTTACGTAGGGACTTACGCGGGACGGAGTTTGTAACTCCGTCCCAAATTTCATGTCATACCCATTCAAGTTGAAGAAACCGAGCAGTAGTTTATGTCCCCGAGCGAAGTCGAGGGGTCAGAAGACTGAGCAACGACCCCTCGACTCCGCTCGGGGAGCTAAAATTTTTTGATCAGAAGTTCGTCATTGCGAGCGTAAGTAAAGCAATCCATGTGTTTCAAATATCTGGATTGCTTCGCTTACGCTCGAAAGTGACGAACTCGAAAAATGAGTCCAGATTCTTCAACTTGAATAGGTCTAGAAATCTACATGAACGTAAGGTCGGCATTACAAATGCCGACCTGTGTGGGGATTTTCTTTAATCTTAACGGCGATTTTCCTCTGGGTTGATTTGCGAATCTACTGAACTTGCTGTTGGACTTTCGACTGCATCTCCCGGCGTTTCATCTTCAGTTGCAGGTGTTATTATCAAAGTCGGAGCAGCTTACAAAATTGGTTCAGCGATTGCCACAGGCGCACCCACTACAA
>CAIYMZ010000085.1 GCA_903927415.1 uncultured Alphaproteobacteria bacterium
ATCATCCAGCCTTGAGGAAGATGAATTCAGATTACAAACTAATTATCCAAATAATTCTTCAACTGCCCTTCCAACGCCGCAGCCCAGTAAGTCACTGTTCCGGCGCCGGTGCATAAAATTAAATCTCCTGACTTGATTTGAGTTTTTACAATCCCAGCCAAATCTTTTTCGCTCGGCAATTTAATCACATTTTTGTGGCCGGATTTTTTTATTCCTTCGACTAAAGCATCCTGACTTACACCGGCAATTGGAGCTTGTCCTGCTGAATAAATATCCGACACAATCACACAATCGGCGTCAGAAAATGCGCCGCAAAATTCGTTGAATAAATCGTGGACGCGGCTGAATTTGTGCGGCTGAAAAACGCAAATAATTTTCTGATCTCGCACCAATCCCCGCGCTGCTTTAAGCGTTGCAGCAATTTCAGTTGGATGGTGCCCGTAATCGTCAATTATTGACACGCCTTCGAACTCGCCGACTTTGGTAAATCTGCGCTTCACACCGTTGAAAGCTGCGAGCGCTTCTTTAATTTTTTCAGCACTGAATCCCAAAAAATCTCCGATTGCGATTGCCACTAAAGCGTTGCTGGCATTGTGTTCGCCGTAGATTGGCATTTTGATGTTTTTGATTTCGCGACCGTCTTTGAAGGCAACGTCGAAAGTTAATCCACCAACATCCGTTGAAATATTTTTCGCGACTAGATCTACATCCCCTTTGGCTGCATTTTTTTTAATCGAATAAGTGACAAGATTTTTTTTCTCACCCCGCAATTTTTCGTAAATTTTTTCAACCTCTGGACTGTCCACACACAACACACACACGCCTTCCGCCGGAATTTGTTTTACGTATCTTTCGAAACAAATTTTCTGTTTTTCGAAATCGCCACCATAGCCTTTAAACTCCAAATGCTCCGGCTCGATGTTGGTGACAGCGCCGATGAAGCTAGGCAAATCAACGAAGCTCGCGTCAGATTCATCCGACTCCGCCACTAAATATTCTCCTTTTCCAACTTTCGAATTGCTGCCGAAATAATGAATTACGCCGCCATTAATCACGGTCGGATCGAACCCGCCAATTTCCAGCATTAGCGACACCATTCCTGTCGTGCTCGTTTTGCCGTGAGTGCCTGCAATCGTGATTCCCTTGTGTTGCGCCATTATCAACGCCAATAAATTCGCGCGGGTAATCACGGGAATATTTCTTTTTTGCGCTTCGAGAATTTCGGGATTTTCACTTTTGATGATTGAAGTTTGAACAATCAGTGAAACATCATCCGCGATATTTTTTGCATCATGCCCGACGAAATAAGTTGCACCTTTGTCGCGCAGCTTTTGAGTTAAATAATTTTCCGATAAATCCGACCCCTGAACCGGAACTTTCCACTCACGCAAAATGAAGGCGAGCGCACTCATTCCAATGCCTCCAAGGCCAATAAAATGAACCTTGCTCTGCTGTTTTAATTCTTGGAAATTCATTGGAAATTTTTCTGAAAAATGTTGTGGGAGTCCGCGCGCGTTCGCTGTCGACGCAAACGTAAAATTGGCAGATTATTTGTAAAGAGTGCGGAATTTTTAATGTCATCCCCGCGAAGGCGTGGATCCAGAAAATTAAAGCGAAATCGAATTTACTTTACTGGATCCCCGCCTTCGCGGGGATGACAAATAAGTAAATCAAAAAGTCGCCTAAGGCGACTTTTTAAAAAAACACTCTTCAACCCAATAACCCCAACACTTCTACCAATTCAACTTTTCTTAAATTTTTTACCGAAAAATGAACAAAACTAAAATCGAAAAAATTTTTTCGATCTGGCAGAAAGAAAATCCGACACCAAAAACTGAGTTAAATTTTACCAATAATTTTACGCTTTTAGTCGCAGTAGTTTTGTCAGCGCAAAGCACGGATGTCGGTGTCAACAAGGCGACAAAAAAACTTTTTGAAATCGCGGATACGCCAGAAAAAATGCTCAAGCTCGGCGAAAAAAATTTGAAGAAATACATTTCCACAATCGGACTCTTCAACGGCAAAGCAGCCAATATTATCAAGCTCTCGCAGCGTTTGGTTGACGAATTTAATTCGGAAGTTCCGGAAGATTTTGCGGCGCTAAAATCACTTCCCGGCGTCGGACAAAAAACCGCGAATGTAGTTTTGAACTGCGCCTTCGGACACCCAACAATCGCCGTCGACACTCACGTTTTTCGCGTCGCAAATCGGATCGGTTTTGCTGACGAAACCACGCCGGAAAAAGTTGAAATTGCTTTGCTGAAAAATATTCCGAAAAAGTGGCAGAAGCACGCGCACCATTGGCTGATCCTACATGGGCGGTATGTTTGTAAGGCGCGGAAACCGGAATGTGGGGAGTGTGTGGTGAGGGAATTTTGTGAGTTTGAAAATAAAACGCGCGCAGGACTGGGTTTGTAACCCCGTCCTGCTTTAGATCTTACCCTTGTCACAACATAAAAAAAATCAAAAAACAATGAACCTAAAAAACCAAAACCTCTTCAGCAAAAAAAATTTTATTAACGGGAAATTTCTCGACTCGGAAGAAAAAATTTCCGTCTTCAACCCCTCAGACGAAGCCTTGCTCGGCGCGGTTCCAAACCTTGCGCGTGAAGAAATAAAATCCGCAATTAATTCCGCCGCCCTCGCCTTTCCACAATGGAAAAAATTCACCGGAAAAGAGCGCGCGAAAATTTTGCGTAACTGGCACGAACTCATTTTAGAAAATCTTGAAGACCTTGCGACCATCCTCACCAGCGAGCAAGGCAAGCCTCTCGCAGAGTCTCGCGGCGAAATTCTTTACGGCGCAAATTTTGTCGAATGGTTTGCCGAAGAGGCAAAAAGAATTTCCGGCGAAATAATTTCACCGCCGAAAGCGAATCAAAAAATTCTCGCAACCCGCGAACCAATCGGTGTTGTCGCCGCAATCACGCCGTGGAATTTTCCTTCGGCAATGATTACGCGCAAAGCTGCAGCAGCAATGGCGGCGGGATGCGCGGTGATTTTAAAACCTTCCGAACTAACTCCATTTTCTGCGCTGGCTCTCGCGGTTTTGGCGAAGGAAGCGGGAATTCCCGACGGCGTTTTTAACGTCGTGACGGGCGACGCACAAATGATCGGCGAGGAATTTTGCGCCAATAAAAAAATCCGCAAAATCAGTTTCACCGGCTCAACTCGTGTCGGAAAATTATTGGCGACACAAAGTGGAAATGATTTGAAGCGCCTCTCCCTCGAGCTCGGCGGCTCCGCCCCTTTCATTATTTTTGCCGACGCCGATTTGGAAAAAGCAATTTTCGGATTAATGCACGCCAAATTTCGAAATGGTGGACAGGCCTGCACCTGCGTCAATCGCATCTTCGTCGAGGAAAAAATTCACGACGAATTTGTAGAAAAATTTTTAGCAGAAGTAAAAAAATTGCAGGTGGGAGATGGCTTCAATCCCACTTCGACTGTCGGTCCAATGATTTCCGAAGCGGCAGTGCAAAAAGTTGAAAGATTAATTTCTGAAGCTTTGCAGCACGGCGCAAAATGCGAAATTGGTGGAAAAAAAATTGGGAGGAAATTTTTCGCACCAACAGTGCTCACCAGCGTCACACCAACAATGGCAATCGCCCAAGAAGAAATTTTCGGCGCCGTCGCCGCGATCCAAAAATTTAAAACAGAAGAAGAAGTAATCGCTAAAGCCAACGACACCGATTACGGCCTCGGATCCTATCTCTACACCAACAACGCTTCGCGCATCTGGCGAATTTCTGACGCGTTAGAATTTGGGATGGTCGCAATCAATGACTGCACCTTCGCCACAGAAGTAGCGCCATTCGGCGGGATTAAGCATTCCGGTTTCGGACGCGAAGGATCTCGCTTGGGGATCGAGGAATTTTTGCAGGTGAAGGCGATTCATTGGGGGATCTAAACCTTCACACAACGAATATGTCCAGACTTCGCCCAATCCAAAATTTTCTTGTCTCTCGTCAGCAAAGTCGCGCCGTAAATTTTAGCAGTAGCAACGATAATTCTATCCGCCGGATCGCCGTGAAAATCGTCCATTAGCAGCACGCTTTCCGCCGCGATTTCAGGCGATATGTCTTTAGTTGACAGGCCTCGAACACTTGTAACCGATTTCAAGAATTCTTTCGTCGGCTCGTAAATATTGATGCGTTTTTTGAAATTTAGCATCGCAATTTCCCACAGCGAAATCGAACAAAGCAGTAAGCGATTATTATTTTGCGCGAGAGAAATTTGTTGTTTTACACCACGAGATATCTCACTTGGCTCGAGCAAAGACCACAGCAAAACATGCGTATCGAGCAAAATTGGATTAGTCATTCTCAGCGCTCCATTTTTCGTTAATCGGCTTAACAATATCAGATTTAATTTTTGCTTTGTGCTTCATGGAACCAAACAGGGAGGGCTTTTCCGCATCATCAAATAAAATAATTTTCGCCACAGGAGCACCTCTTTTTGTGATGACAATTGCTTTGTGATTGCTTTGCAGCTTGTCGATTATTTCAAGACAATGCGCTTTAAAATAGCTGATCGCGATTTCGGTATTTTTCATAAAAATGATTTTTGAATTGAATGACCATCGTAAAAGTAAAATGACCAGTTGGAGTGGTCAACTCTAAATCAACATATCCTCATCACTTCGCTGGACTGGGTTTACAACCCAGTCCAACCGTTCACGTCGACTTTATTTTGATACAAACGTGAAGACGTGGTTACAAACCACATCTTGCATCGGGGGTTTTGTGCTTTTTGATTAGAACCTGCCCACCTCTTCCGACTCCGATCTTTCAACCACCTTCATTTTAGCCTTAATCACTGAGACTTCGCCTTTAGCTTTTGGCGGACCATCTGGGAAAATTTCGGCAGTTTCTTTTCCTGCCTGACCAAGAAAAATTTTCGGATTTAATTCGTGACCCTTCGCAAAATCAGCAAGCCAATCTCCGAAGCCTTTTGGCGCTTCTCCATGCAATAAAAAAGTTAGTGATTCTGCTGTTTGTAACTGTCCGGTTTTTAGCAATTCCATCAAAACCGTTTGGACATCTTGCCTCATGTTACTCAAAGACTCTTTGCTGAAATCTTCTTCGGTTTTTGATTCGTTTTCTTTTCTTTTTTTCCAATCTTCGAAGTTACCACCGCCGCCAATGTCGATTGCTACATTCTTTCCGGATAGGTCAACGCCATCAAGGTCAGTGGCTTCTAAACGCCGGCAGATTCTTGTCGCCTGAACCAATAAAAATTCTTGTGAATCGGTAACTTCCGTTACGCCCTTAACGACATCTACCCAAGAGCGTTTGTCGCCTTTTTGAGTTGTTGGCCTGACAGGATGCGACCGACTTTTTTTCTTCTCTTCGCTTGAATCATAAACGCGCACAACCGTTAAGTCTGGAACTGCAATGATATTTTCAGAAATCGGCGCCGGCTCTACAGAATAAGGCTTGCGCGACTCACAGAATTTTTTCACGGCCTCAACATCTTCCAGCGTTCTCACTGCGGAAACAGCCATTGTCGCCTTTTCTCCATCAATCGAAAGACGGACATCAGTGTGAAGAGGAAGCGGAACATGTTTGATGCCACGAGCGTGACCAAAAGGCGCGCCGGAGAAAATTGGAATGTCGGATTCCGCAGCCAGCTTTTTGATTTGCTCAATTTTTTCGGTGGAGCAAAGGAGATCAGATTGACTCAACAATATCGCCCTCGGCTTCTGCTTCTGCTGCTTCATTGCATCAAGCGCAAATTGCAAACCTTCAACAACATCCATCTTAGAATTTGTGGATGTAGTCGTTGCCTCTAGCAATAAAATCGAACCGTAACCTTCATCAATCACCGTTGAATAATCCGAACGACGAGTGTGGCCGTTAAACATGGTTAATTTGCCGTCAACGCTTCCAGCGCTTCGCGCCGCATCATTGAAACATTGCAATCCAATAGGATCGATTTTCTGCTCAAACAAAAATTTTCGCATTTCCTCTGCAGCTTTTTCATCTGCACAAAGCATTCCAAGCGGCGCACCTTCGACGGGAGAAACTGCGCCAATTTGTCCTAAATAATTCAGCAATTGTTGACCATCGGAAACCGCGACCATCAACATGTCTGGCCGCATTTCTAACTTCATTTTTTTTAGATATTCGATCACCTCATCACTGCCATTTCCGCCACAATCAAACATCACTTTCACTTGCGGATCTGCCAAAGTTTTAGCGATGAATTCAGCACGCACTTCCGGCCTATCTGACATGCCACAATAATTTTTTTCTGTTAGAAAAACTTCAGGATGCGGATTTGTTAGACCAAATTTTTCGCGCAAAAAACTTTCATATTTTGCCACATCTTCATCTGTATCGCGATGCTCAAACGGCATTCCGCCGGCAACAACTGCAACTTTGTATTCGATTGTAAGTGGTTGCCACGCTTCGGTTGTCGGCATTGTTTTTATTTTTAATATGGCTTCCGCAAAGCCGATTCAGAAAAACGAGCTTTTAAAAACTAAAAAATAACTCGGCTCATTTGAACTGGATTTAGTTCTAAATCAACACATCCTCAATAATCATCTGCACCTTCTCCATCCCCATCCAGCTGTTGATATTCAAGGTTCCGACGAGGCTCATTGGTTTTTTAAAATTAGGATCGAGGAGAATTTCGCCGACAGGAGTTGCGACTGATCGAAACGCCACTGCTGATAAATTTCCGCTAAAACCGACGGCGGATTTTGCCGAAAAAAAACAGGAAATATGTTCTCCCGTTTTGCCGATTATTTTTGCATTCACCTTCACCACGTCACGTAAAATAAATTTTGGACGTGCATTGCCAACGCCAAACGGCTCTAACTTCGCCAACTCTTTCAGCAAATCGACATTTACCTGCGCCAAGTCGAGCGCGATGTCGAATTCGGATTTTTTTTCGGCAGTAATTTCGACAACTTTTTCACCCAAATTTTTGCAGAAAAATTGATGAAGCTCGGAAATTTTTTCTGGCAAAACTGAAAATCCTCCCGCCATTGCATGTCCTCCGCCTTCAATCAGCAAGCCATTCAAACGCGCATTTAAAATTTCGGCGCCAAAATCAATTCCAGAAATTGAACGGCAGGAAGCCTTGCCCTTCTTGCCCTCATCGTCGATTGCAATTACTGCGACTGGCTTGCCGTAAAGATCTTTAACGCGCGACGCCACAATTCCAATCACGCCTTGATGCCAATTTTTTGAGGCGACGAAAATTATTGGATCGTTTTTTGAAAAGCCGTTGACGTTAGTCTCCAGCGCTTTCGTGGCCTCATCCAAAACCTGAATTTCAATTTCCTTGCGCTGCTTGTTAAAAATTTCGAGCTGATTGGCGATTTCAAAAACTTCACTTTCATCTTCGCTCGAAAGAATCCGCGCGCCCAAATCTGACTTGCCTACACGCCCGCCGGCATTGATTCGCGGACCGATTACAAAACCGAGATGGTAAGCAGTTGGCTCTTCGTCGAGTCCGGCCAAATCACAAATTGCCCGCAACCCGAGATTTTTTCGCTGCTTTAAAATTTTTAAACCTTGGGCGACGAAGGCGCGGTTTAGGCCGGTTAGAGACATCACATCGCAGACAGTTCCGAGGGCGACGAGGTCGAGGAGGTTGAGGAGGTTTGGTTCTGGAACATTACCCCCCCTCGAATGCTGCGCATTCGATCCCCCCTCAAGGGGGGGATGATTAGATCGAGCTCGGTTTGAATCATCCCCCCCTTGAGGGGGGATCGAAGCTGCTTGCAGCTTCGATGGGGGGTCGAGGGTTAGATGAAAAAAAATCGAATCCAAAACATCGCTCATCTTTTCAAACACTTCCCCATTCCAAAATCTCAAAACCCGAAACCCACTCTGCTGCAAAAACCGTGTTCTATTTTCATCATATTTTATCGACGAATCTTCGCCATGCTGCGACCCATCTAGCTCCACAATCAATTTTTTTTCCAAGCAGATGAAATCAACAATGTAACTACCGATCGGCTGTTGTTTTCTGAATTTATTTCCGTCGAGTTGTTTGTTGTGAAGGTAGTGCCAGAGCAGGCCTTCAGCATTGGTTTTGTTGGCGCGGAGTTCTTTGGCTCTGGCTAGAGTTTCTGCTGAATAAAATCTTTCTGCTTTGATGAAATTACCCCCCCTCGAATGCTGCGCATTCGATCCCCCCTCAAGGGGGGGATGATAAAAACCGAGTTCGCGTAGACGTTTATTAATCGCCACCGCGAATAAAAACGTCACTCCCGCCGCACAAAGATTTTTATGCGGAAAATTTTCGCCGAGTAAATTCGGATTAATCACCGCAATCGAATCAGGTTTTTCGAGCACGCCAAGATGGTGATCAATGACGATGACATCAAGCCCCGCGGCCTTTGCATCGGTTAGCGGCTTGAATGCAACTGTTCCGCAATCCAGCATAATTACCAAATCCGTTCCGCTTTTTTTTAGATTTAAAAGCGCTGCCGAATTCGGGCCGTAACCCTCCAAAATGCGATCGGGAATGTAGATGCCGGCATCAATTCCAACATCGCGAAAAAAGCGTTTGAGAATAGCGGCAGAGGTCGCGCCGTCGACATCGTAATCCGCAAAAATCGTAATTTTTTTCCGCGAGTGAATCGCCTCAATCACGTGAGCAACTGCCTTTTCCATGTCGCCCAATTCAAACGGATTCGGCAAAATATTTTTGATTTTCGGCTCCAAAAAATTCTCGATTTCCGCGAGCGAAATTTCGCGCGACGACAAAAGATTACTCAAAACCTCCGACAGTCCGAAGCGTTGATAAATGGCCATCGCCAGCCTTTCATCGAATTTTTTCTGATGCCAATTTTGGTTGAGGATGCTTGGGGGAAAATGGTTTTTTGCTGTCAGCATTGTTGTTTATTTTTGGTGGGAAGGAATTGTTAATTGACGAAAAAATTAAACTACTTTCCCGTTTATGATTCAACTCGCTCTAATTCTTTTTCTATTCTTTTTTACAGGCTGCACGAAAGAAATTCGCATCCATTCCGGCGATAAATCAGGAACATTTTTTTCCGTCGCGACGAAAATTTGCGACGAGTTTAATCAGAAATCTGCAGCACAAAATCAGTGCTTTTTTTGTCGCACTAAAACTAGCAAAGGTTCGTTGGAAAATTTATTTAAAATAAAAGATGAGCCGGACAGTCTCGCTATTATCAAGGCGCCGCAGTTTTATCAAAAAACCACAAACATCGATTACGATTTCACAAAAATCAAAATTATTAAAAAAACTCACGACGAATTTTTGACGATTTTGGTGAATAAAAATGCCAAAATAAATTCG
>CAIYMZ010000086.1 GCA_903927415.1 uncultured Alphaproteobacteria bacterium
AGAAATGTTTGTGAAATAGTCCTCACTGAAGAACCCAATTTTCACCCCCAGCATCTTTCAAATCGATAGAATTTTGGTAAAAAAATCTCCAGCAGGTGAAGTAAATTTGGATCAAAAAGTTCTTTATCTTTCCAAGTTTTAGTAACTTCCGAATATGGTTTAGGATCAGACGGAGATTGTGTCCGACTCCAGTTAGCAGGGCATTGATTTGATCGCCGATAATCCCCTTCAGCCTGCACAAGCCTAGCTTTTCCTTCTTGCTTCATCTGTCCAATCATTGGCTCGATTGCTGATCTTCTTTTGAGCTGCTTTTTGATTGATTTTGTGAGTCCCTTCCTTTGTCCAGAGATGAGAGATGAAGATTTTAGTGTGACTTCTTAGTGGATCGGATTCGACTCCATATCCTTTGTAGCCTTTATCCACAAAGGCAGATTCTATTTCCACCCCCGTAATTCTTTCTGATGATTCGAGAGCGGCTTTCAGCGTATGTCCATCGTAAGGATTTTTGGGAAGCGCTTCGCTGCTGATTACAAGTCCTTGTTTGTGAGTTGTGGTGACGATACCTTACAACCAAACTCATACCGTTTGTGAGCTTTACCTTTGCTAATGCAATGAACATCCGACTCGTGAAGTGAGTAAAGTTTGTTTTTGCTGGTTCTTTCTTGAAGCAAGAGCTGCCTAGTTTGATCGAGGATTGGAGAAAAGATTTTTGTAAGATTTTCTGAAGAACCGATCTTTCTTTTCACGTCCCGCGCCACTCTGCCACAATTATTTTGAGATGTTTGATTGCTTTCCTTGCGCGCTTCATTTGCTTGGCATGGAGATAGCCAGAAATTTTACACAACAGGGTTTTGGCAATGAGGTTGTAGTTTTGTCTGAGTTCAATCCCGTTCTTTTATTATGACCCCCAAAAATATCTTCCTGACGATTATCGACTTGAGATACTTTCATGACTTTCTTTCCCTGATTTTTACTAAAAAATTCGCCGGAAAATGAATGGTGATACCTCAATTTCTGGCAAAAAAAATAGTAGAAGAAAGTCTTGCGGAAGCAAGTGGGGGTGTGGGGTGGTGTGGGTAGTTCAGGATGGACTAACTGGAGTTGGGCACAATCTCCGTCTGATCCTAAGCCACTACTCGGAAGTTACTAAAACTTGGAAAGCTAAAGAACTTTTTGATCCAAATTTTACTTCACCTGCTGGAGATTTTTTTACCAAAATTCTATCGATTTGAAAGATGCTGGGGGTGAGAATTGGGTTCTTCAGTGGGGACTAAAAAACCGTAGTTGGAAAATTTCAATAAATTTTAATCGACCCAAAGCGATAGACCAAATTTCCATCTGATAAAATCTTTGGCTATGACTTGCGCATGAATGAAGTTGTCGACAGTGACAAATTCATATCCGCTTAATCTTTTCATCTCACTTCTAGAAACTAAGAAATAAATATTATTTCTAGCTACTAGGCCACCACATCTATCAATAATGGTTTTATAAGGCTCATCATAATAATATTTTTGATGATGATCCACCGTTGCAGTCTCAAGAAATTTTATCATCATCTCTTTGAACATTTCTTCACCATTAGTTTCTTGCAAAAATGAAGGTCTAAGAGCATTCATATCCTCTTCCATTCTATTCACCAACTGCATTCTAAGTTTAGATATATCGTCATTATGCCAATCCATATAAAAACTAACATCAGAAATTTCATAAAGCGCAATTGAATGAGCTATATCATCAGTTAAAAATAAAAACTTTGGCTTCGGAAAATAAAATGGTGCTCGACACAAATTGATAGCACGTTTTTTTGGTTTAGAATTTTTATCCTCATCATCTTCTGGTAACTCAATGTCAGAATTCAACTTCTCATCGATGTGATAAAAATCGAAGGCAAAATATTTGGCCTCACTATCTCGGATATTTTCAAGCAATGACCAGATGTTCGCGATTGGCAAATAAGGAGCCATGCCAACACAAACAACTAAATCTGTTTTTGGTAGCGGTTCATTACTAGCATCCAAAACCATAAAAATTTTATTTTTTTCATTACGGAAATATTGACGATTATCCAGAATATGTTCATCAACCACATCAACGCCGATATAGTTTAAATTTTTGTCTTGTAGAGCTATACAATTTTCAATATCATAGCCTCCACCACATTGAATCTCTAAGATCGAATTGATGTTCGGAAGAGAGTTTTTAAGTAATGTAATGTGCTGTTTTGTACTCATGATTATGAGAAAAATTTAAAATTATTAATAGCAAATCAATTTACTGATTTAAAAATATTTTGTATAGTTTTTGTATTCGCATTACCAAAATATCTTCTAGATATTTTAAATAATTCATTCCAAGAACTTTGACTACTATGCCACCAATCTTCGCCTTGGGGAAATAAGCGTTTCTCTAATTTAAAAAAAATTGCATTCGGCACTATGTGTAGTTTTTTTTCAAAACTCTGTGAAGCTAAAATAAATTTTACCCCCGGATTAATTTTTCCAAATATTTCTACCAAATGCTCTAGCCTGCAGCAAGCCTCAGAGTCCGTCATTTCATTCTCAACTCTTATTAAAATAGGATTTTCATCTTTACTAATCCTATCAAAAAATTTGTCTCTTAGATAAAGAAATTTTTTTCTAGAAACGTTATTAACCTGTTGCCAAACGAGAGATTCATCTATTGGTGTATCCAATCCTATAACCGTATATTCATGGGGAAAGACTAGACCAGAAAACTTATCTCTCAGTCTTTGCCTTTGCCAAAGATCATTTTTAATAAATTCCCACCCTTAAAAAAGGTTCTTATCATTAATTTTTGTAATGAATTTTAAGCTATCTGGCTCTGAAACGATCCAATCAAAAAAGTTACCGCCGGTTAAATTAATACCCTTACTAGAACTATATTTCGCAATCTCAAATGCGGTTTCGCAATTCTCTCCAATACTATAATAACTTAATTCAGTCATATTTTTTCAGAATTTTTTACAAAATAAATTAATTTGTTGTTCTGTAAAATCCTTAGTCGCAATTTTTTTATCCAAAAAATTTTCATACCAATTTGCCGTAAAATCAATCGCCTGATCAAAGTCAAAAATTGGTTTCCACCCCAGATGTTCCTTCGCTTTACTATTATCCAATCTCAGAGTTTTTGCCTCATGAAATTGTTCATCTTTTGTAACATCATAACTTCCAAAACCAATTTTATTTATGAAAGTTTTTGTAATATCTTCGACGGTAATTTTACTCTCTTTATCAGGACCAAAATTGTAAGCAGAAGCGAATTTTTCTTTTTCGTTGAATAGATTCATTACCAACGTCAAATATCCGAGCAATGGTTCTAAAACATGTTGCCAAGGCCTAATTGATTTTGGACTTCTTAAAATCACTTTTTCATTTTTTGCAATCGCACGGACAATATCAGGAATTATGCGATCTGCTGAAAAATCACCACCACCAATCACATTGCCAGCCCTTGCTGAAGCAATCATTACCCCACTTTGAGCAAAAAAAGAATCACGCCAACATGAAGTTATAATTTCTGAACAAGCTTTGCTTGAAGAATATGGATCATGACCACCCAACCTATCGCCTTCTTTAAATGGCAAATTCAACTCTTTATTTTCGTAACATTTATCAGTGGTAATATTGAGCACAGCTTTAACGCTCGGCACTTTTCTGATCGCCTCAAACAAATTTACCGTACCGATAACGTTGGTTTCATAAGTTGCGATCGGATCCCGATAAGACTCTAGAACAAAGGCTTGCGCCGCCATGTGAATCACGATTTCTGCTTCAGATTTTTTTAGAGCTGCAAAAAGATCATCATAATTTCTGATATCGCCAAAAACTGATTTAACCTCATTTTCAATTCCAGCCAATTCAAATAAGCTCTCACCTTCTGGCGGAAGAGAATAAGCGGTCACATCAGCGCCAAGTTTTTTTAACCACAAAACCAACCAACTTCCTTTAAAACCAGTATGTCCGGTAACAAAAACTTTTTTATTTTTGTAAAAATTTTCTAATTCTGATATTTTAAAATCCATTTCCTTTACTCAAACAAAATTGACAACACTACTTCACTCTCTGGGAATTATTATAAGGATTTAAAAGACTAAACTCTTTTTCTGAAAGATATGGATACTGATCATGAATAGGTCTTCCCATCTCAAGCTTGGGTTCAATTAGAGTATTTTGATGCAATATAACATCAATTATAGCAGGTCCGTTTTTTTCAAAAATTTCCTCTGTGATATTCTCAAGAGATTCAACTCGGAAATATTTTACATCGTAAGCTTCGACCACTTTTTTAAAATCAGGAGTACTATAACCTTTTCCTGTAGCCTCATATCTACCATCAAAATATGAATCCTGAAATTGTTTAATAATGCCGTAACCATCATTATTCAGAACAAATAATTTTATATTTAACTTGTGATGATAGGCGGTTTGTAGCTCCTGAATATTCATTTGAAA
>CAIYMZ010000087.1 GCA_903927415.1 uncultured Alphaproteobacteria bacterium
CGGCGCTGAGCGCGATCGTCTCACCAATATTGATGGAAAGTTTTGCGCATTTTTAGGTGAGCTCGAAAAAGCACCACAAACAAAACCGGATGGAGAAACCGAAGAATTGCGCTGGATCGCACTTGATGAGATTTCTTTCAACAAGCAGAAAAAAAACTTTTTTGCTCACAAAAAAATCGTCAATCTTTACACAGTTACTTTGATCGAGGAAGCATTGCACGAAGTAATTTGCTACGAAATAAAACGAATTTCTAAAATCAAAAATCCACTGACGAAGCAGGAGATATCTAGGTTCAACACGCCACAAAATTTGCAGAGTTTTTTATTCGAGTCATGTTTCAACATGTCATCGAATATTTTCAAATTCCTTTCTTGGCAATTTGGCGAACTTGAAATTGGCAAAAATCTTTGTGGAAAAGATGGTGATTGGTTTTACAAAGCCAGCCTCACAATTTGCAAATTTGTCACATCTCGCAAACTCTCTTCACCTATTGACTTCACAGCTCTAAATAAACTTTTATCGAAATGACTTTTTACAAAAATAAAAAAATTTTAGTGACGGGAGGAACTGGTTTAATCGGACGTCCTCTCGTTGACATGCTGGTGAAAACTGGCGCTGACGTTACCATCGCTTCACTCGACGAGCCCTCGCGCGCACCGGCCGGAATCAAATTTGTTAAAGTTGATTTGCGTGAATTTTCTTCCTGCATGGAAGTTTGTAAAAATCAGGAAATCGTATTTCAACTTGCTGGAATTAAAGGCTCGCCAAAAATGTGCGCTGAAAAACCTGCTAGCTTCATGGTTCCAACCGTAATGTTCAGCTTCAACATGATGGAGGCCGCACGCCGCTGCGGAGTTGAAAGATTTTTATTCACCTCTTCCGTCGGCGTTTATTCACCAGCTGAAGTTTTTTATGAAGATGATGTTTGGAAAACTTTCCCATCTCCCAATGATCGTTTCGCCGGTTGGGCTAAACGTTTAGCGGAGTTACAAGCTCAGGCTTATAAAATCGAACATGGTTGGGATAAAATTTCGATCGTGCGTCCAGCCAATGTTTATGGGCCTTTCGACAATTTTGATCCGGAAAATGCGATGGTAATTCCATCACTAATCAATCGCGCTTTGGGGGGAGAAAATCCTTTGACTGTTTGGGGAGATGGCTCCCCAATCCGCGATTTCATTCACGCCAAAGATGTTGCTCGCGGAATGATGCTTGCGGTTGAGAAAGGAATTAATGAGCCAATTAATCTCGGAAGTGGCTCCGGTGTAACCATTAAACAAGTTGCGGAAACTGTGGCAAAAAATGTGCCAACTGGCGCAGTTCCAATTGTGTGGGACATCACTAAACCAGCGGGAGATAAAAAGCGCTTAATGGACATGACGCGTGCCAAATCTTACGGATTTGAATGCGAGGTTTCACTGGAAGATGGCATTAAAGAAACCATCAAGTGGTTTTTAGAAAATAAAGATCAGCTGAATAATCGTTACAACGCTTTTACTGATAAAAATCATGCCACGACAAAAAAATAGAGTCGCATTAATTACTGGCGCAAGTCGTGGAATCGGCGCAGCTACTGCTTTGTTGCTTGCTGAAAATGGCTACGATGTTGCAATTAATTTTTTGCAAAATCATGAATGTGCAGAAGAAATAGTAAAAAAAGCAAAAACATTCGGCATCAATGCTATCAATATTCAAGCAAACTTGGGATCGGAAAAAGAAATCATAAAAATGTTTGCTGAGATTGATCAAAAATTGGGGCCGATTTCCGCTTTGGTAAATAATGGCGGAATTAGCGGAGGGAAAAAATCAGTCGAAAAAATCGATTTTGAATATTTGCAAGAAATTTACAGCGCTAACGTTTTTGGAACTTTTATTTGTTGCCGCGAAGCACTCATCCGCATGAAGAAAATCGGTGGTGGCACCATCGTCAATGTTTCATCTTTGGCAGCAAAATCAGGTGGGCTCAACATGAGTGCATATTCCTCCTCCAAGGCAGCGGTTAGTAATTTTACGATTGGCTTTGCTCGCGAAGTCGCAGAGTTCGGAATTCGCGTTAATGCCGTAGCGCCTGGAGTAATTGACACCAACACTCATCACAAAATTTCTGCGGAAAGATTGACTCACTTAAAAAACTCTATTCCATTGCAACGCATGGGCACAGCAAATGAAGTCGCGGAAAGTATTTTATGGCTGTTATCAGAAAAATCTTCCTATATCACTGGCTCAGTGCTGGAGATAACTGGCGGCAAATAAATTCAAAAATGAAAAAACTTTTGGAATTTAAAGGAAAGGCTACGTCATTATCGCTTCATTTACATGGATAAAATACACGACTTCTCAAACATATACCTTCATGAAAAAATTAGTTACAATAATTGTTGGCACAAACAAACCCGATAACATCAAATGGTTAGTAAAAAATATTCAGGAAACGACTACCTACCCGCAACAAGTCGAGATTATATTTTCTATTGATCAAGGGGATGTTGGCTGCATTAACGTCATCTCAGATCTCCAAAAAACATCCATTATTCAATTAAAATATTTGGAGGGATACAGAGAAATTGGCTATTTTGAAGCCAATACTCACTACAATAATTGTCTGCATTTGGCAGACAAAGATTCATATTTCTTCGCTATTTTTAGCGATAAGACCGCTATTGAAACTCAAGGGTGGGATGAAAAACTGCGACAATATGTAGGATATTTTAAGGATGATTTTTTTAGAGTAAGAATTTCTCAATTCAAAAATATAAGGTATAATTTCGATCTTCCTGACGCGCTAACTAGACCAGATAATTTCGCCTTTCATACAAGAAAATTTTTAGAACTTTCTGGTGGATGGGGCGATACTTGGGGGCCAGATACTTGGGTGCAAGGTATAGTGTTTTTTTGCGAATTACTTGAGATTAAAGATCGCGACATAGTCGCAAGTGACATTAATTTAAAAAGATATGTTTTCTCTGATATTCGCGGCTTGAACAAAGAATCTTTAATAAAAATCACCATGGGGCCATGGTCTTTTTCCTATCTCTCAACCTCAGAAATTGCATTACAAAATTTCCTAAGAATAGCCCTAAAAATTAGATTATATTTGAACAGCTATCACGCCTTTAAAGCTTCTAGCAACTACAGATTTTGTTACGATAACGGCTACATAACAGCTTACAGAATTTCAGACCGAGGCGTAATTTCATCGATGCCTGTCAGTGAAGCTGACCGCACTCTCGCTGGAAGATTTATTGCAATGCAGAAAAAAACTAACATTGCTTTGGAATCAGTATTGACC
>CAIYMZ010000088.1 GCA_903927415.1 uncultured Alphaproteobacteria bacterium
ACGAATGGATTTTTTTTGAAAGCCGCAACCATTTCGGCGCAAAATATTTCTCTCATGAATTTAATTTTTTTGAGATTGAGCCACTTTTTTTACTGTCATTCCCGAGAAGGCGGGAATCCAGAATGTTTAGAGATACTGGATTCCCGCCTTCGCGGGAATGACAACGAGACTTTTCAACCTCCGCTTTAGCCCTTGCGTAGAGCTCTTCTGTGAGCGGTAAATAATGCCATTCCATTTTGTCTTCCATGAAAGAAACGCCGCGACCTTTTTTTGTGTTTAGTAAAAAAACTTGCGGACGATCAGAATTTTTAGAAATTTTTTGCAGATCTTTTTCACTGTGTCCGTCAATCACTTCCACATCCAAATCGAAATTTTTGAGCAGAGAAAAAAGTTTTTGAATATCCATCGAAGCCACGTCTTTTGTGCTTCCAAAACCTTGCAATCCGTTGCAGTCAATCAGCAAAGTTAAATTCGATAAACGCTGGTGATTGAGAAAAATCAGCGCTTCAAAATTACTGCCCTCTTGCCATTCGCCATCCGACATCAAGCAAAAAATTCGTCCGTCTTTTTTTTGCAGGCGATTACCGAGCGCCATGCCGCAGCTAAGCCCCAAGCCGTGCCCTAGACTTCCGGTCGCAAAAGGAATTTCAGGAATCCAGCTTGGAGCAGAATGTCCAGAAAGTTTTGTGCCATCTTTGTGAAAAGTTTTAAGCTGCTCATCCGAAATTTTTCCCACCATCCAAAGTGCAATGTAAAGTGCCCCTGCCGCGTGACCTTTTGACAAAATAAATTGATCATTTTTCTGCATCACCTGCGAATGTAAATAAAGTGTGGCATCAAGCGCCGAAAGGTTTCCGCCAATATGTCCAACCCCAGATTCAAAATGCATTGCAAGCAAACGCAGCACAGCTTTTTTTTGCATTTCGCGGAAATTCATCGAGGAAAATTTTGATTGATTTTGAGGAGCTGGTTGATTTGATGCGCGCCCGCAAAAAGTAATCTTCCACATCATCGATTTCAACACTGACTTCACTTCAACTTTTCTATGGGGCTATAGCGCAGTTGGTAGCGCGCTTGCATGGCATGCAAGAGGTCACGAGTTCGAATCTCGTTAGCTCCGCCATAATACCAAAAAAACATAGTCTCTAACCAAGATTATCAGCCAAAGAGTATCTCGCGAAACGCCAGTAATTGGGGCGTCTCGCGGTATTTCGATTTTCATTTCACCTTCACCTTCCTCTCTCCAAATCTTCAGATTTTCCTCAAATTCTTAGCTATTCTCTCTCTGTTTCTCCGTTTCACCTTCACCTTTGCGAAAAAGGTGAATATCGATAAATGCTGAGTTTAGGAGCTTTTCATAAAACTTTTCCGCTTGCTACCCCGAGTGGATTTTTTGGCTTTTTTGCGAACTAATCGTACCTAAATTGTTTATCTGATAAATTTCTTAATCAAAACTGGACTCAAAATCAGTGTCGCAATTGTTGAACTGATAATACCACCAATCACGGTTATTGCAATTGGCTGTTGAACTTCTGCGCCAATTCCATGTCCGAATGCCATTGGTAAGAAACCAAGTCCGGCAACGATTGCGGTCATCAGGATTGGTCGCAATCTTGAAAGACAAGTGAGCTTCAAATCGTTATTTTTTGCAAAAGTGTCGATGAGGATTATCGAGTTAAGAAGACTAATTCCGATCAAAGCGATGAAGCCAACATAAACAGAAATTGTGATTGGAATTTGGCAAATGAATAACAACAGAATCGCGCCGCTCAAGGCAAAAGGCGCAGCAGAAAAAACGATCAAAACTTTTTTCACATCGCCAAACATTTTGTAGAGCATGCCAAAAATCGTCAGGATAATCAGCGGAATGATAAGAAAAATTTGTTTTTTGGCGCTGTTAAAATTTTCAAATCTGCCGCCCCATTCAAGATAGTAACCCTCTGGCACGATTTTGTTTTTGGCGATTTCCGCTTCGGCATTTTTAATGAAACTGGCGTAATCGGTATTTTTCAGATAGATTGAAAGGCTAGAATATCTTTTGCCAAAGAGACGCGGGATCGAAGTGATGTCCTCGCTTTCACGCAAATTAGTAACCTTATCCAACGGAAAACTTCCGCCATCTGGCAAGCCAATTGGAATATTACTAATCCCATTGATGTCGTTGCGGCTTTTTTCGCTTAAATGTAAAATGATCGGGACTGGAAATTCTGTAGCATAAAAACTTCCCACCTGAATGCCGGCCATGGCATCTTTGAGATCATTATTAATGTCAGCGACGGTGACTTGGTGTTTGGCAATCTGTGTGTAATCAGGCACGACATCAATGAATAAGCCTTTGCGTATTGCGTAAATAAAATCTTCCTCAATCTCTTTCATTGCCGGTTTTTCGTGAAGTAGATTTTTGATTTTCTCAGCCGTTGCCATCAAAACATTCAAATCTTCGCCAAAAATTTTTAGAGATAGATCAGCTCTGCTTCCTTCAAGCATTTCATTGAATCGCATCTTGATTGGCTGCGATGTTGCAACTTCACATTCCTCACAATTTTCCTTAATTTTTTGGTAAATTTTTTCAGAAATCTTTTTGGCATCACCCTTAAATTCCGACTTCAAAATCACAAAAAAATCTGCGGAGTTTTGCGGCATGGGATCAAGCCCTGCTTGTGTTGTTCCCAATCGCGCAAAAGTTTTATCAACTTCTCTTTCTGCGGAAATTTTTGTCTGCAAATTTTTTACAATTTCTATCGTGTGCGAAAGGCTGCTGCTATTATTTTCAAGCACCAATTCATATACGATGTCGCCTTCATTTAACTCAGGCAAAAAGTCTGAAGGCATGAAAGCGAGTAATGACAGTGATAAAATAAAAAATCCCACACAACCAAAAATTACTCCTCGGCCGTTTTGTAGAGCTCTGTTTAGAAGGCTTTCATATTTGGTTTTTATCGCTGAAAAAAGTCGATGCCTTTCGTGAGTTATTGCGCCATCAACAAAGAAATAGGACAAAACCGGCATCAATAAAAACGCTACAAAGATGCTGGCAATCATGGCGATAATCACATTGATCGCCATTGGTTTAAAAGTTTTTCCCTCAATGCCAGAAAACATCAAAATCGGTACATAAACCAGAATGATGATGGTGATGCCAATGAATATCGGCTTAGCAACTTGTGCTGATAATTTGGCAATCGATTCAATTTTTTCACTTCTGCTTTTATGCAAAATTAGGCTACTAACGATGAACTCAACGATTACCACCGAAGCATCAACCAACAAGCCAAAATCAATAGCACCAAGGCTCATCAGATTTGCTGAAATACCAAAAAGATTCATGGCCGAGGCAAGAATCAAAATACAAAATAGCAGCGATGAAGCAACGATCATGCCGACTTTAAAATTGCCGAGCAGCAGGCATAAAACTCCGACAACTAGCAAAATTCCTTCAGCCAGATTTTTTATTACAGTTTTGATGGTGGAATCGATTAGGAATTGTCGGTCGTAGAGAATTTCAATTTTAGCATCCGCGTTGTGCTGATTTAACTTTGCAATTTCCTGCTTAACTTTTACTAAAACCTCTTTGACATTTTCTCCCGATTGCAACATCACTGTTCCAATCACCGCCTCTTTGCCTTGATAAGTTGCGGCTCCAAGCCTTTGCGAATAATTCGGACTGATTTCAACAACATGCGAAAGCGGCAATGCTTTTCCGCTGTAATCAATTTTGACAGGAATATTCATCACATCTTCAAAACTGCTAATGTTAGCAAAAGTTCTGATTACTTTCTGTTGGCCATCTTGCTCAATGTAACCACCACCAAAATTTTCTCCGACAGTTTGGATTTGCGCGATCAGCTTTTCTAATGTCAGTCCATATTGCTTAATTTTTTCCGAACTAAAATTGAGATGAAGCTCACGAGCAAAACCTCCAATCGTATCTACTTCTGCAACACCTCTAATCTTTTTTAATTCGCGGGCGATTTGATATTGCTGGATGGTGCGTAGCGCCATTAAATCATCTTCACCGCTTGGATTATAAACGCGATACATGACAATCTCGCCGATGCCGGTGGTAAGCGGCGCAATCTCTGGCGATAGGCCATTTGGAATTTGGTCGCGCAAAGTTGAAATTCTCTGCAACACCTGATTTCTGGCGAAATAAATATCCACCTCATCGCGGAAAATCAGAATGATTTGCGAAAGACCGAATTTGGAAATCGAGCGCATTTCCTGCAAGCCAGGAATACCGTAAAGCTCGGCTTCAATTGGATAGGTGACAGCCTTCTCAACCCTTGTCGGATCCATCCCAAAAGTCTTGGTGTTCACGATTACTTGCTTGTTACTAATATCGGGAATGGCATCGATTTTAACTTTACTTAAAGAGTAAAATCCGAATAGCGAAATGAGTCCAAAGAGAATCAGAACATACCATCGCAACTCAATTATTTTTGTGAAAAATTTATTTATCATTTTGAGGTAAAGTAAAGTTGCCGACTTTGATCATGAGCGCTGCATAAGACGCGGCGAGCTCCACCTGAGTGTCGATGATAGTGTCGATGGTTTGATATTCCTGCGAATCGAGCTCTATGTAAGTGATGAAATCGAGCACACCTTTTTTGAAATCAGAATTAGCTTCGGCGAGGCGCGAAATGATTTTGCTGATATTATTGACAGGGAAATTCTTGGTGAGTTTCAGCGAAGTTTCATATTCGCTAATGTCGTTGCTGATGAGCTGAACCAGCTGATTGCGTCGGAATTCAACTTCTTGTTCCTGCGCTCTTATTTTCGATTCACTCGAGGCGATTTTTTCCTGATTGCGATTGAAAAGTGGAATAGAAACGGAAAGACCAACGCCGCTAGAGTCTTTACCTGTCGAGGCTGAGCCATTTTCTCTTGTTGCTGAAACATTCACATCCGGCATCTGTTCAACTTTGGCAAATGACAATTCTGATTTGTATTTGCTGACGAGAATTTTTTGCTCTTTTAGTTCAAGATTGTTTTCAAGCGCGGCTTCAACGAAGAATTTTTTGCCCCGATAATTTTTGTCATCAAGCCATTCGAGGCTGATATTTGTTGGCTCACTTTCAAGATTGAGATAAACATTCGCTAGATTCCAAGTCTGATAAAGTTCATTACGAAACTTAATCAGATCACGTTCAACTAATCTGATTCTATCTTTGGTGATGTGCCATTGTGCCTTCTTGGTTGGAGAGCTTAAGACGATGGTAGCGAGATATTTATCAACCAACGTTAAACGATCCAAACGCCGCTGCGCCAGATCAATTTTTGATCGAAGAGCCTGATATTGGTAAAGCAGACTGAAGACCTCGGACTTCACAAATAAAGCCAGATTATTTTTTCTAACATCAAGTACGCGAAACTCTGCTTCTTCAATGTCATATTTGCTTTGCAGTTTGCCGTAAAAAGGAACGGTTTGACTAACGCTGTAACTATCTTGTCCACCAATTCTGCCGGCACTCACAACTGGATTACTCCAATATTTTTGCTGGTTAGCTAAACGCTGTTGCGCCAAAGCAGAATATTGCGCTGCTCTAATATTGGCACTGTTTTGCTCAGCGATATCAATGAGTTCTCCGATTTTGTAATCCTTACAAAAAGCCGAGGAACTGAAAAAAATAAGTGAGAGAAGTACGAGAAAAAATTTTGCCATTTTATCCAAAAAAATAGTTCTTAACAAATTGCTTCAATACTTGAGGCAAGTGACTTTACAAAGTTTAAGAAACTATTTTTGGCGGCTTTTGAGGAGAGGTATTTTGAAGAGGAAGAGAAGAAGCTAGATCGAAAGAAAAATTATCAACTTTTGCAGATTCTATAGCAAAACTTTTAGCAAGAGAAGCAAAGTCAAAGTGATGATGGCAATGACAACCGCAATCTTTGCAATCGGAAAAATCGGAAGAGTCCGAAAGATCGTCGGAGTTATTGTAAGAGATAACCGGTTTATTTTGTGATGATTTTGAATCATCGCACTTATCTTGAGCCAGCACTTTCCCAGCAAGAGAAAGGCATAGCACTATAAGAAATGTGATACGAAGAAACTTGGTTATCATCCAATTACTTTGACTAAATTAAGGTTAAATCCTAACGGAGAATATACTAAAAAATTTTAAGAAACAATTTTTAACCACTTAAAATCTTAATCTTATCCCTGCGGCAACAATAAAATTATCAACTCTTTGACCAAGTTGTTTTGCTAAATCTGCCGTGCCAAAAGTTTTGGTATGATAACGTAGCGCAAAATATGGGGCGAATTTGCGAGTGATTTCGTAGCGTGTTGCAACGCCAATTTCAAAATCGGAAATGCCTGATGCCACTTCTAATTTCGGAACATCTTGAGCAAAAATCTCGGTCTCAAAATATGGTTGGGTGATTAGTTTTTGTGTAATAAAAATATCAACTTCCTGCTTGAATCTGGCGCTGTAATTGCCCTGATCACTTAAAAAGATTTGAGCCTTAGTTTCAAACATTTGCGGAGCAAGACCTTCGAGTCCGATGGTTAAATAATTTACGTTTGTTGGAGTGAAATCAGTGCTAAAATCATGAGAAACACCAATTTGAGCATCCCAGAATTGAGAAAAATTCTTGCTGTAAAGCGCCTGAACTTCGAATATTTCTTCGTAATTGCCGTAATTTTTCTTTTCGCTGTTTATCCATAATCTATCGTAATCGCCACCAACCCAGCCGGAAAGATCAAAACTTTTTGATCTACCATCTTGCGCCTCACCAACATCTCCTTCCAAAGTAAAAGCATGGTAAATTTGTCCATGATCATCACCGTGATCCATTTCCTGTTTTGCATCTTGCGCAACGGCAATTCCGCTGAGGAAAAAAAATAATAAAGATGAATTTAAGAAAAATTTTACTCTCATTATTTACCCTCCTTATCAACGGTTACACTAGTCATCATGCCGCTTGCCATATGAAGAAGTAAGTGGCAGTGAAACGCCCATTCACCGGCTTCATCGGCGGTTAAAAGCAGGGAAACGGTTTTAGCTGGCGGAACAATCACTGTGTGTTTATTTGGCAGCCATTGCATTTTCTGGCCATTTTCTAACTGCATAAATATGCCGTGTAAATGAATCGGATGTGCCATCATGGTTTCATTGACAAATTTTAGGCGCACTCGTTCGCCATATTTCAAGTGCATTGGCTTGGGGAATTTTTCACCGTTAATTGTCCAAATGTAACGGTTCATGCTGCCACCGAATTTGAATTCGATTTCACGAATTGGTTTTCTTAAATCTTTTTGCGGATGAAGAGAGACAAGATCAGAATATTCTAAGGCTTTATTGCCTTTTGGTGTGCCGCGATCTGCCCAGCCGCTTTTTACATTATCCATATTCATTCCGGTCATACTCATACTTCCGCTCATATCCATATCACTCATGTCGTGACCCATAGCTGAATGATCCATGCCTTCCATTTTATCGTCACTCATCTTATTGCCGCCGTGATCCATTCCTTTCATGTCACTCATACCATCATTATTCATTCCTTGCATACTGCCATGATCCATGCCTCCCATCGCCATATCTGCCATGGTTAAAACTGTGCGGGGGCGCATTTTTGGAATTTCACCGGACATTCCTTCTTTTGGCGCTAAAGTTCCTCTCGCATATCCCGTGCGATCAATTGACTCAGCAAAAATTGTGTAAGCTTTATCTTCTTTTGGCTCAACAATAACATCATAAGTTTCAGCAACACCAAAACGGAATTCATCGGCAATTACCGGCTTTACCTCCTGCCCATCAGCTTCAACAAATTTCATTTTTAAGCCAGGAATTGAAATATCATAAATCGTCATCGCCGAAGCATTGATGAAGCGCAGTTTTACACGCTCACCTTTTTTGAAAATTCCTGTCCAGTTTTGTTCAGCGGTTTTGCCGTTTGTTAAGAAATGATATTTGGTAACATCCGATAAGTCTGTTGGGTCCATACGCATTTGACCCCAATCCATGTAATCACGCCAAGTTGCTGAAAATCCGTTCTTTTTTATATCAGAAAAAAATGTGAAAATTGTGCGCTTGTTGTAGTTGTAATAGCCAGAATCGATTTTGAGATTGTTAAGAACGGTGTTGGGATTTTCTTCAGTGAAATCAGAAAGAAGAATTACATATTCGCGATCTGCTTTTGTTTCGCTTGGCTCAATCACGATTGATCCGTAAACACCTTGTTGCTCCTGCAAATTTGAATGCGAGTGATACCAATAAGTTCCTTTTTGTCTGACTTTGAATTTGTAAGTGAAAGTTGTGTGCGGCGCGATACCGTGAAATCCGTTTAAACCAGGAACTCCGTCCATTGATCCATCAAGCAAAATTCCATGCCAGTGAATTGAAGTTACTTCATCCATTGAGTTTTTTACCTTCATCACGACATCTTCACCTTCTTTAAAGCGCAAGGTTGGGCCAGGAATTCCTCCATTGATGGTGATTGCTTCCACCGCTTTGCCGGTGATAAAAACATCCTGCTTTTTGATTTCTAAATCATAAGTTTTAGCAAAAGCTGATGATGTAAAAATCGTGAGGAAAACTGTTAAAAGAATCTTCTGCATATTTTTAAATTTTAATTGTTTTGAGACGAAGAGCATTCGCAACCACTGATACATCACTCAAAGCCATAGCAGCCGCCGCGATCATCGGACTTAGTTGAAAACCAAATAAACCAGCTGCTAAAGGGATTGCCAGAGCATTATACCCAAAAGCGAAAAACAGATTTTCCTTAATGTTGCGAATAGTTTTTTTGGAAAGATGAAAGGCTTTAACCAGCTTCGCCAAATCACCATGCAGCAGAACAATTCCTGCGCTTTCAATCGCCACATCAGTTCCATTTGCAACTGCAATTCCGACGTCAGCCATTGCCAAAGCCGGAGCATCGTTAATACCATCTCCAACCATGGCCACAACTTTTCCTTCAGATTTTAATTTGGCGATAATTTGACTTTTTTCCTGCGGTAAAATTTCGGCGAATACTTCAGAAATTCCTAATTCTTGTGCAACTTTTTCAGCAGTTTTTTTACCGTCTCCGGTGAGCATTACAATTCTTAAACCAAGATTTTGCAGCTCTTTTACTGCTGCAAGAGTTGTCGATTTTAGAGCATCTTCAATTGCAAATAGACCGGCAAGTTTTTGATTGATGGCAATAAAAATTACCGTCGCACCATGTTCTCTAAGTTCTTCCGCTTTTGTCTTTAGCTCTTCACAATCAACAGAATTTTCCGCTAGGAATTTGGCATTGCCGATGAGGATTTTTTGATTTTCGACTTCACCACTAACACCTTTTCCGATTGGAGTAATAAAGTTTTTAACCTCAAGAAAAGAGATTTTATTTTCTTTGGCATAATCGGTTATCGCTTTGGCAAGCGGGTGTTCACTGTGATTTTCGAGACTTGCAGCAAGCTGTATAATTTCTTTTTCAGCAAAATTTTTACTCGGAATAATTTTGGTTAAGCGCGGTTTTCCTTCGGTTAAAGTTCCGGTTTTATCGACAACAATCACATCAACTTTTTCCATTCTTTCTAGGCTTTCAGCATTTTTAACCAACACACCATTTACCGCTCCCTTGCCAAGTGCCACAATGATTGACATTGGTGTGGCAAGTCCCAGAGCGCATGGGCAAGCGATGATTAAAACTGTTACTGCCGCTACTAAACCATGAGCTGGATTGTTAGCAAAAATCATCCAGCTAAAAAATGTTACGATGGCAATTGCAATGACGAGTGGCACAAACCATGCGGCAACCCGATCAACCAATTTTTGAATTTTGGTTTGACCTTGTTTAGCTTCATTTACCATTTTGATTATTTTACTGAGCATCGAATCTTCGCCAATCTGCAAAACTTTCATCACAAAAGAACCGTCCTGATTGATGGTTGCACCAATTACCCTGTCGCCAATTTGCTTTTTTATCGGCATTGATTCACCAGTAATCATGGATTCATCAATATTGCTGGCACCTTCAGTAATTTCACCATCAGCAGGAATTTTCTCACCAGGACGCACTCGCAATAAATCACCGGCTTGGATTTGTTCGATGTTAATTTCTTCTTCACCATTTTTGGTAATACGATGGGCAATTGTGGGAGTAAGTTTCAACAATGCAGAAATTGCGCTGGAAGTATTTTTATGCGCTTTAATTTCAAGAATTTGGCCTAGTAAAACCAGCAAAGTAATTACAGCTGCCGCTTCAAAATAAACCGAAATATGACCTTCTTGATCTAAAAATTCGACGGGGAAAATTTGTGGGAATAAAACTGCGATAAGGCTGTAAGCCCATGCTACTCCTGTTCCAAGGGCAATAAGAGTGAACATGTTTGCTGAGCGGTTTTTTAAAGAATCGACAGCTCTTTTAAAAAAAGTAAATCCGCTCCAGAACACAACCAAACTTGATAAAGCTAGTTGAATAATCTGGGAAGTTTTAGCGGATACAATCGCATTCGATTCAAAAAAATGCTCACTCATTTCCAAAACAACGATTGGTAAGGTCAGAATTAGCGCAACTAAAAATCGTTTTTTAAAATCGAATAATTCCTCGTCAGAATCATCTTCGATTGATGAAACTTCAGCCTCTAAAGCCATTCCACATATTGGACAATTCCCTGGCTTATCTTGCCTAATTTGCGGATGCATCGGACAGCTATAAGTAACATTTGATTGGCTTTTGTTTTGCGAAGCAGCCTTGTCATTACCACCGCAACATCCTGAATGATTACCGTTCATATAAAAATTTTTTGAATAAAAACTTACTTGACAGATACTATAGGGCAGTATATCATCTGATGTCAATTAACTTTTTCATTTTTTTCATGAATAAAAATTTAAATAAATCCCAGACCAAAAAACCTTTGGTCAATTCTAAAGAAAAAAAGAACTGTTGCGATGCCATGCAATATCCAGATCACAGCAATTTGTTGCCGAATGTAAACCGCGTTGCCGGACAGATTGAGGGGGTAAAAAAAATGATTACTGAGAGGCGCTACTGCCCTGATATTTTACAACAATTGAAATCAGCCAAATCAGCAATTGCTTCAATTGAGGCTGCAATGCTGGAAGTGCATATGGATTCTTGCGTTACTAATGCGTTCAACTCTCAGAATGAAAAAGAAAAAGCTAAAAAAATTGCCGAGCTAAAAGTTTTATATCGTCGTTTTAACAATTAATTTTTTTGCAAAATGAGCTTTGAAATTATTCCAAATTGGCATCCGATTTTTGTGCATTTTTCAATCGCACTTTTATCCGTCTCAAGCGCGCTACTTATTATTGGAAAATTTGCGCCGCAGAAATATTTGTGGAGAAATACTGTACTTACTGTTTCTAGGTGGAATCTTCTGATTGGAGCTGCAATTTCAATCGCGACAGTTCTAGCTGGCTGGTATGCTTACAACACGGTAAATCATGATGATCATTCGCATCTTGCCATGACCTCTCATATGAAATGGGCTTTGGGAACTTTCTCTCTGTTTGTTGTGGTAGCGACATGGTCTCTTACTATGCGCAAAAAAGAGGTAGGATTTTTGTTGATGTCATTCCAACTATTTGCCACATTGATGCTTCTTGTAACTGGATTTAAAGGTGGAGAGTTAGTTTATCGACATGGTTTGGGAGTGATGTCATTGCCTGAAGCAGAAGCTGGCGAAGGACATGAGCATCATCATCACGATCATGATAGTCATGAGCATAGTAAAAACGAAAACTCATCAGATGAAAAAATCGATGTTCAAAAAGATAAAGCTGATTATGATAAGGCAAAAAAGATTAAGAAAGTCGCTCCGAAAACTGATAAGGTAAAGCAAGATAAGAAAGCTGCTGTAGGTGATGATTCTGGTGAAGAAAGCGAAGAGCATGAACATCACCATAACCATGAATAACAAATATAAAAAAATTCTAAATGATTAAAAAGATCAAATATTCGAAATCATTAAAAGATTCCAACAGGGGATTGATCTCGTCTTTTTTGGTTTTTATTTTATCTACTACAATTTCTGTAGCAGGAACCATGCAAGTGCAGCAGCACATGACATTCGATGAATTCATAAATGCTGCACAGGAACAAAATTTAGATCTAAAAATTGAATCCGAAAAATCCAAAGCTGCTCGCTCAAATGCCAAAGGAGCAAGAATACCACCTCCGATAGTCAGCTACACAAAAGTAACAGACAGAGCCGGAAACTCCGCCAATGGTCTTGAAGTCAATCAAACAATTCCATTTCCAAGCAAACTTACCGGCGATTATGAAGCAAGAAAATATGAAGCCAGAGCGCAAGAAGAAAGTCGTTTGGGAGCAGAGTTAGAAACTCTAGCCAGAGCCCGAGTCTTATATTTCAACCTCTGGGCCAGTCAGCAGCAAAACAAAGCGTTACGTGAAAAAAAGAATGGGTTTGCACAACATATCAAACTTTCTCGCGCCTCTGTCAGGTCAGATAGTTTTCTTAAAATTCACCTACTCAATACCGAATCAGAATTTGATTCTGTAGAAAATGAAATAATTTCCTCTGAGCAAAATATTAAAGAAAAAGAAGCGCTGCTTGCGGGATTTTTAAATTTAGATCCATCTTCATTTCATCCGACATTGGATGAGCCACCAATGTTAATTCTTCCTCAAGAAAAAATATCGAACAATTCACATCAACTTGAAGCAAAAAGATTGACCGTTGAAAGTTTTAAAGCGCGTGAAAAATCTGCTAAATCTAGCTGGCTTCCCGATTTTTATCTTCGTTACAAAAATGTACAACAGACACAAGTAGGGATGTCTGGCTATTCCGAAGCAACAATTGGTGTTAGCCTGCCTTTTGTTTTTCCAGGAGATCCTTTATCCAATTCAGAAAAAACTTCGGCTCTGCGATCGGAATCACAGTTTGAATATGAAAGAGACAAGCGAAAAATCGAAGTCGAAAGAAGTATTCTCTTTGAAAAAATATCGTCACTCAAAAAACAGATCTACAACATCAAAGAAAAATTACTTCCCCGCGCGGAAAAGCGCATGAAGACCGTTTATAATCTCGCTCCAAGAGATCCCGAAGCACTGCAAGATCATTTAGAAGCGATGCAATCCTTTCCAAATTTAAAACTCAAAATCATCGATTTGAGAATGCAATATGAAGCATCAGTTGCAGAAATTCTAAAATATGAACGAGGTACAGAATGAAAAAAATTGTGATTGGAATTATCGTAACATTATTAGTAATTGTAGGATTTTGGGTATCTAAAAAAGATTCAAATAAATCTGCTGCGAAGGAAAATGCCTCGATGGAAAATGAATCAACCATGAAGATGGAAAAAACTAATAAGTCTTACTGGACCTGTCCAATGCACCCTCAAATTCACATGGATCATCCAGGGGAATGCCCGATTTGCCACATGACGCTGGTTAAGGTAGAAGAGCAAGTTGAAGAAAAATCTGATAACCAATCAAGCAAAAATGAAAATATGGCGGATATGCCAATGATGTCAAATCAAGGTGGTGGTGAAAAAAGAGCTAAATCTATAAAAGTAAAACCAGCTCAAATTGAGCTTTCAGGAATTCAAAAACAGACAGTAGAAAAAATGGATCTCATTGCACGCATTCCCATATCTGGTCGCATGTTATCAAATTCATCAGTGGCTTTTCAGGTGTTTGAAAAAGATCTAAAATACATTCATTCGGGCCTTAGTTTTAAAGGCGAAAGCGACATTTATTCAGGAGAAGAAATTTCTGGAACCATCACTTCAGTTGATTCAATTATTGATCCCACCAGCCGCACAACTCGTGTTATAGGCACTATTCGTAAAGGTCCGCGCGGATTAATTTCCGAAGCTAGTTTTCGTGGGGAAATTCAAATTGAGCTTAAAGACAGAACCGCAATTTCAGAAAGTTCTGTTCTGCATACCGGAAAAGGAGCGTTGGTTTATCTCTTTGAAGGAGAAGACAAACTAACCCCTAAGACAATTGAATTAGGTTTGAAAACAGAAGGATTTTACGAAGTAATTTCCGGTTTAAAAATAGGCGATGTCATCAGCTCTGGTCCTAATTTTTTGATCGACTCGGAAGCAAAAATTCGAGGAGGAGCGAATGATTAAAAAAATTATCGAGTTCTCCGCTCATAATCGTTTTCTCATTCTATTTTTTACTACCGTTACCGTTTTTTTTGGAATTTATTCGCTTAAAAAAATTCCGCTCGATGCCATTCCTGATTTATCCGATACCCAAGTCATTATCTACTCCAAATGGGATCGTTCTCCCGACATCATGGAGAATCAAGTCACCTATCCGGTTGTATCCGCTATGCTTGGATCGCCAAAAGTAAAATCGGTGCGCGGATTTTCGGATTATGGATTTTCTTATGTCTATGTGATTTTTGAAGATGGAGTTGATCTTTATTGGGCAAGAAGCCGTGTCCTGGAAGCGATGAATCGAATTACTTCGCGGCTTCCGAATGGTGTAAAAACCGAAATCGGTCCTGATGCCACCTCAGTTGGCTGGGTTTATCAATATGCTCTGAAAGATGAATCAGGACGCTTTAATGCTGCTGATCTGAGATCAATGCAAGATTGGCTGATTCGCTTTCAGCTGCAATCAGTGCAAGGTGTTGCTGAGTTGGCATCTATTGGCGGCTTTGTTAAGCAATATCAAATCAAGGTTGATCCAACAAAACTTCAGCTCTTCCAGGTGACCATGGGTCAAGTCATGGAAGCAGTTAAAAATTCGAATCAGGAAAGTGGTGGTCGCACTATTGAATTCTCTGGTACTGAAGCAATGGTGAGAAGTCGTGGACTCGTTGATAAAGTGGAAGATATTGAAGATGCTGTCGTGGCCTATAATCCCAGAAGTCGCGCTCCAATTCTGGTTAAACAACTAGCTTCAGTTTCTATAGGACCTGAGATGCGCCGCGGCATTACCGATTTTAACGGAACTGGCGATACAGTTGGTGGAATTGTGGTGATGAGACAAGGTGAAGATGTTCCTGCTGTGATTGGTCGCGTCAAAGATAAAATCAAAGAAATACAAAAAAGTCTTCCGCAAGGAGTGAAGATTGTTCCGGTTTACGATCGTTCGGATTTAATAAAGCGCGCTATCGCAACTCTAAAATCAACATTGGTCGAAGAGTTGATAATCGTGAGTTTGGTAATTCTTTTTTTCCTTTGGCATATACCATCAGCACTGATTCCGATCGTTACTATTCCTGTCGCAGTAATCATATCTTTCATTCCACTTTATCTGATTGGACAGAGTTCCAATATTATGTCTCTTGCAGGAATTGCGATCTCCATCGGTGTTCTGGTTGATGGTGCAATAATTGAAGTAGAAAATACTTATCGAAAAATTCAACATTGGGATGAAGCGGGACGAAAGGAAGATTTTTTTCAAATCAGACTTGAAGCAATAAAACAAGTTGGCCCTTCGGTATTTTTTTCTCTGCTAGTAATAGCAGTTGCTTTTATTCCAATCTTTACTCTAGTCGATCAAGAAGGACGTCTCTTCAAGCCGCTAGCCTTCTCGCAAAACTTCGTGATGGCAATTGCAGCAATTCTGGCCGTGACACTGAATCCGGCGATGCGCATGATGTTTACCAGAGTTGATAAATTTTCCACTCCGAAAAAATGGCTAAATGAAATTGGCAACAGAGTGTTGGTTGGAACTTACTACTCCGAGCATAAGCATCCAGTCAGTAGAAAACTTTTTACAATCTACAGACCGGCCATTGATTGGGTTTTAAAATATAGAAAACTCACTCTTAGTTTGGCAGTTGTTGGTATGCTCTCAATCATTCCAGGTTTTATGATGCTCGGATCTGAATTCATGCCAACTCTGCATGAAGGAAGTTTGCTTTATATGCCAACAGCACTCCCTGGAATTTCCGTCAGCGAAGCGCAGCGAGTTCTGACTATTCAGGATAAAATCCTCAAATCTTTTCCGGAAGTAGACACGGTTTTTGGTAAATCAGGAAGAGCTGAAACCTCAACAGACACCGCACCGCTGAACATGGTGGAAACTACAATCACATTAAAGCCAAAATCAAAATGGCGAAAAATAAATCGTTGGTATTCCTTCTTGCCTAATTTTCTAAAAAGCCCTTTCGAACATATTTGGCCAGAAACTATCAGTGAAGAACAGCTCATTTCCGAAATAAATGAGAAGCTGAATTTCCTTGGCATGCCTAATATCTGGACGATGCCGATAAAAAATCGCATCGATATGTTATCGACCGGAATCAGAAGTCCGGTAGGCATTAAAATTTTCGGGCCTGATCTACAAACCATTCAGGCAATCGGCAAAAATATTGAGCAAGAATTAAGAACTTTAAATGGCACCAGAACCGTAATTGCTGAAAGAATCGCCAGCGGTTATTTTCTCGATGTAGATTTTGATCGAGAAAAACTAAAATTATTCGGACTCTCTCTCAAAGATGCACAAGACCAGGCGATGGTTGCAATTGGCGGAGAAAATGTTTCTCAGATTTTAGCAAATCGCGAAAGATATCCCATTCAAGTAAGGCAAGCGCCGGCATTTAGGCAAGATGTGGAAAGCATCAAACGAGTTCTGATCACCAGCAATACCGGCGCACAAATTCCGCTGAGCTCGGTTGCAAAAATTCATTTTAGAGAAGGTCCGAGCATGATTCGTGATGAAAATGCCTCACTGGTTGGCTATGTTTATATTGATGTTGATCCAGCTAAGATTGATGTTGGCACTTACGTCAAAAAAGCAAAAACCCAGCTCAAAGATAAAATTAAAATACCGGAAGGTTACATCGTTTCATGGAGTGGACAATTTGAGAATATGATACGGGTAAAAGAGCGCCTGAAAGTTATTATTCCCCTAGTCCTAGTTTTGATTAGCTTCCTACTTTATTTAAATACGAGATCTTTGACAAAAACCGGAATCATTTTATTGGCGGTGCCATTTTCTTTGATTGGAGCGGTTTGGATATTGATTATTCTTGGTTACAATCTCTCAATTGCAACTTGGGTTGGAATGATAGCGCTTCTTGGTCTTGATGCCGAGACCGGTGTTTTTATGCTGATGTATCTTGATTTTGCTTTTGACGATTATGTGAAGAGAGGCAAAATGAATTCTCTCGCCGATTTGAAAAGCGCAATAATTGAAGGCGCTGTCCACAGAATCCGCCCCAAATTAATGACGGTATCAGCTCTATTTATTGGTCTTATTCCTATCATGTGGTCCGTTGGAACTGGAGCAGACGTCATGAAGAGAATCGCCGCTCCTATGATTGGCGGCCTCTTCACTTCATTTCTTTTGGAACTTCTGATCTATCCGGTGATTTTTTATATTTGGAAGGAAAAGGAAATGAAGTCGGTACAATGACGAACCTAATAACTATGAAGAAATTTTTTGATTCTTTTCTATCCTTCCTGTCCCTTTTTACTTCCTTTGGAACTTTGTTTTGTTGCGCTTTGCCAACCTTATTTGTATTGCTTGGGGCCGGTGCAGCTTTTGCCGGCTTGAGCGCAAGTTTTCCACAGTTGGAGTGGGTTTCAGATCATAAAAATTTCATTTTTATTTTTGCTGGATCGATGATTTCTTTAAATCTGATTTTACGATTTAAAAATCGTAATGCCGCATGTCCAACTGATCCAAAATTAGCAAAATCTTGTGGCAAAATGAAAAAAATTAGCGATGTGATTTTTTATATTTCTGTGGCTTTTTTTCTAATCGGATTTTCTTTCGCTTATTTACTGCCTCATCTGCTACACCAATAAAACTTCTTGCCAAAAATTCTTTTTTTACAAAACTGAATTATCTGGTCGGGAGTTGCGCCGAATAAAACACCTTTACGGGAATAGGACGCAACACAGATGGGTTCTGTGGTGGTGGCTCCCGATCTTTCTGCTTATTTTTCTTCTTTCGACTTGATAGACACCTTTTTTGAGGTAAAATAAAACCGTGTAAAGCCTTCTATTTATTGGCTCTACGCGGTTTTTTATTTTTAACCTTTTAAGGAGTTTTTATGTTGAGTGAAAACAAAATCGAATATTATTTTTTGCGCGCTTCAGCAGAAAAATTTGCGACAGACTTAAGACATTTTGCTAAAGATGTTCACACTTTTTCTGATGAACAACTTCTTGCGATAGTTTCATATTGCGATCATATCAAAGACAATATGGCGAACGTGAAGAAGGAGTTAGAAAGAAGAGTAAAATAATTTTCCACCACAAATTTAACCATTTTTTAAATCTGTTATCTGCCTTACGGAAGAGATCTCTCGAGAGATTAAGATGTTCATCCACAAACTTCCAAATAAAAATCAAAATTCAGTTTTCTAAAATCCCCACTGCTTTTCCTGCTCATCCCACAAATCCGGCATTTCTTTAATGACGATATCTTGCAGCTTCAAAGTTCTTGGCTGAGTTCCGCTTAAAATCCTCGCAACAATTTTTGGTGACAGGAAGTTTAAGTTAAAAATCTTACTCACGTAAGAAGCGCCGAGACTCTCTTTTTGAGCAATTTCCGCCAAAGATGAAACTCGCTCCTCATCAATCATCACTTTCCATTTATAGGCTCTAGAAATTGATCTAATCATCTTCTCGTCAAAATATTTCTGATCATCCTCTTTGTCAGCATTTTTGGCAACGATGATCATTGCCGCTCCACCCCTTCTTTTAATTTCCAGCGGAACAAAAAGATCGATGGTTTCTTCATCGGTGATTTTAATATTTTTTTTCATATTAGCTGTTCAGTTCGTTTGATAATGAGTGAAGCCCTTCTTTAAAAATTCTAATGTTTAGACCATCCGGATTGATGGTGATATCTTTGACCAAAAGACTGACTATTCTTGCTTGTTCGATTGGGAATAATTCATCCCAGACTTTTTCGATTTGCTTGAAGGAATTTATGACAACGCTTTCCGAAATTTTTCCTGCTGATTGGCTGATGGTGTTAACAATAAATTCCGGTTTTTTTAGCAAACCTAGAATTTGATTCGTGACTAAATTTTCCGCTTCGACTGCGGATATTCTTCCCACTTTGCAAGAATCGTTATTGCCGACCGCCTTATATGAACAAAGGTAATAGCGGTATCTTTTGCCTTGTTTGTTGGTGTAAGTCGGAATCATTTTACTGCCGCAAACTCCACAATTCATAATGCCTTTCAGAAGCGGTGCTGTAGTTATTCTTGTTACCGGAATTGATGGTTTGTTGTCCTGATTTTTACCAAAAATATCCTTTGTTTTTTGCCAAACATTTTCAGAAATGATTGCTTCGTGAAGGCCGTTATAGAGCTGATTCTTGTGCCTAATCTTTCCGGCATAAATCGGATTTTCTAACACTCTTCTAACATTTCTTTTGTTAAAATTTTGACCTTTTTGCAGCTTATCGGTTTTTGAAACCCAGGTCTTAGTTTCAAAGCCATGTTTATTTAATTCTCTGGCGGTTTCGGTTATCGATTCAGTTTCAATAAAAGTTTGAAATAAAACCCTGACAATCTTCGCTTCCGCTTCATTGATTACGAGTTTTTTATCCAGGATATCATAGCCAATTGAAGGATTCCCGCCCATCCACATTCCTTTCTTTTTTGATGCGTCAACCTTGTCTCTGATGCGTTCGCCGGTTAGCTCTCTTTCGTATTGAGCAAAGCTGAGCATCACATTTAACATCAACCTTCCCACGGAATCATCGGTAGTAAAGTTTTGAGTAACCGATGCAAAGCTGACTTTTTTCTGATCAAAAAGTTCAATGATTTTTTGGAAGTCAAAAAGCGATCTGCTCAAGCGGTCAATTTTGTAAATGACCACGCAGTCAATTTTATTTTCCTCAATATCACGAAAAAGTCGCTTCAATGCTGGTCTTTCAAGCGTTCCTCCGGAAAACCCTCCGTCATCGTAATGATCATCAATCAGAACCCATCCTTTTCCAACTTGCGAAGCGATAAAATTTTCACCGGAAAGCCTTTGAGCATCAATTGAATTAAATTCCTGCTCCAAACCATCTTCACTAGATTTTCTAGTATAAATGGCACAGCGAATTTTTGGCTTTACGCTAAGTTCTTCTGTCATGATTTTAATTTAAAAAATTTAGGACCATTCCACCTCGTGCCAGTAATTTTTCTCGCGATTGATGAAAGGCTTTTGAATTTCTGTCCCTGATATTCAAAGCAGTCTTTGAGCACCTCGACTTCGTGCATCGCTCCGCCCCATTCGCGGCAAATTTTAGTTCCGGCCATCAGATCATTGTGATGCCTTAAAGTGTTGACGGAAATTCCGTCAGAAATTTTCAGTAATTTTGCTCTGTTATCTTCGCTCATGCTGCCGAACTCCAGCTCCTGCAAACGATGTGCAATTCTTGGTCTCAAATATTCTTTGCTGACATTGGCAGCACATTTTTTTGGCATAATCCCATTGTAGATTTGCCTCATTTCTCCAACTGATTTATTTTCTAATTCGATGATTTGACGGATAATAGTTTTGCTCATAACATAGCTTGTTGATTAAGGTTAGAATCAATGCTATGAACGCTTGGGAACGGTTTGTTATCAACTAGAATCTGACTATTTTTGCTTCTTTCTTTTGCTTCCAAGCGACAGATGCCGTAACTCAGGATTTTCCCAATTTCTTGCAGCTTTTTATGAGGGGAAATTTCTATTTTTTGCTTATTGGTTTTTAGTTCCATTTTGATTGCGATTTTATTAGCGGATTAATCCGCTAATTATCACAAAACGCTCCAGAACCGCAATATCCCTTAGTCTAGGGGATTTACTCTTGTTTACTCCAGCAAATTTAAAATGACTGATTTCAGCTCATTTTCAGACAGCAATTTGAGTTTTGCTTAAAAACCGATTAAAAAGATTTACAAAAAACAAATTATGAGAATAATTATTAAAGTTCTAAAATTTCGGGCTCTTGTATTTTTAGCTAATACCTTAAGCAGCTGATAAAGAAGCGGATAAAGATGATCGTATAGCTAAATGTTTAATGTCTCTGGCACAAGCCGCTCTTCCTCAATCAAAGAGTTCAACGTGCCATGCAAACAAAAATAAAGAAGTTCATTCGCAACACTCCCGAAGAAGATCTCAAATCCTTCCTTAACGATTACGAACTGAATTTGCCGGAGAATTTTAAGTGGCGAAATGGTGACAGAAAATATCACGCTCAACTTTTTAATTCGATCTGGAATACCAACGAAGATCGCAAAGCACATCTTTTTGAAATTATCGAACGCATTCACGAAATGGTTGATGAACTTGGGCAAGCTGCATTGCAGGCTCAACCGGTAATCGGCAGTAACGATAATTTTCTGAGTTTAAAAAGTGAAAATTCACGCTGCATTTGGGCACTTCAAAATCACCCGCTGGAATTTCAGAAAGCCGAATATTGCGCGTCATCAGATTACAAAAGAAAATCCCGCGAATGGAGTTCGTTTGTTGCACCAAAAGGAAGGGAAATTCAAAACTCGGCAGAACAGATAGAGGATTTTAAACAGCTGGTTCTCCAGCATTTCAACATCAGCCGCAAAATTAAAGTTGATCTTTTTGATAGAATTAAAGCTGATCACAATAACAAAGAGATCGTGGTTTTTCAGCTAGTGGCTTATCATGATGGATTACACAGATCGGTGCAAACCTTTGACAAGGATGAGGTCGTCACTCAATTCATCTCCTCTGTGAATGAATTTTCTATATCCTACGAACCTCACAGCGGCATAGTTGAAGTAGTTTCCGATTATAAAGATAATCGCGACAAATTAGCCAAAGCCTTCGTTAATGCTTTTCTAAAGATTGATGAAGATGTTGATGAAGTTCCGCTTAAAAAATTCGATCTTTCAAAGCTGAATGTTCCTTACGATTTCATGAAAGATGTTGATGCGACTGATTTGATTGATGATGTCAAAGTAACTCTTCTCAAGCTCAAACCGCATAACAGCAGAAACTCCACAACCATTGAAGCGTTGTTTAGTGAACATCGCTCAATTTACGATCTTGCTCAAGAATGGTATGCACAAAATAACCCTCTTCACGGCTCTTTCTCTATCAAGAAAGCCAGGCTGTCGATCAAGTTCAAACCAACCGACAAAAATCCGCGTGGAAAACTTCTGCATGTGATGATTACCGATCCCAATGGCTGCGATTTGAAAGACCGCTCCGAAAGAGAAAAGATGATAGGAAATAAATATTTAGAACGATGGGGATTAATGGAAAGAATATAACGAAAATTTCGGCGCAGATTTGCAAATTATTGATGGAAATTGTGGAGCAAAAAAATCCCAATATTTCTCACTCGTTTTTGAGTTCTGAATTTGGTAATGATGTAACAAAATTTTTGTTAAAAGAAAATTATTTGACTAGCGGACATAGCCTTGAAACCTATTGGATTAGTGGTGAAGACAAAGATGTCGATGTTGAATGGAATGAAAAATTAAACTCTTTTGCTTATCTCTCACTCAGCGGAAAATTCACAGTAATAAAAGAAGATGAATTAAAAACTTACGATGCAGACATTTCAAAAATTATAAATTTTTTAGCCGCAGAATTTGATGTTTTAGAAAGCAGTAAAACCAAACAAAATCAACATCTCGAAGGTCTTTTATATTTTGTTGGAAATGCTCAGATTGGTAAAAAGAAAGTCGCAATATTTTTTGCTCGAAGATTAAACGACAACTCAGTTTTTAGAAAAATCGAAGAGTTCTTTATCAAAGAATCTACATCCTCTCTACCCAAGCTAATCCTCACTTCATCGAATCATCTCTGCCCCGAATCTCTCAAGACAAAAGCTAAAATTATCCCCATTCCAAAACTGCTTGGTCTGGCCAACAGCAAGGCTTTATTCAATATTGACTATGTTGCCAATATTTTATTTGGCAGCAGCGATGATGATACAAAACCTTATGCTCACTGCTCAGAAGATGGCTCTACTCTTTTTGTCGGAGATAAAAATTGGGATGTTAAAGGTCAAAGCCAGCGCCAAGTTATTAAGATCATGTGCGAATTATACTCTCAAAATCCTGACAGCAAAATGCGGTGGAATGCCGTGTTATCAATGGCAGACCTCGATGAAAGCTATTCTCGTTTCAAAGATTTATTCAAAAAAAGTTCCGTGAAAGATGCTATTGACCATGGAAAAGGTTTTGTCTGGTTCAAAACCGCAGAAATTTCTTAAAAAAAATCAAAAAAACTTAATTCCTCCCTTTTCGTCCCCCCTGCGTCCCCCGATCTCCTCCCCCTAGTACCCTCTAAATTACTCACAGTTTCTACAACAAACTAATGGGTAATTTTTTTATGACAGACAAAGACGCAAAACAAACAGAAGAACAATTCCACGAACAATACTTATCCGAAAAACACCTCGCCAAGAAGTGGGGCATTTCTTTTCGCACTCTCCAGAAGTGGCGATGGCAAAGCATAGGTCCGCCTTACATCAAAATCGGCGGTCACGTCCGCTACTCTCCAGAAAACATCAAAAATTTCGAAGAAGAAAATCTACGTCTGCGCAAAAGCGGCAACCCATCTTCCTGCAACAAAATTTTATTAACTACAAACGAGGTAAATTATGGATCAAATTAACAAAATTACGCTTTCAGAAGTTCCTAATATTCCAATCGGAAAATTATCAACTCTTTCTCCAGACCAACTACTTTCTCTTCAGGAGCAAGCAGAAAAGAACCTACAAAGAGCCAAGTTGTTAAAGGATTGGCTGGAAAGCAGCATCTCTTTAAAATATCGCGATGTCGCATCCAATATCAGAAAGCTGGATTCCAAAGATACTGGCACAGTTCACTTCACTGACGGCAATTACAAAATCACTTCAATTATAGCCAAAAAAATTGAGTGGGATCAGCAAAAATTAAAAGATGTCGTTTCTGCTATCAGAACTCACGGCGACAACCCTGAAGAGTATGTCGACACTTCCTACAAAATCCTAGAAAACAAATACACCGCCTGGCCGGAGCATATTAAAAACATCTTTAAGCCAGCGCGCGTTTTCAAACTAGGAAAAGAAAGTTTTGCCATCGCAACTTCTAAGGAGGTTGGCCATGAGTAATCTTCCAATCATTAGCGCTGACGAACGCTTAAAAGAAATCAGGGGAATAAAAGGCTGCATCTTCGGTAAATCCGGTATCGGCAAAACTTCTCTGCTTTGGACTCTCAATCCGAAAACCACTCTCTTCTTTGATCTCGAAGCTGGTGATCTGGCTGTTGAAGGCTGGCAAGGTGACACAATTCGCCCGAAAACTTGGTCGGAATGTTGTGACTTTGCAGTTTTCATTGGCGGACCAAACCGCGCTTTACGCCCCGATCAAAAGTTCAGCCAGCGACATTTTGACGAAGTTTGTCAGAAGTTCGGCGACCCATCCATTCTCGATAAATACGACACAATCTTCATCGACAGTATAACAGTCGCCGGTCGTTTGTGCTTCGGATATTCGCAGGGACAACCGGAAGCATTTAGCGAGAAGTCGGGAAAACCGGATACTCGCGGAGCTTATGGTTTGCATGGTCGCGAGATGATCTCTTGGTTAACTCATCTTCAGCATACGCGCAGCAAGAATATTTGGTTCGTCGGAATCCTCGATGAAAAGCTCGATGACTTTAACCGCAAATATTACCAGCCGCAAATCGAAGGCAGCAAAACCGGTCTAGAGCTGCCAGGTATTGTCGATCAGGTGATCACCATGGCGGAAGTGCAACTGGAAGAGAAAGGCAATTCCTACCGCGCTTTTATCTGCCAGACCATCAATCAATTCAATTATCCGGCGAAAGACCGCTCAAGAAGACTCGAAGCAATCGAAGAGCCTCATCTGGGCAGATTGATGGAAAAAATACGGTCTGAAGCCAAGCCAATCAACGAACATCTCATTTTTAACAACAATCAAAAACAGGAGTAACTATGTGGAACGATTTTAATAATACTGAAAGCCAACAAAGCTTTGACCTCATCCCAAATAACACTATAGCCAAGGTCAGAATGTCAATCAAGCCAGGTGGCTATGATGACGCAAACCAAGGATGGGTCGGAGGTTATGCCACCAAAAATGATGCTACTGGCTCGATTTATCTAGCTTGTGAATTCGTAGTTTTGGAAGGCGAATATGCCAGACGCAAAGTCTGGAGCCTGATTGGGCTGCACAGCAACAAGGGAGCGGAATGGGGAAATATCGGCAGATCATTCATTAAAGCGATCCTCAATTCTGCTCGTGGATTTTCTGAAAACGATAATTCACCTCAAGCTCAAAACTCTCGAAGAATCAGCGGTTTAGCAGATTTAGACGGCATCGAGTTCGTGGCAAAAATTACTACCAAAAAAGATCAAAACGAAGATCTGAGGAATGAAATTCGCTTTGCCATCGCGCCTGATCACAAGGACTACAAAAGCATTATGGGAGCGATTTCATCGGTAGCAAAAACTTCAGTTAATTCCGCTGTCACACCTGCCGCCAACAATCGTCCTGCTTGGGCTAAGTAATAATCAGGTAAAGACCTATGATACTTCGCCCTAGACAAAAGGAATTTGTGGAAAGAAGTGTTGTCGCGCTGCAAAAGCACGGCAACACTCTTGGGATTGCGCCAACAGGAGCCGGCAAAACTTTAATGCTGTCTGCTGTTGTCGGATCAATTCTGAAGACTGATAGCAAAGCCTTAATTCTTGCTCATCGCGATGAGTTAACTTCGCAGAATCAAGACAAGTTCCTCAAAATAAATCCAGGAATCAGAACTTCAGTTTTTGATGCCAAGACCAAATCGTTTGATGGTCAGGTGGTGTTTTCGATGGTGCAAACGCTATCGCGCAAAAACAACCTAGAGCAGATTCCTTTTATTGATTTCTTGGTAATTGATGAGGCGCACCACGCTCCTTCTGAAAGTTATCAAAACATCATCGGCGAGGTAAAAAAGAAGAATCCGAAAACGCTTATTTACGGCGTGACCGCTACTCCCAACCGTGGTGATAAAAAAGATTTAGGCGCAATTTTCTCTAACGTTGCTGATCAGATAAGAATTTCTGAACTCATTGCATCCGGTCACTTGGTGCGACCAAGAACCTACATTATTGATGTTGGCACTCAGAAAGATTTAGGAAATGTTAAAAAAACCGCCGGTGATTTTGACATGAAAGCAGTTGAGGAGATCATGAATAAATCTCCGATCACCGAAGAAGTTTTTGCAAAATGGCATGAGATTGCCAGCGACAGAAAAACCGTAATTTTTTGTTCAACTCTCGTGCACGCAAAAGCCGTATACGAGGTCTTCAATAATCATGGTGTTAAAACAGTTTTTATCCATGGCGATCTGAGCGAAGCAGAAAGAAAGGAGATTCTCTTTGCCTACGAACAAGGTGATGCACAAGTCATAGTCAATGTTTCGGTTTTAACTGAAGGCTGGGATTATCAGCCAACCTCCTGCGTGATTTTACTGCGTTTAGATTCTTTCAAATCAACTCTAATTCAAATAATCGGCAGAGGACTCAGGGTTGTTGATCCGCAGCTTCATCCAGGAATTATCAAAGAAGATTGCATCGTTTTAGATTTTGGAATTTCAAGCCTGACCCATGGTTGTTTGGAAGTAGATGCTGAATTAGAAGCAGCCAAAAAAACCAAAAAAGAAAAAGGGCAAGCGCCACAAAAAGAATGTCCAAGCTGTAACGCAATTGTGCCTTCAGGATGCAACTCATGTCCTTTATGTGATTATGATTTTGCGAGCAAAGATGAAGAGTTGACGAAGGGAGAGCTGTCAGGCTTTACGATGTCAGAAATTGATCTACTCACAGCAAGATCAAATTTCCAATGGTGCGATGTTTTTGATGATCAGGCGGCTTTCATGGCTTGTGGTTTTAACGCTTATAGCGGCGTTTTTCTGCTTAATGACCACTGGTATTCTATCGGTGGAAGTGATGGCGGTCTCAAGCTCTTATCTTGCGGCACAAAAGAAGTTTGTTTAGCGCAGGCTGATGACTTTCTTAACAACAACGAAACCTACGAGAACGCCCACAAATCAAATCGCTGGCTGAACGAGGCTGCATCAATCAGGCAGATCAACTGTCTTCCTGCTGAATATCGAAACGACTTCAGCATCACCAAATACAAGGCTGCAAACCTTCTCAAATTCTACTTCAACAAATCCTCAATTCAAAAACTCCTCTTTGAAGCTGATGCCAAAAGGCAAGCAGGAGGTGCTGCATGAAGATTTGCTCAATCTGCAAAAGAGAAGCTCACGGATTTGCTTTTATCAAACCACCGCTGCGCGCAAGCGACCCAAGAAATCGCAAGATGATGAAGCATTTTTGCTCACGAAATTGTCAGGAAATTTTTACTAACCGCCAAATAAAAAACAGTATGATCGATTTAACAAAATTGGAAAAAGAAGCCATTGAATCCGCATTAATACCTGTGGGTGAATATGTGGCAGAAATCGGCATGAATAAGCCTCTAGCCGAATATTCTCGAGAAGAAGTTTTGTGCTTAATTGAAGTCGCGCTCAGCTCTTACTTCGATTTTATGCAAGGCAAAGTCGATGATTCGGAGGTACTACCATGCTAGATTTTAATCACAGAGGAAGTCTTTCGGAAAAAATAAATCTTCTCATCGACAAGGCATTAACCGCAGAACATTCAAAACAAACCAAGAGAGATTATCTTGGCGCATCAAGGCTTGGCGTCTCCTGCAACCGTGCTTTGCAGTTTGAATATACCGACACTCCGAAAGATGAAGATCAGAATTTTAGCGGCAGAATTTTAAAGATTTTTCAGGCTGGTCATGTCTTTGAAGAGCTGATGATCAAGTGGTTGAGGATTTCTGGCATTGACCTCATCACCAACAAACCAAATGGTGATCAATTTGGATTTACTGTCGCCGGCGGTAAAGTTAAAGGTCATGTTGACGGCGTTATTATCAACGCGCCAACAGAGTTTGATTTCAAATTTCCGATGCTCTGGGAATGCAAATCACTTAACGATAAATCTTGGAAAGATGTTGTTAAAAAAGGGCTCGCTGTTTCAAAGCCGATCTATGCCGCGCAAATAGCCATCTATCAGGCTTACATGGAGGGATCAATTGAAGGAATCTCAAATAATCCTGCGCTTTTTACAGCTATCAACAAAGACACCGCAGAGGTTCATTTCGAGTTAATTCCCTTCGATAAATCACTCGCTCAAAAAGCCAGCGACAGAGCGGTAATGATTTTGCGCGCCACTGAATCTCACGAGTTGCTGCCAAGAATTACAAACGACCCAACATACTTTGAGTGTAAATTCTGCCCATGGCAGGAACGTTGCTGGAGGTTGTAGGCACATGGAAAACTTTTTAGATTTTAACAGTGCCAATAATCAGCAAAGCAGTCCTGAGAGACTTGATTCTGAGGTAGTCAGAGAAGCTCTACTTAACAGGATTGAAGATACTTTATTTTATCTTTTTCCAAGTGGTCATGTTCGAAATAACTGCTTTCACATCGGCAGCACCAAAGGCGAGCCAGGCAAGAGTCTGATCGTTCAACTTGGTGGAGAAAAACAAGGCAACTGGTATGATTTTTCTGAAAATACCGGCGGCGATATTTTTAGCCTTTGGTCAGAAGTCAGGGGCTATCATAAATCGGATTTTAGCAAACTGCTTGCTGAAGTAAGTCAGTGGCTTGGAAATCCAATAGTAACAAGAGAAAATCGCGCGACTCATTCTTACAATTCCAGTGATGATCTCGGCAAGCCAACTGCCAAGTGGGATTACTTTGATAAAGAAGGAAAGTTAATCGCCTGCGTCTATCGCTACGATACCGAAGACGGCAAAGAGTTTAGAGTTTGGGATGTAAAAAACAGAAAAGCCAAATCACCTGATCCACGACCACTCTACAACATTCCTGGCATTTTTTCTGCCAAAAAAATCATTCTTGTCGAAGGTGAAAAGTCGGCAGACAGCCTGATCGCTTTTGGCTTTACCGCCACAACCGCAATGTTCGGCGCAAGCGCTCCAATCAATAAAACTGATTGGTCGCCGCTCTTGGGAAAGGAAGTAATAATCTGGCCAGACAATGATGATGCAGGTTTGGAATATGGCAAAAAAGTCGCCGCACACCTGCTTAAAGTTGCTTCCTTCGTTTCGATTGTAACGCCTCCAAAAAACAAGCCGCTCAAGTGGGATGCTGCTGATGCGGTTCTAGAAAATTTTAACATCCAATCACTTTTCGAAGTAGCAAAAGGAATCGAGTCAAAACTGCCAAGCTATTCGATTTCTGAATTCCTAAAAGATAACAGCCCGATGCCGGAGGACTTGATAACACCAAGACTTCTAACGCCCGGTGGAATGTTGTTAATTGGTGGCGCACCCAAAGTTGGAAAAAGTGATTTTCTGATCAATTTTTTAATTCATCTAGCCGCCGGTGAAAGTTTTTTAGGATTAAAACCACCAAGACCTTTAAAGATTTTTTACCTGCAAGCAGAGATCGGCTACCACTACATGCGCGAACGCATTAAGAAGCTCGCAATCTCAAAAGAAACCTTCTTCAAAGCCTCAGAAAATCTGATCGCAACATCTCAGGTTAAGATGATTTTGAATGAGCAAGGCGTTGAAGCGACTTACCACACCATCAAGCATTATTTCCCGAATCAGACTCCCGATATTATCTGCATTGACCCGATCAGAAATGTATTTGATGGCGGTGAAAATGGCAGCGAGAACGATAATAATGCCATGCTGTTTTTCTTGCAGAATCGAGTCGAGAAACTCAGGTCGATGCTAAATCATGACATGGGAATTATCCTCTGTCACCACACCAAAAAAATTAAGAAGAAGGATGTTGAAGATGATCCATTCCAAGCATTTTCCGGCGCCGGAAGTTTAAGAAGTTTCTACAGCAGTGGCTTGATTCTGCATCGTCCAAGCGAGTATGAGCCAAAAATACATCTTCATTTTGAACTTAGAAATGGCTCGGCGATTCAAAGAAAAATTATTGAGAAAGTTGATAATAAATGGACTGAACTAAATCCGTTTTCTGAAAGATTAGTCAGAAGAGATTATGGCGAGAAGCTAGATGCTGAAAGAGATCGCAAGGCTGATGCAATTTTAGAATTGATAGAGTCGGAAGCGCTTTTGGGAAATGTTTACACCGCTCATCAATTTTCTGAGAGGTTTGAAAACCAAGCTGGGCTTGGCTGCATTGATAGCATTAGCAAAAGAATATCCGTTTTGGCAACCAAGGGTTATGTCAGATTTAGTCGTAACTGGCCAGAATTTGGTTTGAGAGGCACGCGTTCAAAATACGGCATACTGTGTGTTCAGCACATGAAGTTTACCACAAATGGAGTGGCAAAAACAGTCCTGCCCACCCACTTCAAATGTCCAAAGATCGGATCTGTTTTGGAAGTAGAAAATGCAGAAATCTGGCCGATATATGAGGAGGAAAATGCTTAATAATTTCTCCAAAAAACTAGGCAAGAAACCAAGTTCAGAATCAAGTTCAGAACAAAATCAGAATCTTAGGAACTTACCCCTCAAGCCAATACCAGAGCAAGTTCCGCATTTTTTGTTTAAGTTCAGAAAGTGCGAATTGGCAAAACCATCCTCAAGCCTTGCATTACTTGGCTTCATCCAAGTTCAGAAAGTTGTCAAAAATAATCCAAAAAAATTCAAGTTCAGAAACACGCGAAACTTGCTACAGGCAAGACTGCATGACCTTATTTCAAGTTTATGGTGTGTATACCCCCCATATACTATGGGGGTAAGAATACCCCCGTAGTTGTTTATGGGGTATCACGAATTCACGGATCGTTTTTTCAAAACAACAAAATCAAAAAATTATGAACAGTAAAAAAATTTTAGCTCTCGATCTTGGAACAAAAACCGGATGGGCAATCAAATCAGAAAATCAAATTACCAGTGGTACGATTGAATTTAAGCCAAGCAGATTCGAAGGCGGCGGCATGCGCTATCTTCGATTCAAAAAATGGCTGGAAGAAATTTATCAACTAACAAACGGCATTGATCGCGTCTATTTTGAAGAAGTCAGAAGACATATTGGAGTGGATGCAGCTCATGCCTACGGTGGCTTCTTAGCTTATCTTACAAGTTGGTGTGAAGAAAATAAAATTCCCTACCTAGGCATACCAGTTGGCACGATCAAAAAACACATCACAAAAAAAGGTAACGCCGGCAAATCGCAAATCATGATCGAGGTAAAAAAACTCGGATTCAATCCGGTTGATGACAACGAAGCAGATGCTCTAGCTCTACTCAATCTCGTGATCAAGGACTATGAAGGAGGTGTTTTATGAGTGATGAGAACCCTTTAAAATGCAATCTCGGACGCATTCAACCAAAGCAAATTGATGCCGAAAAAATTAAACGCGAAGGCTGGAACAATGACGGAATTTTGGTCGTCAAAGTTGATGATGAAAGATTGAGCTGGCCTGAGAAAGAGCTGATCAAGCAGATCGGCGATAAAATTTACAAAAATAAAAAAGGAGCAAAACATGCAAAATAAAGAAAAAATCTGGACGGAAGAAATGGTGATTCACGCCTTTGAAGAAGCGATCAGAACGCTAAAAAAACTGCCGTCAGAAAAGCTGCGTGATTATTTCACGAGTTGGCCTGAAGTGATTTACACGCCAATCGAAATCATCAGAATGGATCAGAAGCCAAAGAAGTGGCCGGCAACGCGGGAGAGCATTTCACGCATGGAAAAGACCTGTAGCTGGATTCATTTTCTTAAAGAAATCGAGGAAAGAAAATTGATTTGGCTACGCGCCAAAAGGACTCCGTGGAAGTTAGTTTGCGGTGAGCTTGGCTTTTCCAGAGCAACTGCCAATCGAAAATGGAAAAATGCTATACGCCAAATTACTCTCAAATTAGACTGAGCACTTTTGTTTACGATGAGACAAAAAAGCCTTAGACATTTGAGACAAATTCGGGGAGTCTATTTCCCAATGGTCGACGATTGTGTCTACAAAAAAGCAATGACAAAACTACCGATGACGGGTTTTCAGGCAACGGAACGAACATGGCAATCATAAGCCTCCAGATCAAAAGTAACGCAAGCGATGAACTTGTCAGCATAGCAAAAAAACAAATTCCTTTTGCAGTTGCAAAGACCCTGACCAATGTTGCACAAAAAAGTCAGAACGAAGTCAGAAACAGCATCAAAGAAAAGTTTTTTATCAGAAAAAAATCTGGTGGTTTTGAAAGTAGCATCCGCGTTAAACCGGCAACGAAAACAAATCTAACCGCTGAAGTCTACACGATGGCAGCCTTCGCTGCACTGCAACAAACCGGTGGAATTAAAAAAGCAAAAGATGGACGGCTTGCAATCCCCTCTTATCAGAGTATCAATCAAGTAAAGAAGAGAAGCGATTCAAACAGTCCATCAACCTACCTTGCAGGCGATGCCTTCAAGATGAAAACAAAATCAGGACAAGAGGTCATCGCACAACGCAAAGGTAAGGAATTAAAAATCCTCTACTTCCTGCATAAGAGCGCCAACATCGACAAGAGATTTGATATGATTGAAATAACTACCAAAACAGTAAAAGATCGCTTTGACGCGCAGCTTAGCGCGAACCTGAGCGAAGCCTTAAATAAAAAAGGTACTGTGGCGAAACCTTAGCCGCGGGTAACGCGCGACCGCAGGCCTTTTTTAGCGACAGAGATTTTAAAAGGGTTCGCACTCCGGTTCGCAGTTTCTATTTCAAACCAACAAACAACAGCATTCACAAGGTGCGCACTCCTAAAAAGGGTGCGCATTTTTTTTGCGCAATTTTTTAGAAAAAGATTTTTACGTGTGGATTTACATCCCTTCAGAATTTTATCCCTATGCTCAGGAGTTGGCGGAATCGAGCTTGGATTTAAACTCGCAGAGCCAACTTCTCGAACAGTTTGTTATGTCGAGATCGAAGCCTTTGCGTGCGAAATCTTGGCTCGCCGCATGGAAGA
>CAIYMZ010000089.1 GCA_903927415.1 uncultured Alphaproteobacteria bacterium
CAGAACCACAGACGTTACCGGATCAGTCACTCTCCCAGAAGGAGTCGAAATGGTCATGCCAGGAGATAACACAAAACTTAACGTCGAACTAATCGCTCCAATCGCCATGGAAGAAGGCCTTCGCTTCGCTATCCGTGAAGGTGGAAGAACTGTTGGGGCTGGGGTTGTTTCGAAGATTATCAAATAGAAAATCATGAAAAATAAAGAGAGCATCAAAATCACTCTTGAATCTTTCGATCACCTTGTTTTGAACAAGGCGATGAATGAGATCATTGCTACAGTTAGAAGAACAGGAGCTGGCATTAAAGGCCCAATTCCTTTGCCAACAAAAATTCAAAAATTTTGTGTTATCAGAGGCCCTCACGTTGACAAAGATTCGCGCGAACAATTTGAAATTCGATCCTCAAAAAGACTCTTAATCATCTCTCCTACTGCTCAAACAGTGGATGCTTTGATGAAGTTAAATCTTTCAGCTGGTGTTAATATCAAAATCGCAATTAACGGAGCAAAGAACTAGATGTTGGAATTAGTAGGGAAAAAAATCGGCATGACACATCTCTTCAATGAGGCTGGCGCTTCTGTGCCACTGACAATGCTACAAATCTATGACAATTGCGTTTTGGAATTGGCTGTAAATGTGGATAAGGATTTCGATAGTTTGTTAATGGCTTTTGAAAAAGCGACTCATCCAAAAAGAATTTCAAAATCAATTGCTGGAATTTTTAATAAAAAATCGATTCCTCTTTTTAAAAAAATTCGTGGTTCACAAGTTAAAAAAGGTTTGGAATTAAAAGTCGGCGATTCAATTTCAATCGATTCAGTTTTAAAAAAAGGTGACAAAATTAGCATCTCTGGAGTAACGATTGGCAAGGGTTTTGCCGGTGTAATGAAAAGATGGAATTTTCGTGGACTAGAAGCTTCCCACGGCGTTTCTGTTTCTCACCGCTCTCATGGCTCAACCGGTCAAAGACAAGATCCTGGCAAAACTTTCAAAGGTAAAAAAATGGCCGGACATATGGGAGTTGACAATGTTACTGTAAAAAATTTGGAAGTAGTTTTGATCGATAAGGAAAAATCTGTCATTGCCGTAAAAGGCGCGGTTCCTGGTAATGCAGGCTCTGATGTTGTTATAAAAATCGTTAGGAATTTCTAAAATATGACCTTGTTAACTCTCAAAACTATAGATTTTGGTAAAGGTGCGATTGGCTCTAAACAGCTAGATGTCGCCTCTTCTCTCGAAATTGAAAGCGCAAAATCTGTTGCCTATGTAGTCAGATGGCAACTTGCAGCTAGAAGATCTGGATCAGCCAAAACAAAAACTATGGCTGAAATTTCCGGAACAACAGCAAAGCCTTGGAAACAAAAAGGAACTGGTCGCGCTCGTCAAGGTAGTCGCAGATCGGTTCAGTTCGTTGGTGGCAGAACTTGTCACGGTCCAATGCCTCGCTCTTTCGATTTTTCAATGCCAAAAAAAATTGTTAAAATTGCTTTGTCTGATGTTTTGAGAATGAAATTAAAAGAAAATAAGGTTGCGATTTTTTCTGATTTTGGTTCAGAAATTAAAACTTCGAAAATCAGCTCCACTCTTGCTCAAAACAATGTCGCAAGTGCCCTAATCATTCATGATGATTCTGTAACTTTAGCAAAGTCAGCAAAAAATTTAAAAAACGTAAAAGCTTTAGATGCTAGAGCAATCAACGTTTATGACATTCTAAGCTTCGATCATTTGGTGATCGATAGCAAAATTTTCGAAAACAAAATCTTGGGGGCAATAGCGTAATGACTGCTCTATTTAACTACGACAAAATCAAAAGTTTGGTGTATACAGAAAAATCAAACAAGCAGTTAGCTGAAGGAAAATATCATTTCAAAGTTGATTCTAGCTGCAACAAAGAAGAAATTGCCTCACTCATCAAAAAAGCTTTTGGTGCTGAAGTGGAAAAAGTAAATATCATCAATACCAAGCCTAAAACTAAAAGGTTTAAGGGTGTTGAAGGAACAAGAGGCTCGTACAAAAAAGCCATCGTCACCTTGAAAGAAGGTCAATCAATTAATTTCGGTTCTTAAGCAATGGCTCTTAAAAATTACAAGGCTATCACTCCTGCGCTTAGACAGCTTGTTGCTTTAGATAGAAGCGAGCTGTGGAAAGGTGCTCCTTTAAAAATTTTAACCACTAAGGTTAGTGAAAGTGCTGGCAGAAATAATGTTGGACACATCACCGTAAGACACAAATCTGGCGGCCATAAAAAGTCTTTCCGCGTCATTGATTTTAAGCGCGATAAGCTCGATCTCGAAGCTAAAGTTGAAAGAATCGAATATGATCCAAATCGCACAGCTTTCATAGCTCTGCTCAAATATTCTGATGGAATTTTTTCTTACATCATCGCGCCTCACAAGCTAGCGATTGGAGATAAAATCATGTCATCAAAAAGTTTGATTGACGTAAAGATCGGCAATTCAATGCCACTTTCCGTTATTCCAATCGGATCAATTATTCACAATATTGAATTAAAACCAGGATGTGGAGGTGCGGTTTCTAGATCAGCTGGAACCTACGCTCAATTAGTTGGAAAAGATGGTGGCTACGCTCTTGTAAAAGTGCAATCCGGAGAAATCAGATTATTCCTTTTGGATTGTATGGCAACGATTGGATCAGTTTCAAATCTAGATAATAAAAACATCACTATTGGCAAAGCTGGTAGATCAAGATGGTTGGGTATTAGACCAACTGTTCGCGGTGTTGTAATGAATCCTGTAGATCATCCCCATGGTGGTGGTGAAGGTAGAACCTCTGGCGGTAGACATCCTGTTTCTCCAACTGGTAAATCTGCTAAAGGCAAGATTACCAGAAAAAGAAGCAAGCCGTCAAACCGCTTCATCGTAAAATCAAGAAGAACTAAATAACATGCCTAGATCAGCCTGGAAAGTTCCATTCGTAGACGGTTACTTGCTTAAAAAAGCACGCGACTATCTCAATTCTTCCAAAAAACAAATGATTAAAACTTGGTCTAGAAGATCAACAATACTCCCTCAGTTTGTTGGCATTAATTTTGCCGTTCATAATGGCAAAAAATTCGTTTCTGTTTCGGTTAGCGAGGGAATGGTCGGACATAAATTTGGTGAATTTGCGCCAACCCGCACCTTTTATGGTCACGGTGGTGATAAAAAAGTTACAAAATCGTAGAAATCATGACTCAAAAATTATCAGTAGCTTCATTAGACGCAGTTAAATCAAGTCCGCTAAAGGTTATGAGAATAACCAAAAACATTGCTGGACGTCCTGTGGCCGAAGTATTGAAACTGCTACAATTTTCTAATTTGAAATTAGCCCCAATCATTCGTGCCCTGGTTTATTCAGCAATGTCCAACGCTGAAAATAATCACAATATGGATGTTGATAATCTTTACGTGAAAGATGTTGATGTTGGTCGGGCTTTTGCCTTGCGCAGATTCGCGGCAAGAGGTCGCGGCAAATCAAGTCGTATCTTAAAAACTTTTAGCAATATCCGCGTAATTCTAGCTGAAAAATCAGCTGAAAAGCCAACCGCCAAAAAAGCGAAAGTAAAAACAAAAAAAGGGGAGTAAGCAGTGGGTCAAAAAGTTAATCCAGTAGGTTTTAGACTACTCAATAACAAAAACTGGGAATCAATTTGGTTTGATAAAAAAAACTACGCTAAAAATCTGATTAATGACGTTACAATCAGAAGTTTTATCAAAAAAAATTATGCTCATTGCGGAATTGGCAGTGTCATTATCGAGCGCACTTCTGACAAGGTTAATTTAGTGATCAAAACTTCTAAGCCAGGAGTTCTAATTGGAAAAAAAGGTCTCGATATTGAAAAAATTAATCAGGCGGTTGAAAAAATTGCAGGCTGCAAAGTTGATGTAAAAATTGTTGAGATCGACAAGCCGGATACCAACTCTTCTCTAGTCGCACAAAATATTGCTAAACAGCTCGAAGGTCGCTCGGCTTTCAAAAAAGTCATGAAAAAATCCATGCAAGCCGCAATGAAATATGGCGCTCTTGGAATTAAAGTAAGCTGCGCCGGAAGACTTGGCGGAGCTGAGATTGCTAGAACTGAATGGTATAAAGAGGGATCGGTTCCATTACATACTTTGCGCTGCAACATCGACTACGCCACTGCTAAAGCCTATACAACTTACGGTGTAATTGGGGTTAAGGTTTGGATTTACAAAGGTTTTGTTGAGAAGAAAAAACAATCTTCTGCTCAATAAAAAAATTAATTAGAAAATGCTAATACCAGCAAAAACAAAATACAGAAAGGCGCAGAAAGGCGGGAAAAAAATTCTCGGAACGGCTGCTAGTGGCAATAGTCTGAAGTTCGGATCTTTTGGCTTGAAAGCTCTTGAGCCAGGAAAGCTAAACTCCAAACAAATTGAATCTGCCAGAAAAGTCATCACTCGTTACATGAAGCGTGCTGGAAAATTATGGATCATGATTTTTCCTCATACGCCAGTCACTAAAAAACCTGCAGAAGTTAGAATGGGAAGCGGTAAAGGTAACGTCGAATACTACATCGCTAAAATAAAACCAGGCCGCATCATTTTTGAAATTGATGGAATAGACAATGATTCAGCCGCTATATCTCTTCAAAAAGCTGCAGCAAAATTGCCGTTTAAAACCAGAATCGTTAATCACGTTTAGACATGAAAAAAGAAGAAAAAAAATCAGCTTTGGCTAATATTTCCGGCCTTAAGAAAGAGCTTCTAATGATGAGAGTCAAAGCTTCTTCCGGCGAAACAATCATCGCCAAAGATTACAAAAACAAAAAAAAAGAAGTCGCAAGACTCTTTACCCAAATTAACAACAACAAAGCTGCTGCTTAATCATGAAAGTTACGGTTCTGAACATCATTGATGAGAAAACTTTTAAAGCTCTCTCGACCACTTACAAAAAACACTTGCGTTACGGCAAGTATATCACTGTGCACAAAAAATATTTGGTGGACTCGCAGGGTAAAAAAGTAGAGATTGGACAAGAGGTTGAGATTATTAGCTCAAGACCACTTTCCAAGCGTAAAAGATGGGCATTAAAAATTAATTAAGGTATTTCAAATGATTCAAATGCAAACAAATCTGGTCGTTGCCGATAATTCCGGCGCAAAGACTGCTAGATGTATCAAGGTTCTCGGAGGCTCGGATCACATGATTACCGGCATTGGTGAAATCATCGTAGTGTCGATAACTAGCGTCATTCCTGGCTCTAAAGTTAAAAAAGGTTCGGTAGCCAAAGGAGTTATTGTTCGTACCAAAAATAAAATTGTTAGAAGTGATGGTAGTTTTGTAAAATTTGACGACAATGCGATTGTTCTTGTGGATAAAGACGGCGAGCCCATTGCAACTCGTGTTTTCGGGCCAGTTGCTCGCGAAGTTAGACAAAAAAACTTCTTAAAAATTGCATCATTAGCTTCGGAGGTTTTGTAAAAAAATGGCAAATAAATTTAAAAAAGGCGATCAAGTTATAGTTATTTCTGGATCAAGCAGGGGCAAGACAGGAAAGGTTTTGTTGGTTGCTGATCAAAGAATAACCGTTGAAGGAGTTAACATCGCAACAGTTCATAAAAAGCCGACTCAATCAAATCCTGGACAAATTTTGAAAGTTGAAAAACCAGTTCATATTTCAAATATTTCTCATGTTGAAGATGGTAAGGCAGTAAAAATTAAATTCGTTACCGAAGCTGGCGAAGGAAAAATTTTCACTAGAAAAAATCGTGTTTCAAAAAAATCGGGCAAAAAAATCGGATAGTAAAAAATGCAAACTTTAACAGAAAAATTATACAAAGATTCACTTGGCGATATAAAGAAAAAGTTTTCTTATGCCAATGATTTAGCTATTCCAAGATTAAAAATGGTTAGCGTTAATGTCGGAATTAAAGCTACAGATAGTGACAATAAATTTCTGACCTATTTGGCGTTACAAATCTCAAACATTGCTGGTCAAAAAGCAGTTTTAACCAAATCTCGCAAAGCGATTTCCACTTTTAAGTTACGCAAAGATTTGCCGATTGGCTGCAGAGCAACTCTACGTGGTAAAAAAATGTATCAGTTTTTGGATAAGCTAACGAACATTGCCTTGCCAAGAATTAGAGATTTTCGCGGACTTTCTGCAAAAGGTTTTAACCAAAGTAATCACTACAGTTTTGGCATCAAAGAGCATAATGTTTTTTTAGAAGTTGATCTCGACAATATTCCAAAAATCTTCGGTTTAAATATCACAATCGCAACTACAGCCAAAACAAAAGAAGAAGCTCTGTATTTGCTAAAAAAACTTAACTTTCCAATCAAGTAATATGGCAAAAAAATCATTAACCCTTAGAAATGCCAAAAGAAAAAAATTGGCACAATTGCAAAAAACCAAAAGACAAAAAACTATTGCAATTGCCAAAGATGAGTCTTTGCCGTTTGAAGAAAGACTGGCAGCACAAATTAAGCTTTCAGAAATGCCGCGTGATAGTTCTTGTGTTAGATACAGAAACAGGTGCGGCCTTACTGGTAGACCAAGAGGAAATCTCAGAAAATTTGGATTATCTCGTATTGCGGTCAGAGAGTTAGCGTCTTGGGGACAAATCCCAGGTTTAATTAAATCAAGTTGGTAAAATGTTTTTTAATCATCCAGTTTCAGATCTAGTATCGAGAATCAAAAACGGCTACATGGCAAAAAAAGCCACCATCTCTTCGCCAATTTCGAACTTAAGAGAAAACATTTTAACCATTCTGAAAGAGGAAGGTTATATTTTGAATTACAGCAGAATCAAAGAAGGTAAGGTTGAAAGATTCGACATTCACTTGAAATACCATTATTCAGCTCCGGTAGTAAGCGAAATTTCTGTTGTTTCCAAGCCTGGAAAAAGAGTTTATCGCTCTGCGGACAAAATTCCTTTGGTAAAAAATGGTTTGGGAATGGTTGTTATTTCAACATCTCAAGGCGTGATTGCTGATCATGATGCCAGAACTAAAAAACTTGGCGGCGAAATTCTTCTTAAAATATTTTAATTTCAAAAATGTCTCGTGTAGGAAAATTACCAGTCAACATTCCAGATAATATCAAGGTGGTGATTGATAAAAATATCATTGCTTTCGATAGCGGAAAAGCAAAAAAAACCTATCAAATCAGCAATGGCGTTAAAGCTGAATTTATTGATAAACAAATCAAATTTACCGCTGCTAACAAAACCATTCCTGACATTGCAATGTTTATTGGAATGGATCGCAGTAATGTCAAAAATATTGTCGCCGGATTACAAGTAGGTTTCAAAACCGTTTTAGAAATTAACGGTGTTGGCTACAAAGCTTCGGTTGACAAAGGGATTTTGTGTTTAACTTTGGGCTATAGTCACGAAATTTATTATGCCTTACCAAATGGCATTGGAGCTGCTTTCGAGAAGCCAAATTTAGTTATCATCACTGGTGATGATAAAGTTTTGGTTGGGCAAGTTGCTGCTGAAATTATCTCTTTCAGAAAGCCTGAGCCATACAAAGGAAAAGGCGTAAAAGTTTTTGGTAAAAAAATCTTAAGAAAAGAGGGTAAGAAAAAATAATGCTGACAAAA
>CAIYMZ010000090.1 GCA_903927415.1 uncultured Alphaproteobacteria bacterium
CAGAACCACAGACGTTACCGGATCAGTCACTCTCCCAGAAGGAGTCGAAATGGTCATGCCAGGAGATAACACAAAACTTAACGTCGAACTAATCGCTCCAATCGCCATGGAAGAAGGCCTTCGCTTCGCTATCCGTGAAGGCGGAAGAACTGTTGGGGCTGGGGTTGTTTCGAAGATTATCAAATAATCTCGAGATGAAATTTTCTACAAAAGTCACCACAGGCTTTTCGTGCTTGTTTTTTGTGAGCTGCTCAATTCAAGGCAATTTTCTTACCGAACATAAAGATGGCTGGTTTAACAATCCCGCCAATCAGGCTTTGCTTTACTGTCGTGCTAATGTGCAAGCAGATGGAACGGCTGATCCAACTTGTTATGAAACTGGTTTTAGAAATTTTGAACAACAGAAAAAAACAAAATAGATACAGATAAACTTTGTAGGAGCGTAGCTCAACTGGTAGAGTAGCGGTCTCCAAAACCGTTGGTTGGGGGTTCGATTCCTCTCGCTCCTGCCACTTTTTAATTTCAACTTTTAAGTCAATTCGGCTTTTAGTTTTTTAAAAAAACACAACTAAAATTATTTTTGAAATGCTCGCATTTTTCAGGGACGTGATTGAAGAATTAAAAAAACTTCACATCCCATCCAAAAAAGAAACCTACATCACAACAGTCACAATTCTTGTAACAATCACGGTTGTTTCTTTGGCAATTTTATTTGCTGATTTTCTCATCTCTAAAATCATCGCAGTTATTTTTGGTTTATAACTTTTACTCAACTTATGGAACAGCAAGAAAATAAATGGTATATCCTGAATGTCATGGCGGGCCAAGAAAACAAAGTGGCTTCGGACATAAAATCTTTGATCACCCGAGGTATTGTAAGTAAAGATATCGTCGATGTTTTGGTTCCAACCAAACCCATCATTAAAATTAAAAAAGGTCAGAAAGTTCAAGAGTCACAAAAACTTTTCCCAGGATATGTTTTTATCAACACTAATCTTGGCGGCGAAACTTATAGCTCGATAAATGCAATTCCAAAAGTTATGGGATTTTTGGGTGGTAAAAATACACCGCAGCCAGTCGCTGCAGCTAAAATGCAGGAAATTCTCAATCTTTCTTCCTCTCAGGAATCTGACAGTAAAAATGTCGCATTTGAAATTGGTGAAACCTTGAATGTGATTGAAGGTCCATTCGAATCTTTCACCGGCGTAGTTGAAGATTTTGATTCAGAAAAACAAAAAGTTAAAATCTCAGTTTTAATTTTTGGTCGCGCAACTTCAGTTGAACTCGATATTAATCAGGTTGAAAAAGTCTCCTAAAAATCTTTAAAGAAAATTGCTTGCAAGTTAGTTTTGCAAAAATAAATTGCCGCGCCTTGCAAAAAGGCAGGCAGTTTTAATCCTTCAAGAAGCTAATAAAATCAAGGCTCTAAGCCCTATTACTCAAGTTAGAAATATGTCAAAAAATACAAAAGAAGTTTTAGGACTAATTAAACTGCAAGTGCCATCAGGTAAAGCTAATCCAGCCCCTCCAATTGGTCCAGCTTTAGGTCAAAAAGGCCTAAACATCATGGAATTTTGTAAGCAATTTAATGCCATGAAATTCGATTATGATCTTGGAACTCCAATCCCAGTTACGATCACTGCATACAAAGACAAATCCTTTACTTTTATTACCAAAAATCCTCCAGTTTCTTATTTAATCATGAAGGAAATTAAATTGGAAAAAGGCTCCTCAGCACCTGGAAAAGATAGTGCCGGAAAAATTACGATGGATCAAATTAAAAATGTTGCCAAGAAAAAAATGGTTGACATGAATGCGACTGACATTGACGCCTGCGCGCAAATGGTAAAAGGCTCCGCGATCTCAATGGGATTAGAAATAGTAGAATCAAATTAAGAAATTTTAGTGATGACTGAAAAAAAACAAAAAATCAAAAAAGTTGAGAAAGTTGAAAAACACTCGGCAGTGAATCTCGAAGAAGGAATCAAAAAAATTCAAGAGTTAACAACGACAAAAAGACGTAAATTTATCGAATCAGTTGATCTTGCTGTAAATTTAGGAATTGACGCAAAACAATCTGATCAAACTGTTAAGGGCTCGGTTTTGTTGCCGCACGGCTCCGGTAAAAAAGTAAAAGTCATTGTGTTTACTGCCAATGAAGATCAAAAAAAATCTGCCCTTGAAGCTGGTGCTGATATGGTTGGACTTGAAGATTTAGTCGCCAAAATTGAAGAAGGTTTTTTAGATTTTGATGTTTGTGTTGCGACCCCTGATGTGATGCAAAAAATCAGTAAGATTGCTAAAAAATTAGGACCGCGCGGCTTGATGCCAAGTCCAAAAAATGGGACAGTTACCTCCGATGTTAAAAAAGCAGTTTCTGAGGCATTGAAAGGCAAGGTTAATTTTAAAAATGACAAAGCTGGAACAGTTCATTGTTTAGTTGGTAAGGCTGATTTTGATCCAAGTTTTTTGTTAGAAAATATCAAAGCCATCGTCAAAGCAATTAAAGATTCCAAGCCAGAAAATGCTAAAGGAAAATTTATCAAAGAGTTTTATCTTAATACAACAATGGGGCCATCAGTACAGATTGCCACTGAATCGCTTTAAATAATTTTTAACAATGAACAAAACTCAAAAAGCTGATCTAGTTTCTTCATTGAAGGACAAGCTTATTAGCAGCGCCTTTGTTTCCATAGTGCATTATCGTGGCATGAGCGATAAACAACTTTACGATCTGCGCATCGCTTTGAAGTCAAAAAATTGCAACATGAAAATCGCCAAAAATACTTTGGTAAAAGTTGCGATTAAGGGCACGGATTTAGAAACTCTGACTCCTCACCTAAATGGCCCAACCGCAATTCTTTATTCGCAAGACCCAGTAGCTCTTTCAAAGGCCTTGTCTGACATGGTTAAAAAAGTTGAGTTACTGAAAATTAAAATTGGCTATTTCAACAAATTACTCGTCACAGAGGCTGCCATCAAAGATATGGCAAAATTAGGATCTTTGGATGAGGTTCGCTCCTCATTCCTTGGCGTGCTCAAAGGCGCTCAATCTAACTTTGTCAGGATTTTATCTGCTCCTGAAAAAGGGCTTGCAACTTTGAAGCAGTAAAAATCTTCATAAATTTTATTAACATCAATTAACGGGTAAAAAATGTCAGCTAATCTCGAACAATTATCAGAAACTTTGTCAGCTTTAACAGTTTTAGAACTTGCTGATTTGAGTAAAAAATTAGAAGAAAAATGGGGTGTTTCTGCTGCATCTTTTGCAGTTGCTGGTCCTGCTGCTGGAGCAGCAGCCGTTGCCGAAGTTAAAGATAAGTTTGAAGTTGTTTTAACTGCAGCTGGTGAAAATAAAATTAATGTTATCAAAGAGGTTCGCGTTATTACGGGGCTTGGTTTGAAAGAGGCTAAAGACCTAGTTGAAGCCGCTCCAAAAACATTAAAGTCTGACGTTCCTACTACAGAAGCAGAAGAGATTAAGAAAAAACTAGAAGCTGTTGGTGCCAAAGTTGAGTTGAAGTAGTTCTTTTCTAAGCCAATCCACCAAAATCAAAGGAGGATTGGCTTTTGGTGTTTTTATCGTGTGAATTTTACAAAATCTCTCATCAACTGAATAAAGGGGTATATGGTTCAAGTCCGTAATTTTGATCAAGCTCTCTTAAGAAAAAGCTTCAGCAACAACAAAGACAGAGAGGCTATTCCTCATCTGATTTCTTTACAAAAAGATTCTTACGAAAAATTTCTTCAGGCCAATATCGCGTCAGAAAAGCGCGAAAATGTTGGCATTCAATCAGTTTTTAATTCTTTTTTCCCACTCTCTGATTCAGCTGGTCGTGTCACTATCGAGTTCGTCAGCTACTCTCTTGGTGAGTCAAAATATGAATCTTACGAGTGCTTATCAGCTGGCAGAACTTTCTCAGCTCCATTGCGCGCACAGCTTCGTTTGATTTTATGGCATCAGGAAGAAGGGAGTGAAATCAAAGAAATTCGCTCAATCAAAGAGCAAGAAGTTTATCTTTGCGAAATTCCTTTGATGACCGAAACCGGAAGCTTCATCGTTAACGGCGCCGAAAGAGTGATTGTTTCTCAAATGCGTCGTGCTCCCGGAGTATTTTTTGATAGTGAAAATGTAAAACTTTCCGGGTCAAAATCTTACACCGCAAAAATTATTCCGCACATTGGTTCTTGGCTTGATTTTGAATTTGATAGCAAAGACATCCTTTACTTTCGCGTTGATAAAAAAAGAAAAATTCCAGCCTCTTCATTGCTACGCGCAATTGGAATGACTGCAGAGTCAATCATTCGTGTTTTTTATGGAGCGGTTGACACGACTCTCACAAAAAAAGGTTGGGCACTAGCGTTTGATGCCGAAGCATTTATCAACAAAAAAGCCCCATATGATTTAATCTGTGCTGATTCTGGAGAAATTAAAGTTACAGAGGGCACCAAGTTAAATCGCAAAACAATCGAGAAGCTTCAAGCAGAGAAATTTCAATATTATCTTCTGACCAATGAGGTTCTTCTCGGCTATGTAGTTGCGGGTGACTTGATAGAATCTGACACTGGTGAATTGCTCCTGGAAGCAGGAAGTATCGTAACTGCTGAAAGTTTAGAAATTTTACAAAAACTAAATTTTAAAACTATTTCCATCGTTAATCCAAGCAAGTCTGACATTGGGCCATACCTCTACAACACGTTGTTGGTTGATAAAAACCAAAATCAAAAAGATGCTCTTTCCGATATTTACAAAGCAATCAGATTGGGTGAGGCACCTTCATCTTTGGAAGTCGCAAAAAATTATTTCGAAAATCTTTTCTTTTCCGATGCGCGTTACAATTTGTCCGATGTTGGTAGGATGAAAATGAACCATCGTTTGGGCTTAAATATCGATAAAGAAATTTTATTTTTGACTCACAGCGACATAGAGCAAACCATTAAAATTCTAAGCCTGATCAAGCATAATGATCTCAAAACTGATGATATCGACAACCTCGCCAATCGTCGCGTTCGTGCCGTTGGTGAATTAATTGAAAACCAGTTGCGCATCGGCATGTCTCGCATCGAAAAATCGATTGTAGAAAAAATGAATTCGGTGGAAGTCGACACCGTCATGCCACAAAGTCTAATCAACTCCAAGCCACTAATCACCGCGGTGAAAGATTTTTTTGCCACCTCGCAGCTTTCGCAATTCATGGATCAAACCAATCCACTTGCTGATATCACTCACAAGCGTCGCCTTTCTGCTTTGGGACCAGGTGGTCTCACTCGTGAAAGAGCTGGCTTCGAAGTTCGTGACGTGCATCCAACTCACTATGGCCGCATCTGTCCGATTGAAACTCCGGAAGGTCCGAATATCGGTTTGATCAACAGTTTAGCAACTTACGCCCGCGTCAATAATTACGGTTTCATCGAAACTCCTTACCGCAAAGTTACGAATGGCCGCATCACTGACGAAGTAAAATATCTTTCAGCGATGGAAGAAGTTGACTTTGCCGTCGCTCCTTCAACCAACAACGTTGATGACAAGGGTAATATCAAAGCTGATCTGATAAGCTGCCGTAAAAATGGTGAGTTCATCATGTTGCCGCCGGATAAAATCGATTATATCGATGTCTCAACCAAACAGATTGTTTCAATCGCAACTACGCTCATCCCATTTCTTGAAAATGATGATGCTAACCGCGCCTTGATGGGATCAAACATGCAGCGTCAAGCTGTGCCGCTGCTTCGTCCTGATGCCCCACTTGTTGGAACTGGCATGGAAGCAGTGATTGCTGCTGACTCTGGTGCCGCGGTTCGTGTAAAAAAAGACGGCGTAGTTAAGTTTGTCGATTCCTCGAAAATCGTTGTAGAGTCAATGAGTGACGGCATTCCTCACATCGATGTCCATAATTTGGCAAAATATGTCAGAACCAACCAAGACACTTGCGTCAATCAAAGACCGACCGTTGAGATCGGTCAAAAAGTAAAAGCTGGCCAAATTATTTCTGATGGTCACAGCATTTCAAATGGTGAAATTGCTTTGGGCAAAAATGTTCGCGTTGCCTTCATGCCTTGGAACGGATATAATTTTGAAGATTCCATCATCATCTCTGAAAAACTTTTGGCTGATGATACTTTTACTTCAATCCACATTGAAGAACTCGAAATCGTTGCTCGTGACACGCGCTTAGGGCCTGAAGAAATCACTCGCGATATTCCAAATGTTAGCGAAGAAATTTTGACCAAGCTTGACGAAGAAGGCATCATCCATATTGGCGCCGAAGTTCAGCCGGGAGATTTATTGGTTGGAAAAACCACACCAAAAAGTGAATCACCAATGACTCCGGAAGAAAAATTATTGAAAGTAATTTTTGGTGAAAAAGCTTCTGATGTAAAAGATTCTTCGCTTTATGCCTCAACTGGAGTTAGCGGAACCGTTGTTGATGTGAAGGTTTTCTCTCGTAAGGGTATCGAAAAAGATGAGCGTTCGATTTACATCGAAATGCAACAAATCGAGGAGCTTGCTAAGCGCAAAAACTTAAAAATTTCTTTTTTAGAAAACTCCATGAAAGATGCTCTAGTTGAGCTTTTTGATGGCCACAAATTAACCAATAATGTTGATAAGTTAAAAACCAAAACAAAGCTTGAAGCCAAAGAGTTGGAAGGATTGTCAAAAAATATTTTGGTTAAGATTGTCATTGATGATGGCAAGGCGATGGATAAGGCTGAAAAACTAATTAAATCGCACAATAAAAAAGCTGCAGAAATCGAAAAAGAATTTAACGATAAGGTTGCGCGCATCAAAGCTGGAGACGAGTTGGGGCAAGGTGTTCTAAAAATCGTAAAAGTTTATGTCGCTTCAAAATATCGCCTACAACCGGGTGATAAAATGGCGGGACGTCACGGAAATAAAGGCGTTGTTTCTAAAATTGCTCCTCTTGAAGACATGCCATATTCAGCAGATGGTCAGCCAGTTGATATCGTGTTGAATCCGCTCGGCGTGCCTTCTCGTATGAATATCGGTCAAATTCTTGAAACCCATTTAGGGTTCGCATCGAAAGAATTAGGAAAGCAAGTCGCTCATCTTTTAGACCAAGTTGCTGAGAAAAAATCTGAATTTATCAAACAACTTCGTGACAAGGTTTTGGCGATTTATTCGTCGGAAGATGAAGTTAAAAAAGTTAAAGCAATGTCGGATAATGAATTGATCATCTTCGCTTCAACTCTCAAAGACGGAGTGCATTTTGCCACCGGAATTTTTGAAGGTGTGAAGGAGGCTTACATTACAAAATTGCTTGAAATTGCCGGCGTTGATAAGTCTGGACAGATTGAGCTTTTTGATGGCAAAACTGGCGAAAAATTTGATCGCAAAGTCACCGTCGGCTACATCTACATGCTCAAATTACATCATTTGGTTGATGATAAAATTCACGCTCGTTCAATTGGACCTTACAGTTTAATCACTCAACAACCTCTCGGCGGTAAATCTCATTTTGGTGGCCAACGTTTTGGTGAAATGGAATGTTGGGCTTTGCAAGCTTACGGGGCAGCATATTCGCTACAAGAAATGCTAACCGTAAAATCTGATGATGTGGTTGGTAGAATTAAAATTTACGAATCAATCATCCAAGGAAATCAAAACTTCAATTGCGGCATTCCAGAATCATTCAACGTGATGATCAAAGAAGTTCGCTCTTTGGGTCTGAATATTGAACTTGTAGAAAAATAACCCCGTCATTCGACGGGGTGACAGGCACCCTAATTTGTCGCCCCGCACTCGTTGCGGCGGGATCCAATAAAAATAAAAACAAAATAGCATGTCATTAGCGGGAACTTCCTCACACGGCCTCTTAAGCCTAACTGCAAACAGCGCAGTTGATCTTCTAGATTTTAACGCCATTAAAATTTCTATCGCCGATCCAGATAAAATTAGATCTTGGTCTTTCGGTGAGGTAATCAAGCCAGAAACCATTAACTACCGCACTTTCAAGCCAGAAAGAGACGGTCTTTTTTGTGCCAGAATTTTTGGTCCAATCAAAGATTACGAATGTCTCTGCGGCAAATATAAGCGCATCAAATACAAAGGAATTGTTTGTGAAAAATGTGGCGTTGAAGTCACTTCATCAAAAGTCCGTCGCGAAAGAATGGGACATATCGAACTCGCCGCCCCAATCACTCACATCTGGTTTTTGAAATCACTACCATCTCGCATCTCAACAATGCTTGGCACCACTTTGAAGGCGATTGAAAAAGTTATTTATTTCGAAGCCTACATCGTTACTGATGGCCTAATGTCGCCCCTAAAAGAGGGAGAAATTTTGAGTGAAGATGAATATGACAAACTTCAAGCAGAGCATGGTTACGGCAGTTTTGTTGCTGGAATGGGAGCAGAAGCAGTGCGAAATCTTTTGCAAAAACTTGATTTAAAAAAAGTTCAAAAAGATTTGCGTGAAGAGCTCGTCACCATCACTTCTGAAATCAAAAAAGAAAAAGCCATCAAGAGATTGAAACTCGTTGAGCAATTCATCGATTCAGAAATCAATAAGCCTGAACACATGGTGATGACGGTTCTACCAGTTATTCCGCCTGATATTCGTCCACTCGTCATGCTTGATGGTGGACGCTTTGCTACTTCAGATTTAAACGAACTTTATCGTCGCGTAATCAATCGCAACAATCGCTTGAAACGCTTGATGGAACTGGGCGCGCCAGAAATCATCATCAAAAACGAGAAGAGAATGTTGCAAGAGTCAGTGGACGCCTTGCTTGACAATGGCCGTTCCGGCGCTGTCGTAAAAAATTCCAACAAAAAACCATTCAAATCTTTGAGCGACATGTTGAAAGGAAAGCAAGGTCGCTTCCGTCAAAACTTGCTCGGTAAACGCGTCGATTATTCCGGCCGCTCTGTAATCGTCGTTGGCCCTGAACTCAAGCTTCACCAATGCGGTTTGCCGAAAAAAATGGCTTTGGAATTATTCAAACCTTTCATTTATTCGAAGCTCGAACTTTACGGAAAATCTCCTTCGATTAAAGTTTCAAAAAAATTAGTTGAAGCTGAAAGACCAGAGGTTTGGGATATTTTGGATGAAGTCATCAAAGAGCATCCGGTCCTTTTAAACCGCGCTCCTACGCTTCACAGACTTGGTATTCAAGCTTTCGAACCAGTCTTAACTGAAGGCAAAGCGATTCAACTTCACCCGCTTGTCTGCGCCGCTTTCAACGCCGACTTTGACGGTGACCAAATGGCGGTTCACGTTCCACTTTCAATCGAAGCTCAAGTTGAAACTCGTGCTTTGATGATGTCGACCAACAACATTCTCAGTCCTGCTAACGGCAAGCCAATCATCGTTCCGTCGCAAGATATCATTCTTGGTCTCTACTACATGACTATGGAAAACAAAGATTATGCTCAAGCTAAAGCCCGTCCAATCGCTGATGATTTTGAATTAGGTCACGCTTTGAACAGTAAGGTTATCACTTTGCACGATAAAATTTATTATCGCTTCACCATCAAAAACAAAGATGGGGAAAGAACTTTTCAGAAAATCGAGACAACAGCTGGACGCGTTTTGCTTTACAACATTTTGCCAAATGCGATGAAGGTGGATTTTGAAATTGTTAACAAGGCCATGACTAAAAAGGCCGTAACCAATCTGATCGATACTGTTTACCGTAATTGTGGCCAAAAAGAAACCGTCATGTTTTGTGATCGCATCATGACTTTAGGTTTTTCAAATGCTGGTCGAGCAGGTATTTCAATCGGCAAAGACGATATGATCATTCCTGAAGGAAAACAAAAACATATCTCCGAATCATTTGATAAAGTGAAGAAGCTAGAGAAGCAGTATCGCGAAGGATTAATTACCGCTGGTGAGCGTTACAACAAAGTTGTTGATGAATGGACAAATTGCACCGGAAAAATTTCTCGCGAAATGATGAGCGCAATTTCCACCTTCTCAACTCCAGCAGGAGCCAATTCGATTTTCATGATGGCCGATTCTGGAGCCAGAGGTTCTGAGAACCAAATCAAACAAGTCGCTGGTATGCGTGGTTTGATGGCGAAACCATCTGGAGAAATTATTGAAACTCCAATCACTTCCAACTTCAAAGAAGGCTTGAGCGTTTTAGAATATTTCATTTCTGCTCACGGTGCTCGTAAAGGCTTGGCCGATACAGCTTTGAAAACAGCTAATTCCGGTTATTTAACCAGAAGGTTAGTTGATGTTTCTCAGGATTGCATCGTCATTGAAGAAGATTGTGGCACCAGTGAAGGCGTGATCCTTGAGTCAATCATTGATGATGGTCGCGTCATTGCTCCACTTTCTGAACAAGCTTTGGGACGTGTTCCGCTCGAAGATGTAAAATCTTTAGATGACAAAAAAATCATTGTAAAAGCCGGAACCATGATTGACGAAGCCTTATCCGACGCAATTGAAAAAGCGGGAGTCAAAACAATCCAATCGCGCTCAGTCTTAACTTGCAAAACTCACGAAGGTGTTTGCGTGAAGTGCTATGGCCGTGATTTGGCGACAGGAAATATTGTCAGCATTGGTGAAGCAGTTGGTGTTGTTGCAGCTCAATCAATTGGCGAACCAGGAACTCAGCTCACAATGAGAACCTTCCACATTGGTGGTGCAGCACAAAGAGGTGCAGAACAATCTTCAATCGCTGCAATTGCTGATGGTAAGATTCGTATTTCTGACAAAGGAACTCTGATTGATCGCAATGGTAAAATCGTCGTCGTTAGCAGAAATTCTGAAATCACTTTAGTCGATAAAGATCAAAAAGAAATTCATAGCTACAAACTTCCTTATGGCTCTGTAATCACTCACAAGCATGGCTCAGAGGTTAAAAAAGGTGATCACCTAGCAGAATGGGATCCTTACAACATTCCAGTAGTTGCTGAAGCGAATGGTGCGATCAAATATAACGATCTTATCGAGAATGTTTCGCTCCGTGAAAAAATTGAAGAATCAACAGGCGTCTCAACAAAGATCATCATGGATTGGAAGCAATATAGCAAACAAGAGCTTAAGCCAAGATTGTCAATTACCGTCGGTAAAGACACTGAGGTCAAAGAATATCCGCTTTCAATCCACACCGTAATTGGCGTTTCTAATGGTGACGAAGTTAAGCCTGGCGATGTCATCGCCAGAATTCCAAAAGAATCTTCCAAGACTCGTGATATAACAGGCGGTCTTCCACGCGTAGCTGAGTTGTTTGAAGCGCGCAAACCAAAGAATGCTGCGGTGATGACCGAAATTGATGGTCGCATCGAATTCGGCAAAGACTACAAAACTAAGCGCCGCATTATTGTTCGTTCCGAAGATGCATCGAAAGAACCAGTCGAATACAGCATCTCCAAAACCAAGCACTTATTCGTTGGTGAAGGTGACTTCGTCAAAAGAGGCGACGTGTTAGTTGACGGAAATCTTGTTCCTCACGACATCCTGCGCATCCTTGGTATGCAAGCCTTCACCAACTACATGGTGAATGAAGTACAAAAAGTTTATCGCATGCAAGGCGTGAAAATCGACGACAAGCACATCGAAGTTATTTTGAACATGATGTTGAAACGCGTTGAAGTAATTCACTCCGGCGACACCACGCTTCTCGTCGGCGAATATATCGATCGCGACGTGTTTGAAGAAGTAAATGCCAAAATGATCGCTAGCAAAATGAAGCCAGCAAAATCGGCTCCAGTATTGCTCGGAATCACCAAAGCTTCACTTCAAACTAAATCCTTCATCTCTGCTGCATCATTCCAAGAAACAACGCGAGTTCTTACTGATTCAGCGGTGCAAGGCAAAGTCGATAATTTAAAAGGTCTAAAAGAAAACATCATCGTCGGTCGCCTGATCCCAGCAGGAACAGGCTTACTGGCTGCAAGATATCGCAAAACTGCGAATCAGGAAAAACAGGCCGAAGAGGTTGTGGCAGAAAAAGTCGCAGCTGAATAAGCTTTAAATAAAAAATGGCGGTTCCAAAAAATGGAGCCGCCATTTTTTTTGGTAATTACTTTGCGATGAATACCCAATGTCATGCTGAGCCTGCCTCCGCATGATTCAAGCCATAGTGCCTAGAATCATGCGGAGGCAGGCTCAGCATGACATTGGAGTTTAATCGGTTTCTTCAACTGGAATTGGCATAGACCATGAGTCAAACCTTCTTCGCCAAATTCAAAAAAAATCGTCGCGGATATTTTTCATTTCTTTTTCTTACCTCACTTTTTTCTCTCACACTTTTTGCCGAATTTATTGCTAACGACAAACCTCTGCTACTGCGTTTCAAAGGCGATTTTTATTTTCCGGTTTTTCACGAAATTTCTGAAAAAACTTTCGGCGGAATTTTTGAAACCGCAGCTGATTTTCGTGATCCAGAAGTTCAAAAATTAATCGAAAAAAATGGCTGGATAATTTTCGCGCCGATTCCTTTTTCCTACGACACCATCAACTTCAACGTAAAAACTCCCGCCCCTTCCAAGCCAACAGCAACTAATCTTCTCGGCACTGACGATAATGGTCGCGATGTTTTAGCGCGAGTGATTTACGGCATCAGAATCTCGCTAATTTTCGGTCTGATCCTAACTTTTTTTTCCGCCATTTTAGGAGTTTTTCTCGGCGCGATTCAGGGATATTTCGGTGGCCTCACCGACTTATTCCTCCAACGCTTCATGGAAATTTGGTCGAGCATGCCGGTTTTATTTTTGCTGATAATTTTATCTTCAATCATCGAGCCCAGTTTTTTTACGCTGCTTGGCTTGATGCTACTTTTTAGCTGGATGTCGTTAGTCGGTTACGTCCGCGCCGAATTTTTGCGCTTGCGCAATTTCGATTTTGTTCGCGCCAGCAAAGCTTTAGGAGCAAGTAATTCGCGAATTATTTTTCGCCACATTTTGCCGAATGCCTCTCCCATCATCATCGCCAATATTCCATTTTTACTCGCCGGATCAATCACAACACTAACTTCACTCGATTTTCTTGGACTCGGATTACCAATCGGATCGCCATCTCTCGGCGAATTGCTCGCTCAAGGAAAAAATAATTTAACCGCCTATTGGCTTGGGATTGCTGGCTTCGTGACCATTACGCTAATTTTAACTTTTCTCGTTTTCATCGGCGAAGCCGTGCGCGATGCGACGGATACCAGAAAATAATTTACTTTTCGTGATCGAAAAATAACTTCGCCACACTTCGCTTTTCCCCAACAAAATCAACGCTTCCCAACATGCCAATCGAAATTTTAATGCCAGCACTTTCTCCAACAATGAAAGAAGGAAATCTTGCAAAATGGGTAAAAAAAACAGGCGATAGAATCAAGGCTGGCGAGGTTATCGCCGAGATTGAAACCGACAAAGCTACAATGGAAGTTGAAGCTGTAGATGAAGGAATTTTAGGAAAAATTTTAGTTGCCGAAGGCACCGAAAATGTCGCGGTAAATTCCTGCATCGCTCTAATTTTGGAAGATGGCGAAGATAAAAAATCGCTCGAAAATTACGAAAAAAAATCCACCACACCAACAAAAGTCGAAATAAAAAAAGAAGAAAAAATCGCGCCCTCACTTACGACTTACGACTTACGACTCACGGTTGGCGAAGCCCAAAAAGCCAGTCCGCTTGCCAAACGAATCGCCAAAGAATCCGGAATTTCCCTCGCCGGAATTTCTGGCTCCGGTCCTCATGGTCGCATCATCAAAGAAGATGTTTTGGGATTTACGAAATCCGGCAATGCCAGATTTGGTGCAGTTCACCGCGATCCACAAGAATTTCGCGCCGTTAAAAATAACAACATCCGCAAAGTCATTGCCAAGCGACTTCTCGAATCGAAACAAAATGTTCCGCATTTTTATCTTTCTTGTGAGCTCAAGATCGACAAGCTTCTCGAGCTTCGCGCCGCCTTGAATGAAGTCGCAGAAATCGACGCCACAGGCAATCCATCTTACAAAATTTCAGTCAATGATCTCGTTATCAAAGCAACGGCGATGGCATTACAAAAAGTTCCGGAAGCAAATTCTGCTTGGTCTGATGACGCGATTCTGCTTTACAACAATATCGACATCGCAATGGCCGTGGCTATTGACGGCGGCCTCATCACGCCAATCATTAAAAATGCTGATCAAAAAACTATTCAGGCAATTTCAACCGAAACAAAACAACTCGCCAAAAAAGCGCGTGACGGAAAGTTGCAGCCCGAAGAATTCCAAGGCGGCTCATTCAGCATTTCAAATTTAGGAATGTTTGGAATCGATAATTTTGCTGCAATCGTGAATCCTCCGCAAAGCTGTATCCTGGCGGTTGCACGAGCTGTTGAAAAACCTGTTGTCGAGCATGGTCAAATTAAAATCGCGCACATGATGAATGTAACTTTGTCTTCCGATCATCGCTCTGTTGATGGTGCAGTTGGTGCAGAATTTTTAAAAGCACTGCGTCGATTTGTTGAACATCCAATTTTAATGTTGGTTTAACCCAGATCCGTCATTAGAAATCCAGGATAGTTCTAGGCGAACTAGACGGATTGCTAATGACGGATCTGGGTTAAAGAACGGAAAAAGAAAAACTCTTTGCTTTAATGAAAGTGCAATTTATTTTTTTTAAGAATTTTTTGTACATAGTTTTGAGCCTTGCTACTCTAAGTAAAACACAATCTTTTTAAAAATATGATTAAAACAATCGAATTAATCGTTGTCATAACTTTGCTGATTTTTTCTTTTTTTGCGGGCGTAAAATATTCTGATTCAGTCAAAAATCATGCTAGTTGGCTTTTTGAAACTAGGGATGAGCAAGAGGTGGAATTACCGGACCTTTCCAACGAAAATGGTGGCGAGATCGGTGCAACAATTGATGAAAATGGCGAAAGTTTAAGTGGTGAAACAAATCAAATGATGGAACCGCAAGATTCTACTCCCATGGACAATATCGATACCAACCAAAACCCACAATCTCAAGCGCCAGCTATTCGTCAATAACTCCTTGAAGTTGTTTGTTCACCACAACAACAATGAAAAAGCACTATCTCCTCGCCTTCTTATTCCTTTCATTTTTTGTAGTACAAAATCCTGAAGATGTTTTCGCGGTTGAGTCGCGAAGTAATCGTGAGTCCGTAGTTTCTCCGAGAACAAAAAAATTCTACAAATCCAACAGCGCCAAGCAATATCTCTCAATCGGTGGTAGCTATACTTCTGACTATAATTCAAAAAATTATCAGTTGACCTCGCGTTATCTTTATCAAAGTCACAGCTTCATTCATGAAGTAAATTTTCAACATGAAACGAGCTATTCCGATGTTGGAACCGGAAAGAATCGAAAGTATGACGTAAAAAATTCTGAACTTTACGACCTCACTATCGCAAGCAAGGCGCGACTATTTGACAGTGAAAATTACGGTGTTCTTTTTCACCGCACCATTTACGACGATCTTTCAAAATACTACTATGACACTCGCACAGCTCTAGGTTTAGGGCGCATGTTCTTTAAAGAAAAAATTGAACTTGATGTCAGTCTTGGATATCACGATATCAAAAGTTATGGCAACGAAGTTGACGTCATTACTTCAATCAGAACAAATTTTAAAATTACTGAACATCTCACCTTAACCCAGCGCGGATATTGGTTTTTTGATCATGAAAGCATTGATAACCAGCTCAAAACCAGTTTGGTTTACCGGCTCACTGATAAAATGTCATTTGAGCTACGACATAATTTTGAAAAAAGACGTTATGAGGAAGATGACAAACGAGTGGTTACGAATCAGGTCAATCGCAGCATGACAGTAGGGCTAATTTTTGATCTAAATTAGCGGAAGTTTAGAGCTTGCCAAATTCTCCTCATTCAGTTTTTTCACTTCCTCATCCAACTGTTCGTCATCCAAATCCGCACGAAGTTTTTTAACATTCACCACCTGATGCTCATTGCCATAAATATCCACGATCACGGTCATCTCGTCTTCCAACCTTGATTTTTCTTCAGCAATTCCGCGATTGAGCTCATGTTTTAAATCATCAACCCCAAGCTCTTTTTCCATTTCTTTCAGAGATTGTTTGAGTTCGTTAAACAGACGCTTGCCGCGATAAAAAATCTTGCCGAAAAAATGTGCGATCTCCGGCAAGTCTTTCGGCTTAATAAAAAGCAAAGCGATGATGAGAGTGAGGAGAAGTTCTGTGAGGGAGAAGCCAAGCATAAAAAAGTCGTAGTCGTAAGTCGTAAGTCTGGTAAGTGGGACTTACGACTGACGACTTACGGCTATACCCACTCAAGTTGAAGAC
>CAIYMZ010000091.1 GCA_903927415.1 uncultured Alphaproteobacteria bacterium
ATCCAGAAGGTTGAAACATATGGATTGCTTCGCTAAAGCTCGCAATGACGAACTAAAAAATTGAGGTCGACTTCTTCAGGTTTGAAGGAGCCTTGGTATAGACCGAGATTAAAGCGGCAAAACCTCCACCACATCTCCGGATTTTTTTTCTCCGCCATCACAAATCACAAAAGAATTTGCCTGCAGCAGTGGCTTAATTTTGAACGACTCTTGTCCCGATAAAATCTTCACCAGCAATTTTCCGTCGCTCAAAAAACTGTGAGCTTTTAGAAAATGGCTCAGTCCTGATTTGATATTTAATGGCTCTTGCAACATTGCGGTGACTGTGTTGAGAGGATTCAATCCTAAACAATTAGCGATGAATGGTCGCAGAAAAAAATGAAGGCCGACCATTGTTGAAATTGGATTTCCCGGAAGTCCGAAAAAATAAATTCCCCCACTTTTTGAAATTTTTTTCTCGGCCGCAAAAAGAATCGGCTTGCCCGGCTTGATCGCAACCTTGTGAAAAATAATTTTCATTTTTCTTTCGAGCAGCGCTTCTTTGATGAAATCTTTTTTTCCTGCCGAAACCGCGCCGGTTGAAATCACAAATTGGCAGCCATCTTTTTCAATTTTATCCATCAATTTGTGGAAGTCGGATTTGCGATCTTTGACGATTCCGTAATATTTTGTTTCGTATCCGAGCTTAGAGAGACAAGAGACGAGATAGGGGCTGTTGGAATTGTAAATTTCGGCGCCGTTTAATTTTCCGCCGTAATTATCCGAAACTTCTTTGCCGGTTGCTATAATTGCGATCTGCGGAATTTTTTTAATTTTGATATTTTTTTGACCAGTTGCTGCAAGCGCCATTAAGTGTTCGGAAGTAATTAAATCGCCGACAGAAATTATTTTTTCTCCCGATTTAAAATCTTCACCAACATGGCGGACATTTGATTTTACAGTGATCGGCGCCGCGATTCGCAAAAATTTATTTTCAAAAATTTCAGCATTTTCGACGGGAATAACGCAGTCAAAATTTTTTGGCAAAACTGCACCCGTCATAATTTCGCAAGCAAAAATTCCGGAAGATTTTTTTGTTTTGAGGTCTCCCGCTTCAATCACGCTGCGGATTGGTAGTAGGATTGGATTTTCTGCGCTGGCGAATTTTGTCTGCTCAATTCGAATCGCAAATCCGTCCATTGCTGAGTTGGTGAAGGATGGGACGTTGATTTTGCTTTTGACATTTTCCGCCGAAATTTTTCCGACGGAGTTGAGGATGGAGATTTTTTCGTTGGGGAATTTTTTGGCGGAGAGTTTTAGGAGCTGTAGGGATTGGGGGTAGTTGATCATTTTTTAAATTTTTTATTTCTCTCGACTCTTTCGTCATCCTTGGCGCAAAGCACCGAGGATCTCATGAGTTTGGCTTTGAAGATAAAACTCCTGAGATCCTCGGCCTTTTAGGCCAAGGATGACGATGCGTGAGATTGAGTAGGATGTCTTTGCCTAGTGTTTCTTTCCTGCAATCGTCGCCACCAAATGCGGCAATAATGGCAGTAAACAATCGCAAGATTCCTGCACCGCTTTCGGATTTCCCGGCAAAGAAATAATCAACACATCATCCACCACGCCAGCAACAGAGCGGCTTGACCATGAGTGTGGTGTAAATTTTGCGCCGTTGATTCGCAGCAATTCTCCAATTCCTGGTAAAATTTTTTGGCAGATTTTTTGTAAAATTTCCGGCGTGACGTCGCGTTTTGAAATGCCGGTGCCGCCTGTGGTGACAATCAATTGCGGCTTTTCTTCTGCGCTCAATAATTTTTTTACGGCGTTAAAAATTAATTCTTCTTCGTCTTTTACGACCTCGTAAGAAATTATTTTTGCGCCAGATTTTGTGAAAATTTCTTGTAGTAATTTTCCAGACTCATCTTCGTAAACCCCTTCAGCAGCGCGGTCGGAAGCGGTAATGACGGCGACTTTAATTTCACTGAGCAACTTATTTTCTCCGACGAAATCTTTTTTAATCCAATCAGGAATTTCGCAGGTGGGGTTTGTCCACACTCCCTTTTTCCCACCTTTTTTAAACAGCAATCTGATGTCGTAAATTTCTGGTGCTGGATCGACCATTTTGCTCAAATCGTAAATCGTGAGAAGTGCTGAATTCACTGCGGCTACGGCCTCCATTTCAACTCCGGTTTTAGCCAAAGTTGAAACCAAAGCATAGATCAAAATCGACCGAGTTTTCTCCTCCAATTCCACCGCAACTTTTATGTGATCGATGTTGATCGGATGGCAAAGCAAAATCATGTCGCTGGCTTTTTTGGCGCCGTTAATTCCGGCGATTTCGGCCAAAATTAACGCGTCACCTTTTTTTAATTTTCGCGTTTTTATTAATTCGAAAGCTTCGGCATTAACCCTGATGCGGCCTTGCGCGATGGCGCTGCGCTGGCTTGGAATTTTCGCGCTGATGTCCGACATGGAAAAATTTGTGACCTTCATTTTAACCTCCTAATGCTGATAAATTTGACGTAAGCCCCGACTCGCCGGCGCTTAAAAAATGTGACGCTGTTTTGAGATGCAGCAGCTCAATAATTTTTTCCTGCAGCTCTTTTTTCTGATTTGAATTTTGTAAAAATGGTCGCAAAGAAAAACTACCAGTGCCGAAGAGACAGAGGCGTAAATCACCGCTGGCAGTGACTCGCAGCCGATTACAACTGTCGCAAAAACCTTTGGAGTAAGGTGCAATTATTCCGATTTTTCCGCGCGAATCTGGATGTTGATATTCTGTCGCCGGCCCCGAATCAAATTCGCGCGGAGAAATTTTCCAGCCGCGAGCGAGTAATTTTTCGCTGATTATTTCCGAGCTCAGATGATGTTTTTTGAAGTAATCGTAATTGTCTCCCGTCTGCATCAGCTCAATGAAGCGTGCGGTTAGCGGCTTGTCTTTGACAAAGGAAATAAAGCTGTCGAGCTCGTGATCATTTACTCCGCGCAGCAAAACAGAATTTATTTTTACACTGCGAAATCCGACAGTGAAGGCCTCGTCGATTCCTTCCAAAATTATTTTTAATTTGTCGTGGCCAGTAATTTCGGCGAAATTTTTTTGATCCAAACTGTCGATGCTGACATTGACCGAAGAGATGCCGGCGTCGAAAAATTCGCGGGCGTTTTTTTTCAAACAATAGCCGTTGGTGGTGAAGCTGAGTTTGTTGATGCCGTCAATGTTGGAGATGCTGCGGATGATGTCGGTAAAATCTTTTCTGACTGTCGGTTCGCCACCAGTGAGGCGAATTTTTGAAATGCCGATTGCAGCGAAACCAGCGACTAAATTTTTTATTTCTTCGACTGAAAGATGAGAGCAAGCGTCGGTTTTTTGGTAACCATTTGGCAGGCAATAGCTGCAACGAAAATTGCAAATGTTGGTGACGGAAAGTCGGAGATAAGAAAAGCTGCGCCCGAAATTATCGGTGAGCTTGGTGGTTGGTAATGGCATTTAATTCCTTTCTAAATTGAGAGAGGTCGCGGCGTTTCCACCTGCGGCCTTGGTAGCTATTCGAAAATGGCTACGGCTCGAAACTCGTATTTGACGGATCAAACTTAGAGTTGGGAGCTTCGGAAAAATTTTTATTTGTGGTTGTGG
>CAIYMZ010000092.1 GCA_903927415.1 uncultured Alphaproteobacteria bacterium
ATTTTCACCGAAGGTAATAATTCATTATCTCGTTTAGGCCTCAATCAACAGCTTGAAAAGGATGCGATTTCCGATCTAAAATACTACCCACAGCACTTTTTAACTCGTACACAAATTAACCTAAAGCAAGTTTTTGAGACCAGTAATTGGTATTTCTATAATAATATGCAAAATAACAGAAAGCTGCCAGCCAATTTGCATTTTAAGTTTGGTAATCAGTTTACTTTTATTTTTATTGCATCGGCATTCACAGCAATTTTATGCGGAGTTTTGCTAGCATCTAATTCACAAAAACCTGAACCAATAATTACAATATTTTTCTTCACGCTATTAGCCTTAGAATTTATTTTGTTATTTTACGATTGTAATTGTTCCTTTTCTTTTTTGGGAAGTTTTTATATGAAACCCGAGATTGTCGTTCGTATCTCATTATTATCCCTTGTTGTTATTTTATTTTTTTCAGGCACGGGCTTTTTTGATAGGAAGAAGACTGGCACACCAAAACCTGAAGCTTTGTTGGCAATTTTTATGATTTGCACGATTTTATACTCAGTAGTAATGGCTCTTCTACTTGCCGGAGAAGAGCACCAGAGATATAGAACTTATATTAACCCTCTACTATTAGTGCTTTCAGCCATTTCGGTAGAAATGATGATAGTCTATCTGGCCAGCTTAAAGCATAAGCTTTGCAAAACATTAAAATTTTGGAAATAAGTTCTAAACTCATCAAGAACACAGAACCATCCGCTTTAGATACGCTACAGTGCGATTGTGCGCCAAATCTTTCCAAAAAAATCTGACCTAAAGCCCAGTAACCGCAATTCCGTATTTTTTGGAGAGATATTTCATCACGTCTCTTCTTTCCTGAATCTTCAGTAAGCGATCGTAAACGATAACTTCCGAGATGAGTCCATTAAATCCTGAAGAGCCATCTCTGCCAGCGCCAATAGTCAATCCGCGTAATGTGTTTGTTCCCGGATTAATCGTTCCTCCTCCAGCCATTGTTGCGGCGTTATTTACGTAAGCTCCGGAAGTTGCGCCGTTAAAATATGCGGCAGTGATGTAACTACCATTGGAAGCAATGCTGGCAGGATTGCTGCCAGTTCCGGTGCTGACGCCAGTGGTTAAATTAAAATAAATATTTGGCGGATTAATCGCTACCAAGGAAACGCCGTAAGCGCCGGAGCCGCCATCTGCTATTATTCCGAGTGCACTGGTTAATGGCATGGCGACAAAAAATATGCTACATTTCGCTAATGATCCTTGATATTGATAAAAATCTGCCAAGCCAGCAAGCATCGCATTTGCTGCTCCGCTGAATTTTATGCTGGGGATTTTATTGATGCCTGATACTTGATAAAGCACGGCGCTGCTGGCGGTGCGGGTTAATTTGTTTTTTGCTGAAGTGGTGTTTGGTTTTGATCCGGGGGCGATGTCGTACCAAGTTGTGATTTGAGAAGCGTCGAAGGCTTCTATTATTTTGAACGAGTCTTTGTGGGAAGTTTCGTACCAAGCAATAAGGCCATTAATCTGTGGAACTGGCGATTGCACAGTAAGTGAACGAGCGCTAGCAAGTCGTGCAGCGTTTAGTATTCCTCCACCCTTCACCACGCCGACAATAAAAATTCCGATGAGGATGAGAACGACGGAGAGTTCGATTAGAGTGAAGGCTTTTTTAGGCATAAAAATTTTTATTTATTCTAATCCAGTCGTGGCGATTCCGTATTTTTTGGAGAGGTATTTCATCACGTCTTTGCGCTCCTGAATTTGGAGTAAGCGATCGTAAACGATAACTTCCGAGATGAGTCCATTAAATCCTGAAGAGCCATCTCTGCCAGCGCCAATAGTTAATCCGCGTAATGTGTTTGTTCCTGGATTAATCGTTCCTCCTCCGGCCATTGTTGCGGCGTTATTTACGTAAGCTCCGGAAGTTGCGCCGTTAAAATATGCGGCAGTGATGTAGCTACCATTGGAAGCAATGCTGGCTGGATTGCTACCAGTTCCAGTGCTGACGCCAGTGGTTAAATTAAAATAAATATTTGGTGGGTTAATCGCTACCAAGGAAACGCCGTAAGCGCCGGAGCCACCATCTGCGATTATTCCCAGTGAACTAGTCAGTGGCATGGCGACAAAAAATATGCTACATTTCGCTAATGATCGATATTGATAAAAATCTGTCAGGCCAGCAAGCATCGCATTTGCTGCTCCGCTGAATTTTATGCTGGGGATTTTATTGATGCCTGATACTTGATAAAGCACGGTGCTGCTGGCAGTGCGGGTGAGTTTGTTTTTTTGTTCTGCTAAGGAGTTGGGAGAGATGTCATACCAAGTTGTGATCTGTTTTCCATCGAGAGCCTCGCTTGTTTTGAGTGAGGTCGAAAGTGAAGTTTCGTACCAAGCGACGAGTCCGGAAATGCTTGGCACTGTTGATTTTAGGGTGAGAGATCTGGCGGCAGAAAGTCGCGCCGCCATCACCAACGTTCCGCTTTTCGCCACTCCAGCTATCAAAATTCCGATCAAAATTAGAACGATGGAAAGCTCAAGGACAGTAAAAGCAGAATTTTTTTTCATGAGGCGAACCAAGTTGTTATTGGGGTTTTGGCGGCTCTTACATCATCCAATCTTTTTCTTGGAGTTGAGAGGGGATAATTGTGGAACCTGTCTCCACGGCCTTCGGCGATTTCTTTCGCGATGTGGAGCATTGTCGCGACGAATTGGTCGATTGTTTCTTTGGTTTCGGTTTCTGTCGGCTCAATCAGCATCGCGCCGGAAACGACAAGCGGGAAGAAGACTGTCATCGGGTGGATACCGAATTCGATCAAAGCTTTTGCGATGTCGAGTGTGCTGATTCCCTGCGCTTTTTGAATTTTGTCGGTGAGCAAACATTCATGCATGCAATTGCCGCTGAATGGCACGTGGAAGTGATTTTTCAATTTTGCCAAAATGTAATTGGCGCTGAGCACCGCATCTTCTGCAACTTTTTGTAAACCGTCAGTGCCATGTGAAAGCATGTAGGACAAGGCGCGGACATGCATTCCGAATTGGCCGTTAAAACCTTTTACTTTGCCGCAAGAATTTTTTGGCGTGACGAGTTTGTAAATTTCGCCGATTTTTTCGACGTGAGGAGTTGGTAAAAATTCTGCAAGTTCTGCGCGCACAGCGATTGGTCCAGAACCGGGGCCGCCGCCGCCATGCGGAGTTGAAAAAGTTTTGTGCAAATTGAAATGCATGACGTCGACGCCGATGTCAGCAGGGCGCACCTTGCCGACGATGGCGTTGTAGTTGGCGCCGTCGCAATAAAAATAAGCGCCGACGGAGTGAATTAATTTTGCGATTTCGGGAATGTCTTTCTCGAATTTGCCGCAAGTGTTTGGATTGGTGATCATCGTGCCGGCGATGTTGCTGCCGTGTTCGGCGATTAATTTTTTGAACAAATCAAGATCGATCAAGCCTTCGGAATTTGACGGAATGACTTTGATTTGAAAGCCGCACATCGCCGCCGTTGCTGGGTTGGTGCCATGCGCTGAATCTGGAATCAAAACGATTTTTCTGTGAGCTTCGCCTTTTTTCTCGTGCGCTTTTTTGATGACGAGCATGCCAGCAAGTTCACCTTGCGCGCCAGCTGCTGGAGCAAGCGAAACCGCGCCAAGCCCAGTCAAAGTCGCGAGCCAATTTTGTAAATTAAACATCAATTCCAACGCGCCTTGAACGGTGGATTGATCTTGCAGCGGGTGAATGTCGGCAAATCCGGGAAGGCGTGCGAGCTTCTCATTCAAGCGCGGATTGTGTTTCATCGTGCAAGAACCGAGAGGATAAAATCCGGCATCGATCGAATAATTTTGGTTCGAGAGGCGCACGAAATGACGAATCACTTGCGGTTCGTTGACTTGCGCGAGTCCGATTTCTTCGCGTTCTTTTTGTCCGGTTCGGATGGAAAAATTCGCAACTTCCGGCAAATCCACGCCACAAGCGCCAGCACGAGTTTGTTTGATGAGGAGTTCAGTTTCGTGGCGAAGGCCGCCGATTTCTTGAGGGGAAAATTCTTTCGGAGCGAAGGTCATTTTTTCTTTTTATTTTGTTGGATTAGTAATTCGTAAAGAGACTCGGGAGCAAGATCAGCGCCGTTTTCCCAAGAGAGTGTGTCGTTTTCGATTTTGAAATTTTTGAAATAATTTTGATCACGCAAAGGTTCAAAAACTTCTCCCCAAGAAACTTCTTTCGCGAGATCAACCTCACCTTTTTTGTGATTATTAAATTTTAGCCAAACTCGATAATCGGCGATGTATTTTGCGTCGGTAACGTGTAGAAACATGGTTACTCCAAAGGTTTGATTTTGTTTAAAGTTTTTTTAAGAGCGGCCAATTCCCAATCTTGCAGCAATTCTTTTTTGTGAAGATCGCGCCAGTCTAGGACTGCATTCAAAGCTCTTTTTGGAAATTTACCGCTTACTGTTCCCGTCCCAATATCAACAGAAATTTTATAGTTTCCGAATCGGGCATGAAAATGTGGCGGATTATGATCTCTGTAGTGCATCGAGATAATAATCCCAAGAAAGCGGCTGATTTCGGGCATAAATTTTGGTGTTGATGGGTTTAGAAAAATTTACTTCAGAATTTCCCCCAAAGTTTCGGTGAAAATTTTGATGTCGGCGTCCGATGTTAATTCACTCACCGCCACGACCATTTGATTGCCTTGCGCAAATCCGCCAATGATGTTTTTGGCGAGGAGTTTTTTGTTCACTTCGCTCGCATCTTTCGAAAGTTCAATCGTGAATTCGTTGAAGAAATTTTTGTTCAGAATTTTTACGCCACTGATTTGAGCGAGTGAATCCGCTAAGTCGCAGGCTTTTTTGTGATTGATTAGAGCAAGTTTTTTAAATCCGATTTCGCCGAGTAGTGAAGCGTGAATCGTGAAGGCAGTCGCACACAGGCCTTGATTCGAGCAAATGTTGGAAGTGGCTTTTTCGCGGCGGATGTGCTGTTCGCGGGCGTTGAGCGTGAGGACGTAGCCGAGTTTGTTGTCGGCATCCAAAGTTGCGCCGCAAATTCTTCCCGGCATTTGGCGGACAAATTCTTTTTTGCAGGCGAAAAATCCGAGCAGCGGGCCGCCGAAATTTAATCCGACTCCGATTGACGAAGCCTCGCCAACCACGATGTCCGCTTGCTTCGGAGCTTCGAGCAAACCGAGCGACAAAATTTCGTTGGTGACGACAATCAGCAGCGCGCCGGCGGCGTCACATTTTTTGCGCAGCGAATCGAGATCAGAAATTTCGCCGTGAAAATCAGGATATTGCGCGATGACGGCAGCGCAGGATTCGTCGATGTTTGCAGTGAATTTTGCGTCATTTAAATCGAGGTAAGTTTTGGTGACGTCGAGGTAATCGGGGTGAATATTTCCGACGGTCGCGATGTTTTTGCGACCAGATTTAATGCGCAAAGCCATCAAGCAGGACTCCGCCATTGACGTGGCTCCGTCATACATTGAAGCATTGGCGATTTCCATTCCAGTAAGCAGTGCAATGATTGACTGAAATTGAAAAATCACCGCCAAAGTTCCTTGCGAAATTTCCGGTTGGTAAGGCGTGTAAGAAGTTAAAAATTCTGAACGCTGAATGATGTGGTCAACAGCGGCTGGGATGTGGTGCTTGTAGCAGCCAGCACCCAAGAAAAAAGGCCCAGCAGAAGCAGCACGATTTTTTTTTGCCAGTGCGGTGAGGGCGGATTCAACCTCAATTTCACCTTGGTGATTTGGTAAATTTTCGAGCGGTTTTTGGAGTAAAAATTCCGCCGGAACTGCATCGTAAAGTTGGTCAATTTTTGAGACACCAATTGCTTGCAACATTTCGCTGCGATCCTTTTCGGTCAAAGCTAGGTAACGCATTTGTTTTTGGAAATTAAGTTTTGAAGAGATTTTTTAAAAAGATTGCAGGAAAGTATTTTTTAGTTGGGTATTTTTCAATGAAATACCTATCCTCAAACTGAAAATATTCATCTTTTTAAACACTTATTTTGTAATATGAAAAATTTTTTAATCACCGGTGGCGCTGGATTCATTGGCAGTCACTTTGTTTTGAAAATCTGCGAACTCGGTGGGCGCGCTGTAGTGCTGGATAAACTCACTTACGCGGCGGATTTAAAAAATCTTTCTGCGATCGAAAAAAATTCTAATTTTAAATTGATCGAGGGCGACATTGTTGATCACGAATTGGTTTCAAAAATTTTGCGCGAAGAAAAAATTGACTTCGTCGTAAATTTTGCCGCCGAATCTCACGTCGATAATTCGATTGCAGCGCCGGAAAATTTTATTCAGACCAACATTGTCGGAACCTTTAACCTACTCCATTGCGCACTCGGTTACTGGAAAAATTTAGACGCTGAAAAAAAATCACAATTCCGTTTTCTTCACGTTTCAACTGACGAAGTTTACGGCTCACTTTCACTGACCGATCCAAAATTTACTGAAGAAAATCCTTACCGCCCAAACTCGCCTTACTCCGCGTCCAAAGCGGCTTCTGACCATCTCGTCCGCGCTTGGTTTGAAACTTATGGCCTGCCAACAATCACCACAAATTGCTCGAATAATTTTGGTCCGCACCAACATCGCGAGAAATTTATTCCGACTGTGATCTCGTCTGCAATCAATAACCGCGCCATTCCAATCTATGGCAACGGCAAAAATATTCGCGATTGGATTTTTGTGCGTGATCATGTTGACGGAATTTATTCTGCTTTGTGCGATGGCAAACTCGGCGAAACTTACTGCTTCGGCGGCAATTGCGAAAAAGAAAATTTGGATTTGGCGCAAGAAATTTGCAGAATTTTAGACGAAATAAAACCGCGCGCTGACGGCATTTCTTACACCAAACAAGTTTCTTTCGTGACTGATCGTTTGGGACATGACAAACGCTACGCGATCAGTAATGCCAAGGTTGAGCGAGAGTTGGATTTTAAACCGACAAAAAGTTTTTCGGAGAGATTGAAGGAAACGGTGAAGTGGTATTTGGATGCTAAAAGAGCAGTTTGAAAAAAATAAAATCGGCTGGAAAAAATCTTTTCTCGGGGGGTTCTCTCAAGATGAAAATGGCGCGGCGCTGCCGTGGATGACTTATCCGGCGATTGAATTCCTCAAAAATAATCTCACAAAAAATCACCAAGTTTTTGAATTTGGCTGCGGCGCTTCGACTTTATTTTTTGCGGAAAGGGTGAAGAAAGTTGTGGGGTTGGAGACGAATGAGAGGTGGCTTGGGATTGTGAAAGAAAAATTAAGCAACGAGCCATGGACCCCGCAACAAGTGCGGGGTGACAAATTGGGAGTGCGG
>CAIYMZ010000093.1 GCA_903927415.1 uncultured Alphaproteobacteria bacterium
CTGGATTTGAACCCCCGCGACCGCGTAGCGGCGCAAGAATAAAAATACGCTGGTTCAGCTCGAATTAGAAAATGGTGGAGAGGGCTGGATTTGAACCCCCGCGACCGCGTAGCGGCGCAAGAATTAAACCATCGCTGGTTCAGCTCGAATTAGAAAATGGTGGAGAGGGCTGGATTTGAACCAGCGAACGCTTGCGCGGACAGATTTACAGTCTGTTGCCATTGACCACTCGGCCACCTCTCCACATATGAAACAGTGCTCCATTAACCTGAGAACGCCACTCCACAAAAAACTCGTCATCCTTGATTCGCATAGCGAATCGAGGATCTCGCGAGTTTGTTTACCGAAGCTCATGAGATCCTCGAGCCCTTTGGGCTCAAGGATGATGAAGTCAGAATAATGCGGATCCATCGCGCTATAAGAAAGCGAAGGCGAATGGAGCGGGTGAAGGGAATCGAACCCTCACGGCCAGCTTGGAAGGCTGGAACTCTACCGTTGAGCTACACCCGCGTAAAACTTTAACAACGCTTCGTCGCTTTTCTCGCTTACGCTCGAAGACGACTCGCCCCAGTGATTGCGTCGCTTTGCTCCTGATCACGTTTTTCCTAAAAACAGCCATTAAGGCTGTTTTCTTAACGGAAAAACCCGTTGAGCTACACCCGCATGAAGTCAAAACGAGCGCGCCCTTCTAGGAATGGCAACAAATTTTGCAACTCGAATTTTTTTTCAAACTTACTTTGCGAAAATCGTTTTTTAGGAAATCGAAAATTAAAATTTTTCCGACTAAATTCTCGTCGATTCCTAAAATTTCTTTGATTGCTGTAGTCGCTTGAAGTGCGCCGATTGTGCCAGCAACCGATCCTAAAATTCCTTTTTCAGAAAGTGGAAGAGAGAACTTTTCATCGACAATGTTCGGATTAAAACAGGCGTAGCAGGGATTATTTTTTTCGTAGGATTTGAAAACAGAAACCTGTCCGCAGAAGCCTTTTACCGCAGCGAAAATTAGCGGTTTTTTTTCGGCGTGGGCGATTTCGTTGATGATGAAACGCGTCGGAAAATTGTCGGTGGCGTCCAAAATAAAATCGTAATCAGCGACGATTTTTTTTAGAGTTTCGCGATTGGCACGCAGGTCAAAAATTTTTAAATTTACGTCGGGATTTAACGCCAAGATTTTTTCTTTTGCGCTCACAACTTTTTTTTCTCCGAGATTTTTTTCACTGTGAATCACTTGACGCTGTAGGTTTGAAAGCTCAACAACATCATCGTCAATCACGCCGATATTCCCGACACCAGCAGCGGCGAGATAAAATAAAACTGGCGAGCCGAGGCCGCCAGCACCGATCACTAAAACTTTTGCGCGCAGTAATTTTTCTTGGCCTTCTTCACCGATTTCGGGGAGGATGGTGTTGCGGAGGTAGCGTTGTTGTTGGTGATCAGTTAAAGGCATTTTTGATTTTATTTAAAGCAATCGAACCAGTTTGCACCGGCGCATTATCTGCGTGAACGCGCCATTTTATTTTTACGTCATCAAAAGTCAGATTCGTTGCGAGTAGAATTTTTTCTGATCTGCCGTGGAGCTTTGGCAAGATTGGATCAAAGCGATTTTCAAAAACATTTTCGCCGTAATATTCGACAGAAGATTCGTCGATTATTTTTACCTTTTGCGCAGGATGAACAATTGCTCGCGGTAGCGTGATGAAGTAGTTGATGAACCTAGCGTAAACATTGCCGCCATTGAATGGCCTGACTTTGAGATAAATTGCATAATGAGGCGCTGAATTGATTGTTTTTGTATGTATTTTTTCAACCTCGAATTCCAACTCCACCAACGGATGCTTCGCCCGATTCATCACATCCCGAATTTCGTAATCCTTCATTGGCACAGCTTCAAAATTATAGCGCCGATAATATTTGCAGTCCGCGCCACTTTGATGCGCCGTATTTCCTTGCGGAACCTCAACGACATACGCCGAGCCATCTTCATCATTCACCGAAATAGAAATTATTTTTAATCCTTCGATTTTCGGGCCGATGCCGGAATTAATCACCTGCTCCAGCCATTCTTTAGAAAATTTATTTCGATCAATCGGCGTTATTTCACGCGGCACATGGCCTGATTCTTTGATGCCGTAAATTATTAAACCACCCACGGCGTTGGCCATCGCACTCACATCTTTGGCGATTTCAGACTTTGCTTTGTCGGATTTTTCCAGCGCTCCGGAGCTTTTATATTCAAGCTCACTGCCTTCTTCGATTTTATTTTTGATCAGATTTTCCAAATCTTTTTTTGTCTTTGGTATTTTCATTCCTTCACTCCTTTTTTCAAAATCACCTGCTGAATTTTATCTTTGGAAAAATTCATCAATTCGCGGAGAGAAACAAAAACTTCTTGGAATTGGTTGTCATATTTTTTTTCCAACTTTTCGATTTTGGAAGCGAGCTCTTGATCTGTCCTTACGAAGGACTGCAAATGAATAAATGCTCTGACTACTTTTACGCTGGTTGCAACAGCTTTTGGACTGTTGAGAATTGAGGCCAACATCACGGCGCCATGTTCAGTAAAAACATGTGGGAGAGCGCGTCTTTTCTCGTCTCCCAAATTTGCGGTCGCAATTTGCGACCGCAGATTTTGCCATTCCTTCTCGTTCAAACGAAACATGAAATCCGCCGGAAAGCGCTTGATGTTGCGCTTCATTTGCTCATTTAATCTTTTGGTTTTTACGCCGTAAATCGTGGCTAGATCTCTGTCTAGCATCACTTTTTTACCCCTGATTAAATAAATCAGATTTTGGATTTTTATTGCTGGTGTGTTTGCAATCATGGGTTTTAAAAAAATTAATTAATGTCCCGTAGAGCCAAACCCCCCAACGCCCCGTACCGTTTCATCCAAATTCTCCACCTCAACAATCTCCGCCTGCTCATGCCGTGCGATCACGATCTGCGCGATGCGCATTCCTCTTGTGATCGTAAAATCAACTTGCGAGTGATTAATTAAAATGGCGCAAACTTCACCGCGATAGTCTGAATCCACAGTTCCCGGAGAATTCAAAACTGTAATTCCATTTTTCAACGCAAGGCCGGAACGTGGTCGCACTTGGGCTTCAAAGCCTTTTTCGAGCGCGATTGAAATTCCGGTTTTCACTAATTTTATTTCGCCAGACTTAATTGTGATTGGTTCGTCAATGGCTGCGAGCAAGTCCATTCCGGCACTTCCGGAAGTTTCATATTTCGGCAAAGGCAGATCTTTTCCGTTTTCTAGTTTTTTTATTTTTAGGATTGTCATTCGTCTTTTGATTAAGTTTTGGAAGTAATTTCAAGGCACCCGTCATCGCGTTAGCGTGACCCCTCCTTATCCTGTCATCGTGTTAGCGTGACCCCTTCTTGTCAAGGAGGCTGGGCGGATGATTTAAAATCCGAGTTGATAAATTGACTTTCATAAATAAAAAACGCGACTCTTTTTTTCCCCAAAATTTTCCCCAAAAATGTCTGAATCTCCAAAGTCCGAATCTCCTCGGGACGAAAGTCGTCGTAAGTTGCTGACAACCACCGCCTATAGTGCAGCCGGCATTGGCGCGGCTTGTGCGATTTTACCTTTTATCGACAGCATGAATCCATCAAGCGATGTGCAAGCTTTGGCTTCAGTTGAGGTCGATATTTCCAACATCAAAATTGGCGAAGAAAAAAAAGTAATGTGGCGCGGCAAACCGATTTTCATCAAGCGCCGCACCGCCGAAGAAATTGCCGCTGCGCAAAAAGTTGAACTCGCGCAGCTTCGCGATCCACAAGCCGACTCTGACCGAGTCAAGGCTGGCAAGGAAGAATGGCTCATCACCATCGGCATTTGCACACATCTCGGCTGCATTCCAATCATGGGGCAAGGCGAATTTAACGGTTGGTTTTGCCCCTGCCACGGTTCGCAATACGACACTTCCGCCCGCATCCGCAAAGGCCCCGCGCCAAAAAATTTAGAAATTCCGCCTTACGAATTTGTTTCGGATACGAAAATTAAAATTGGGTAATCATGAGCAATCACATCGAAAACGATTTCGAAAAATCGGCGACAGAAAAATGCAAAATGTTGAAATGGATCAATGATCGCCTGCCGATTATTTCCACGCTAGAAAACACTTTATTCAAACATCCTTACCCAAAAAATTTGAGCTATTGGTGGAGCTTCGGATCCATTGCTGGCATTGCTTTGGTGGTGCAAATTTTGAGCGGACTTTTCCTCGCGATGCATTACGTGCCCAACACCAAAATGGCTTTCGACTCAGTCGAGCACATCATGCGCGACGTAAATTACGGCTGGCTAATTCGCTACATTCACGCAGTCGGCGCCTCGATGTTTTTTGTCGCGCTCTACGCCCACATCGCTCGCGGGCTTTACTACGGCTCCTACAAATCACCGCGCGAACTTTTATGGTGGGTCGGAATCGTGATTTTTTTACTCTGCATGGCCACGGCTTTCATGGGTTACGTCTTACCTTGGGGACAAATGAGTTTCTGGGGCGCGACGGTGATTACGAATTTATTTTCTGCGATTCCGCTTGTCGGCGAGTCAATCGTCTCGTGGCTCTGGGGCGGCTATTCCGTTGACAATCCAACGCTGAATCGTTTTTTCGTCATTCACTTTTTGCTGCCATTTTTGATTGTCGGCGCGGTTTTGATTCACTTGGCTTCCCTTCACACTGTAGGCTCCAACAATCCTGCCGGCGTCGAAATTAAAACTAAAAAAGACGCGATTCCATTTCATCCTTACTTCACGATCAAAGACATGGTGGGCTTCGCCGCTTTCTTTTTGGTCTTCGGATATTTTCTTTTTTTCTATCCGAATTCGCTCGGCCATCCCGACAATTACATCCCCGCCAATCCTTTGGTGACGCCGGCGCACATCGTTCCTGAATGGTATTTTCTGCCATTCTACGCCATTCTGCGTGCAGTGCCTGACAAGCTCGGCGGCGTTTTGATGATGTTCGGCGCCATTGCTTTACTTTTCGCTTTGCCATTTTTGGATCGCTCACAAACCAAGTCCGGCGCTTATCGCCCGCTTTTCAAAAAAGTTTTTTGGCTTTTCATTTTGAATTTTATTTTCTTGGGCTGGCTTGGAAAATCTCCTGCAGAAGGCTGGTACGTCTGGGCTTCGCGCTTTGCCACTTTTTATTACTACGCTTATTTTTTGATCATTCTGCCGCAATTGCCGAAGTTTGAGAAAACTTTACCGCTGCCAGAATCGATTGATGAACATTACCGGAGCAAGCATGGCCATTGACTCAATCAAACTTTACGAACTGCTAAAAAAAATCCCGAAAGGCAAAGTTACGACTTACAAAGCCTTAGCCGATAAGCTGAGAACCAAAGGCTATCGCGCTGTCGGACAGATTGTCGGCAAAAATCCCAACGCACCGAAAGTGCCTTGCCACCGCGTGGTGAGAAGCGATGGCGGGCTTGGGGGTTATGCTTTTGGGATTGAGAAAAAGATTAAAATTTTGACGGCGGAAGGCGTGAAAATTAGCGACGGAAAGGTCGTCGATTTTGAAAAAAAATTTTACGAATTTTAATAATGGACCCCGCAACAAGTGCGGGGTGACACCCTAAATGCAACAAGTGCGGGGTGACACCCTAAATGCAACAAGTGCGGGGTGACACCCTAAATGCAACAAGTGCGGGGTGACACACTAAATGCAACAAGTGCGGGGTGACAAA
>CAIYMZ010000094.1 GCA_903927415.1 uncultured Alphaproteobacteria bacterium
GGGTGACAAGGGTGGGAACGTCTCCTACCTTCATTGTCACCCCGCACTTGTTGCATTTAGGGTGTCACCCCGCACTTGTTGCATTTAGGGTGTCACCCCGCACTTGTTGCGGGGTCCAGCTAAAATAAAAAAAAATGGAAAAATTCACATTCGAAGTCACGGAAAACGAAATCGGAATTCGCCTCGATAAATTTCTTGCCGAAAAATTCTCTGCACTAAAACCAGAAATCACGCGCAGCAAAATCCAAAATCTACTCGAAGAAAAAGCGGTGTTGAACGAGCAAAATCAAGCTCTTACCACCTCTTCGCAAAAAACAAAATTAGGCGAAAAATATTTTGTAACTTTGCAGGATCCAAAACCATCTCATCTTGAAGCTCATGAAATTCCCTTTGAAATTATTTTTGAAGATGATGATTTGCTGGTGATCAACAAGCCGGCTGGACTCACTGTTCATCCGGGTGCAGGCAATCAAACCAACACCTTGGTCAATGCGCTTTTATATACACATCGGGATAAACTTTCTCAAATTAGCGGCGAATTTCGTCCGGGTATCGTGCATCGTTTAGACAAGGATACGAGCGGGCTGATGCTGGTTGCTAAGAATGATTTCACTCACCAAATCCTCAGCGAAAAATTACGTTTACGCGAAATAAAAAGAACCTACTTAACTTTTATTTATGGCGTCCTCAACCCAAGTCGCGGAAGGATCAACAAGAACATTGTGCGCTCACGAACCAATCGTTTGAAAATGGCAATTTCGCGAACTTTGGGGCGTGACGCAATCACGAATTACGAAACCAAAGAAACTTTTTTTGACGGATTTGCTAGCCTCGTCGAATGCAGGCTGGAAACGGGTCGAACCCATCAAATTCGTGTGCATCTAGAATCGCAAAAACATTCTGTGATTGGAGATCAAACCTACAATTCCTGCAAAAAAATGATGCCACAAAACATCTCGATTGAAGCAAAAACTTTCATCGAAAAATTCCCCCGGCAGGCACTCCATTCTTACAAAATCAGCTTCACTCATCCGCGAAGTGAAAAAGAAATGTCGTTCGAAATTCCACTGCCGGATGATTTGAAAAATTTGGAAAAATGCCTAAAAAAATCCTAATAATTTCCGGCCCCACAGCTTCAGGAAAATCTGATTTGGCCTTAGGGCTAGCGGATTCGCGGGATATTGCGATTATTAATGCGGATTCGCTACAACTCTACGAAGGCTTGCCGATTCTGTCTTCGCAGCCGAGTTTGGAGGTGCAAAAAAAAGTAAAACATCTGCTCTATTCGCATTTTAAACCGCAGGAAAATTCGTCGGTGGCACTGTGGCTTAGTCTTGTGAAATCAACAGTTGAAGAGGTTTGGGCGGAAAAAAAATTGCCGGTAATTGTTGGTGGCAGTGGGATGTATATTTCAAAATTGGTCGAGGGAATTTCGGAAATTCCGGAGGCGGAAGATGATTTGCGCAAGGGTGCGACTGCGCTTTTTGATGCAATTGGTCACGAAGAATTTCAGAAAAAATTAATCGATTTGGGTGAAAATAAAATACTCGACAAGCACCGTCTGATCAGGGCTTACGAGGTGTTGATGCAAACAGGAAAATCAATAACTTACTGGCAAAATCAACCAGCAAAAAAAATATTTCCTGTGGCAAATTTCACTCACGTCAATCTCAATCCTGATCGCGAAAAACTTTACCAAAATTGTAATTTGCGTTTTGAAAAAATGCTGGAATGTGGCGCGCTTGATGAGGTACAAAGTCTGATGGATCAAGGAATTGAGGACGATAAGCAAATCACCAAAACTTTAGGATTTTACGAAATTTGTGATTTTATTTCTGGCAGAATTTCGCGCGAAGAAATGATAAAAATTGCCACGCAAAAAACTCGCAATTACGCCAAAAGACAACTCACTTGGTTTCGTAATCAATTGCCGGAGAAGCATGAATTTGAGAACTTGGATGAGGCTTTAAATTTTACAATGTCATGCTGAGCTTGCCTCCGCATGACAAAGTGAGACAAGTTTAACATGACATTGAACTCGCGTTTGAAAAACTGAACTCATGAAATTCACCGATCAAGGCATCATCATCAGCCAAAAAAAATACAGCGAAAATTCGCTGATCGTTAAAGTTTTTTCCGAGCATCACGGAATTTATCGTGGCTTCGTCAAGTCAGTAAAATCAACGAAAGCCAAGGTTATTTTTCAAATCGGAAATTTAATTTCTTTCGAATTTCGTGCGCGCATCGAAGAAAATTTGGGCAGTTTTGTTGCGGTTGATTTGGCAAGATCTTACTGCTCAAAAATAATGTTTGATCAATTGAAGCTCAGCTGCGTCAACTCATTATTTTCAATCATCAACAGCTGTTTTTTGGAACGCGAAGAGCAACAAAATCTTTTTCTAAAATTACAAAATTTTTTGCAAAAAATCACCGATGACGAAATTAAAAAAACAGAATTTTTAGCCGATTACATCAAGCTCGAATTGAAGATTTTAAAAACACTCGGCTACGGAATTGATCTTTCCTCCTGCGCTGTCACTAATTCCAAAACCGACCTCATTTTTGTCTCACCAAAATCAGCTCGAGCAGTTTCAGCCGAAATCGGCAAGCCTTACCAACACAAGCTACTCAAGCTTCCAAATTTTTTAATCGAAGAATCGGAATGCAACGAAAATCATTTGCTCGAAGGCCTAACATTAAGCGGATTTTTTTTAGAAAAATTTTTATTCGAAGATAAAAATCCACAATTTCAACACCGCGAAAATATCAAAAAATCTTGTCAACAGCAATAGAATTTACTGATCCTTCCACCCAATCCTCTTCAAAAAAAACTCGTAAGAATCTTCAAAAGTGAAGGTTTTATTATCGTCAAAAATTACCAACTTATTCGCAATTTGTTCCAAGAAATACTCATCGTGAGTGACCATCACCACTGCGCCCTCGAAGTTTCTAATTGCCTCCATCAGTGAGTCGCAAGATTCCATGTCGAGGTGATTTGTCGGCTCATCGAGCAAAAGTAAATTCACACCTTTGAGCAAAATTTTCCCCAAAGTTACGCGCGATCTTTCACCGCCAGAAAGCACCGAAATTTTTTTATTGGCCAAATCTTGGGAGAACATCATGTTGCTGCAAACTTGGCGCACGCGGCTCACTGGCAGGCGCTCGTCAACTTTTTGCAGCTCTTCGTAAACCGAGCGACTTGGATCGAGGCGATCAATATTCATCTGGCCGAAATAGCCGATTTCAGTTTTGCCATTAATTTTTACGCTACCCTTATTTGGCTTAAGATCGCCTGTTAGTAGGCGCAGCAAGGTTGATTTGCCTTTTCCATTTTTTCCGATCACGCAAATTTTTTCGCCGTCAGCAATGTTGAAAGAAAGATTTTGAATCAGCGGATGAGTTTCGCTGTAGCCGAAAGCTAAGCCTTCCGCCTCGATCATATTTTCTTTGCTGCCGTAAGTGGAGTGGTTGAAAGAAAATTCCAGTGTCGCGACGTGCGAAAGTTTTTCTTTTACATCTTGCTTCTCGAGCATCTTAACCCGCGATTGCACGCGGCTTGCTTGGCTTGCTTTCGATCCAAAACGGTTAATCCATTTCTGAGTTTCTTGCCTTTGCTTATCTTCATTGACGCGAGTTTTTTCGTAAATTTCTTCTTCCGCGGCGATTTTTTCGCGCACACCTTGCGTGTTCCCAGGAACTTTTTTGAAAGCGTTGCGGTGAATCAGTAAAGTGTGCGAGATCACGCTATCCATGAAGCCGCGATCATGTGTGACTAAAATTAATTCTCCCTGCCAATCTTGTAAAAATTCTTTGAGCCAGCGAATGGAATGGATGTCGAGATAATTTGTCGGCTCGTCGAGAAGCAGCATGTTTGGCTCAACCAGCAGTAATTTTGCGAGGTTTAATTTAACCTGAAATCCGCCGGAGAAATTTTTTGGATCTTTGTAGAGATCGTCGTACGTAAAGCCCAGCCCATATAAAATATTTTCGCCTTTCCAACCTTCATGCTCGCGATCTTCAGGAAGGACAGAACAAATTTCTTCGAGAACAGTGTCGTGCGTGAAGTGAATGTGCTGCTCCAAATGCCCAATTTTGTAGCCGCGCGGGATTTCAACTGCGCCAGAATCAGGCTCCACTTTTTTTAAAATTAATTTTAAAAACGTCGATTTGCCGCTGCCATTGCGCCCAATCAGCCCAACTTTTTCGCGCGTGTTAATGATGAAATTTCCTTCGGAAAAAATTGTGTGTCCGGAAAAGGAAATGGAGAGGTCTTTGGCTCTGATCACTGGAAATTATTAAATTTATGAAAAAAAACTTGGGGCAATGAGTTTGAGCTCGCTATTGATTACGACCAGGTCGTAATCCGCGTCGTAACACTGCTGCTGCACGTCGCAGAATCACATTTTGAGGAGGAGCTGGAGCTTGAGGCGGAGCTTGAGCTGGAACATCTTGGGCTGGAGCTGGAGCTTGAACAACTTGTGCTGGAGCGGGAGGATCAACTTGCTCTTCGTCATCACTTCTTTCGAAACCAGCACCACCTCTTCCTTCGTCTAGCATTGTACCAGCGATAACACCAAAGATTGCTCCCGCTGCTATTGTTGCGCCGACTACTGTGGTGAGAGGGGTGTAAGCTAATGCTGGATAAAAATATACTGCCGCTGTGTAGGCAGCAGCAACAAAGAAAGCGCTTCCAATGCCCATGGATGTCCATGACCACCGTCTCTGATCCCGATCATTTTCTCTTCCTCTCTGGTCTCTACTCATTTGCTACCTCTTTGTTTTGCAATTGCACTTCCGATTTTTTTTGTCACTTCTGTTTTTTAGAGCCTGTTTCTTAACGATTTCTCCTGAACAAAATTCATTCTCTCCTCAACGAAAAATTTTATTTTTTCCATTTCCGCTTCGTCAGAATTTTTGGGAACGTAAATCGCAGAATCGTCGAAGTAAAAACACAGCGTCGAAAATGGCAGCGGGATTTTGAATTTGTCCCAAGTTTGCATTTCGATTTTGCGCGAAGATGAGTAGGAAGTTGGAATAATTCCAGCGCCGGAAATGCGTGCGATGTTGATGAGTTCGCCGTTAATTTTTTGATTCGGTCCGCGCGGGCCATCTGGCGTGATGCCTAGAGAATAGCCTTTTTTCAGCCCGGCGAAAATTTGTTTGAGGCTGGAAAAATCAATGCCGCGGGAGGATTTTCTGCCATCTTGCGTTGAGCCGTAAATTGAAATTAAGTCGAATTTTTCCATCACGCGTCCGACAAATTTTCCGTCGCCATGCTTAGAGGCGAGGGTCATGAAATTGTAATCGGGATAAATTTTTTTCGGTTTTTGTGTGATGAAAGGAATCATCATCAAGCGGTTATGCCAAGAGGAAATTAGCAGCGGACGCTTGTTTTTCGCGGCCTCAAGAATGATCTCGTGATTGATCCAAATTTTTTTGCTGCTGACAAAAACCAATTTCATGTAGCTCGTGATTAGCAAGGAAATCATTTCTTGAAACAGCCAAGAGTAAGTGATTTTGCGCAACAGTTGCTTGAATTTGGTCTTGATGTCGTACCATTCGAGGTTGGTTTGAACCCCGAGGATTTTCCATTTTTTGATCATCGACCCCCCCCATCTCTCCTTCTTGCCACTGCCGCTAATTGCTCGTGTTCAACTGCCCTTACTCCACTAGATGCAAGAGCCTTTCTTACCTCCTCCACTCTATCCAATTCAATGGAACCATACCCAACAAAAGCAAGCACTGGCAAAAAGAATTTATCGCGGAAATTTTGAGACTCTTGCTCTACAGCATCTTCCGAACTTCCTTCGAACTGTAATTTTTCACAAAAATTTACAAATTTTTCGTTCAAAGATTCTAGGTTAATCGAAGCAAATTTTGCTTCCGATCCATCCGTAGGATGTTGTAGACTGTGCAATTTTCTGAGTGTTGAGGCAATGAGTATGATTTGAAGCAATGATTGATTTTTAATCGTAGGGCTGTCTGCAAAAGTAGGAATTCCCCGCGTAAAAAGATCTTTTACATCTGAAAATTCTCTCCTCTTTTCCTCTGTATCAACAAATTTTTTATCAATGGTTTTGGTTGCTAAGCAGGCGTAATTTAACACCTCAATCAAATCTTTTTCCGTTGCATCATCTGGCAAAACATTCGTTAGCAAACCTTCGGCACATAGGTTGCTTGAGCATACAGAAGCTTCGAGCGCATACTTTGTCACTGCAATTTCCGGAACATCTCCTGCCAAAATTACAGATTTTGCTTTAGCATCTTCTAATCGATCTTTTCTTAATGCCGCCTCTTTTCCAAGAATGCGAGCGCAGCCTACCAAATAAAAAATAGGCAGGACCACTGCTGCAATTGGTCTGATTGTATTACGAGGCAATAGTGGCTGAAGTATATCAGATGCAACGGCGAAAACTGCCGCAAGAAACATCCAAACGACTGTGGAAGCGGCAATTTTTCCTACGGCATTTTTATATTCAGGATCGAAAGAAAGTTCTGCAAAGCTAGATGGCAAGAAGTCTGAAGAATCGCGAGGAGAATCCGGTCTGCTCATCAATCAATCCTCTGCCCAGTCGAAGCCCAATCTTTCACGAAAACTTCCAAACCTTTTTCAGTCAGCGGATGTGCTGCAAGTTGCTTCAAAACCTTGCCAGGTATGGTTGCAACATGAGCACCCATTTTTGCGGCGGCGGTGATGTGGATTGGATGTCTGATTGAAGCGACGAGAATTTCGGTTTTGAAATTTGGGTAATTGGAATAAATTTGACAGATTTCTTCGATCAGTCCAAGTCCGTCCTGACCAACGTCATCAAGCCTTCCCACGAATGGTGAAACAAAAGTTGCTCCCGCCTTTGCGGCCAAGATTGCTTGCGCGGCGGAGAAGCAAAGCGTGACATTTGTTTGAATTTTTTTGTCGGAAAAATATTTGCAGGCCTTGAGCCCGTCCATTGTAAGCGGCAATTTGATGCAAACATTTTTTGCGATTTTGGCGAGAATTTCTCCTTCGCGAATCATGCCTTCGTAATCGGTGGCAGCGACTTCAGCGCTGACTGGCCCTGAAACTACGGCGCAAATTTCGGCGATCACTTCTTTGAATTTGCGACCGGATTTTGCGATCAAACTCGGATTCGTGGTGACGCCGTCGAGCAGTCCGTAAGCCGCGATTTCCTTGATCTCAGAGATTTCCGCCGAGTCGATAAAAAATTTCATAATTTTTAGTTTGTTGAATTTTGGAGGCGGGAACTGTTTGGTGAACGCCCGCAATTTAATGCGCAAAAATTTCTTTTATCAACCGATCATGTCAAAAAATTTCGTCCAAGTTTTATTGCCGCTAGCACTTGACGAACCCTTCACCTATCTGGATGAAATTGGGGTTGAAATTGGCGATGTGGTTAGGGTTTCTTTTGGGAGGAAAGAGATTTGGGGGGTGGTTGTCGGTTGTCGGTTGTCGGTTGTCAGCGTTCCTTTGGAGAAGATTAAAAAAACTTTGGAGAAAAATTCGCGGGTAAAATTTTCGCGAGAGCAGTTAGAATTTATTGAGGCGATTGCGGCGTATAACCTTGCCAGTCGCGGGTTGGTGCTGAGGGCATTTATTGGGATTTTGAATTCGGACAAAGTGAAAAAAATTCCGGAAGGGTTGGTGCAAATGGTAGATGCAGAAAAATTTTCGCTGAAAAAATTGAGTGAGAGGCAGGAGGAAATTGTTGGGGAGATTTCGCGTGAAGGCAGCAGCCATTTTATAGCTTTACTCGACGGCGTTACTGGCTCCGGAAAAACAGAAATTTATTTTGCGCTGATTGCAAAGATTCTATCGCAATGGACCCCGCAACAAGTGCGGGGTGACAAAGTTGTAGTGCGGGGTGACAAA
>CAIYMZ010000095.1 GCA_903927415.1 uncultured Alphaproteobacteria bacterium
GGCTGTAGACTTAAGCCAAACTCACACCCCTCCCCGAGTCAAACAGGCCAAACTCCGTTTGGCTGTTTTCCTCGACCCTCCCTCAAGGGGAGGGTGATTAGACTGAGAAAAAAAATAAATTATGACCATCAATCTTCCCCTCTACCTCGACTACCAAGCCACGACCCCAATGGATCCGCGCGTGATTACCGCCGTCACTGACTGCATGAAAAATGATTTTGGCAATCCGCATTCACGCACGCACAGCTTGGGTTGGAGGGCGGAAGAGCTCGTCGAAATTGCACGCAAACAAGTGGCGGATTTAATCAATGCCGACCCGAAAGAAATCTTTTTTACCTCGGGCGCTACAGAGTCGAACAACATTGCCGTTAAAGGCGTGGCGCGGTTTTATGGCGCGCAAAAAAATCACGTAATCACAGTCGCAACTGAGCACAAATGCGTAATCAATTCAGCGCGCGACTTAGAACAAGAGGGCTTCAACGTCACATTCCTCCCCGTCCAAAAAAACGGATTAATCGACCTCAATCAACTCGAAGCTGCAATCACCGACAAAACTTGTTTGGTCTCCGTAATGGCCGTCAATAACGAGATTGGGGTCATTCAACCACTCGCCGAAATCGGAAAAATTTGCCGCAAAAAAGGCGCGTTTTTTCACACAGACGCGGCGCAAGCATTCGGAAAAATTCCGCTCGACGTTGAAAAAATGAATGTCGATTTAATGAGCATCTCCGGCCACAAAATTTACGGCCCCAAGGGAATCGGCGCGATTTACATTCGTCGCAAACCGCGTGTCCGCATTAAACCAATTTTTTCCGGCGGCGGACAAGAGCGGGGAATCCGCTCTGGCACAGTGCCAACGCCACTCGCCGTCGGACTCGGCCTCGCTGCAAAAATCGCCAAAAACGAAATGGAAAAAGATTTCGCCCACATTTCTAGGCTCAGCAAAAAACTTTCTGACGGCGTGATGAAGTCAACGCACATCTACCTCAATGGCGACAAAGAAAATCGCTGGCCGGGAAATTTAAATTTCTCCTTCGCCGGAATCGAAGGCGAATCGATGATCATGGCGATCAAGGATTTAGCGGTGTCGAGCGGCTCGGCCTGCACTTCTTCGAGCCTCGAGCCGTCTTACGTTTTGCACTCACTCGGCGTCGAAGACGAACTCGCCCACACCTCCATCCGCTTCGGCATCGGCCGCTTCACCACAGACGAAGAAATCGATTTCGCAATTAATCTACTCAACCAAAAAATCGACAAACTCCGCGCCCTCAGCCCGCTCTGGGAGATGATGCAGGATGGTGTCGACATCAAATCGATTAACTGGAAATCGCACTAACCAACCAAAAAACCAAACCTATGAAAAAAGAAGACGTGAAAAAATTTACCGAATTATTCGACGAAATCAGGCAAGAGACCAGTGACGGAACGGAGTTTTGGTATGCGAGAGAGCTGCAAAAACTTTTGGGCTACGAGCATTGGCGAAATTTTTCGGCAGTAATTGCAAAAGCAAAGCAAGCCTGTGAAGCCGCGAAAATACTACCATCCGACCATTTTGTCGACGTCGACAAAATGGTCTCTATAGGCTCAAACACTGAACGCAGCGTCAATGATATTATGCTAAGCCGCTATGCTGGCTATCTCGTGGCTCAAAATGGTGACTCAAAAAAAGAAGAAATCGCTTTTGCCCAAACTTATTTTGCGATTCAAACGTGCAAACAAGAACTGCTCGAAGAAAGACTAGCACTACAAGAAAGAATCGCGGCACAAAAAGAATCGACAAAAACCGAAAAAGAACTTTCGGGAATTTTATACGAGCGAGGCGTTGATGACAAAGGCTTCGCACGCATCCGCGCTAAAGGCGACACTGCACTTTTCGGTGGCTTCGGCACTAACGAAATGAAAGCAAGACTTGGCGTTCCAAATCCAAGAGCACTGGCAGATTTTCTTCCGACAATCACAATCAAGGCTAAAGACTTCGCCGCTGAAATCACCAATTTTAACGTCAAAAAATCCGACCTAAATGGTGAAATAAAAATCACCGGCGAACATGTAAAAAGTAATCGCGAAGTCAGAGAAACTCTACTTCGCAGCGGCATTCATCCGGAAAAATTACCGGCAGAAAAAGACATCAAAAAGCTCGAAAGAAAAGTGAATTCTGAAAATAAAAAACTCAGCAAAAGCAGAATTAAAAAATTAAATAAATAGCAATATGGCCTACTCCCAAAAGCTCCTCGACCATTACGAAAATCCGCAAAATGTTGGATCATTCGACAAAACAGAAAAAAATATCGGCACCGGCCTAGTCGGTGCGCCCGCTTGCGGCGATGTCATGAAATTGCAAATTAAAGTTTCTGATGGTGGCGTGATTGAGGATGCACGCTTTAAAACCTTTGGGTGTGGCAGTGCGATCGCCTCCAGCTCCCTTGCCACCGAATGGATTAAAGGCCAAAAAATCGACGAGGCGGCGAAAATTACTAACTCTCAAATCGCGCAGGAACTCTCACTGCCGCCGGTAAAAATTCACTGCTCGGTGCTTGCGGAAGAGGCAATCAAGGCCGCGATTGAGGATTACAAAAAAAATAAAAATTCTTAAATTTCTGGACCCCGCAACAAGTGCGGGGTGACAAGTTTAGAGTAAGACGAGGTGACAAGTTTAGAGTAAGACGAGGTGACAAGTTTAGAGTAAGAATTTAAGACTTTATCACCTCACACTCCAAACTTGTCACCCCGCACTTGTTGCGGGGTCTAGCATTTTCAAAACAATGACTCTTTTCAATTTTACCAACCCAATCGTCAATTACCTAACCATCACCGACAAGGCTTTGGCGGAAATAAAAGAGATGCTTACCGCACGAAAAGAACCCTGCGAAGGAATCAAAGTTAGCGTGCGAACCCGCGGCTGCTCTGGCATGAGCTACACAATCGAATACGCCGTGAAGGAAAAAAATATTTCCAAATTCGACGACGTCGTGATGCGTGACGGCGTGACAGTTTTCATCGATCCCAAGGCTTCGATGTTTTTAATCGGCAGCGAAATGATTTACAAAACTGACGATTTAACTTCTGGCTTCGACTTCGTGAACCCAAATGAGAAGGGGCGCTGCGGCTGTGGGGAATCGTTTAAAGTATGACCAACCCCCCCCCATCCCCCTTAATAAGGGGGAGGTCACGCTAACGCGATGACGAGTGCCACGAAGTAACATTTTACTCCCCAAAAAATGAAAAATTTTTTCGAATTATTTTCTATTCCTGTTGATTTTTTTGTTGACCAAACCGCGCTCGAAAAAAAATATTTGGAATTTCAGAACCAGTTTCACCCAGATATTTCAAGCTCTGGTGACATTTCTCTCTCGATTGAAATTAACGCGGCTTACAAAATTTTGTCCGACGATTTTGCGCGCGCTTGTTACATTTTGAAACTAAATGGCGTAGATATTCAAAATGATGAGAAGGCGGTGAAGGTTGATGTGGCAACGCTTGAGCGTGTGCTTGCGTTGCAGGAAAAAATCGCGGAAATGGTGGATAAAAATGAAATGGATGAGCTGCGCGTGAAGTTAAATTCTGAAATTAAATTTTTGATTGCGGCGGCAGTGAAATGTTTTGGCAGCAGTGAAATTCAGCTCGCAGCACAGTTTTTGGTGAAGGCGAAATATTTAAAAAAATCGACGGAAGATTTAAAAATTCGGAAACGGAAATTGTAAACATGGACCCCGCAACAAGTGCGGGGTCCAGAAAACTAAAAACAAATGGCACTCCTACAAATCCAAGAACCAGGACAAAACCAATCAGATCGCGGTGCCGCAGAAGTCATCATCGGCATTGATTTAGGCACGACCAACTCGCTCGTCGCTGTCGTTGAAAATGAAAAAGTAAAATTTTTCGCTGATGAAACTGGAAAAGAAATTATCCCCTCTGTCGTAAAATATGGCGACAAAGAAATTCATTCAATCAAGCGGCTGATGGGACGAGACAAGGATCTGCGCGTTGATGTTGGCGACAGAAAAATCCGGCCGGAAGAAGTGGCGGCGGAAATTCTAAAAAAATTAAAAAAAATCGCCGAGAAAACCCTTCGACAAGCTCAGGGTGACGATGTGCAAATACGGAAAGCTGTAATTACGGTTCCGGCTTATTTCGACGAAGCGGCAAAAAATGCCACGAAACTTGCGGCGAATTTGGCGGATTTGGAAGTTGTGCGGCTGGTCAACGAACCCACTGCTGCCGCACTTGCTTACGGGTTAGAAAATTCTTCGGAAGGGATTTATTGCGTTTACGATTTAGGTGGCGGGACGTTTGATGTGTCGATTTTGAAAATGCAGAAAGGGGTTTTTAAGGTGCTTGGGGTTGCGGGGGATAATCAGCTCGGTGGGGATGATTTTGATGAGGCGATTGTTGGGGAGTTGGGCGTGAGTCGTGAGGAGGCGCGGAGGATTAAGGAGGAGTTGTCGAAACAAAATTCAGTGCCAATCACCCTCCCCTTGAGGGAGGGTCGAGGAGCGAAGCGACTCGGGGAGGGGTCGAGTTCGACTCAAGTCTCATCGCAAACTCAACCCCTCCCCGGATCAGGCGCCAGCGCTACCGCGCTAGTCGCCTTCTCCGACCCTCCCTCAAGGGGAGGGTTATTAGACCGAGGAGCATTCGAAAACCTAATCTCCCTAAAACTCGAAAAAACTTTCACCCTCACTCGCAATTTACTCGACGACCTAGACCTGCAAACCAGCGCCATTAAAGGCGTCATCCTCGTTGGTGGTTCAACGCGAATTCCTCTCGTCCGCCGAAAACTCGCAGAAATTTTTGGCGAGAAAAAAATTCTCGACCACATCGACCCCGACCGCATCGTCGCTGCTGGCGCGGCTTGGCAGGCTTACAATCTCAGTGGACACGGGGGAAATCTTTTGCTCGACGTCACCGCGCTTTCACTCGGAATCGAAATGATGGGCGGGATTGTCGACAAAATTATTCCGCGCCACGCAACAATCCCAACGGCTTACAGCAAAGAATTCACGACTTACGCCGACAATCAAACCGGAATGAAATTCCACGTCCTGCAAGGCGAGCGCGAACTTGCCAGAGACTGCCGCTCCCTCGCCAATTTCGAAATAAAAAATATCCCGCCGATGAAAGCAGGAATGGCACGGGTTGCAGTCACTTTCAAAATTGACGCCGACGGATTACTCACAGTCACCGCTGAAGAAAAATTCACAAAAACAAAACAAGAAATCGAGGTACGCCCTACTCACTCTTTAGGCGAGGATGAGGTGAAAAAAATGTTGCTCGATTCACTAAAAAATTCTGGGGCCGACATTGAAAAACGTCTGCTCATCGAAGCCGCGACAGAAGCGGCTCAAGACGTGGTGATCATTAAAAAAGATTTGGAGAATTTTACTGGCGCAGAAAAAAATTTAATCGCTGAGAAATTAAAAAATTTGGAAAATGCAATTAAAGAAAAAACCTCGCGAGATGTGATTTTATTGGCTCAGCAGGAGTTGGGGAAAGCAGCGGAGAATCTGGTTTTGCAAAAAGTTAATGCGGTTTTGAAAGAAAAAATTGCGGGGAAAAAAGTGGATGAGGTTTAGTAATGTGTTGGACAGAGCTATACCAAAACTGATTCAAGATACCGATCTTAAGTTCCGTCATTGCGAGCGCTAGCGAAGCAATCCAGATGCTCTGAATACATGGATTGCTTCGCTAACGCTCGCAATGACGAACTCAAAAAATGAGTTCGGTTTCTTCAACTTGAATGGGTATAACTCCGTTCACAGATTATTGAATCGAACAACAACCACTACTAGAAGGCACTTGTCCCGCTCTGGATGCATGCGGCCTAACCCTAACTACATGGGCAGGAGTGCCTAAATACTTATCGGCTAATCCATTGCAAAATCCTTTCCTCTCCTCTTCTGATAGCCCTTCGGTTTTTTCTAATACTAGATTAAGAATCGCAAAAGAGTCACTATCCTCACGCCTAAACTCTTCCCCATGCCGCTCCTTCAAAGCCTTTTCATGGCTATAGATGAGGTTCATTAGTGGCATCATTTTTTCTAAAACATCTTTTGTGATCATGCGATAATCTCCGATCTCTGTTTTCGTTTCGAGAATCAATCCTTCATATGACATTTTATCAAGATCCCCTTTTTCTATTTGCCCGCGCAACTTCATGAGCGACAGCTGAATTAAAGGCTTTTCTAATTCTCTTGACATATTTTCTCCTTATTTTTTTAAACAACTCTATCAGCGATCTACTCGCCCTATGCAGGTCGGCATTTGTAATGCTGACCTCATGTTCATGCATTTGTTCGGCTAGACATGAACTTTGGGACGGAGTTACAAACTCCGTCCCGCACGGGATCAGAGTTCTTGAGCAAAAATCAACGCGCCCCTTCTTTGACAATCCCTACAGTCCTAGCCGCCTTCGCTTTTCTTGCCGCAGCAGAAGGAGAATGATCGTCACTTCTGCTACGTTTTCTTGAACTCACTACCACCAGCCCTTCTCCCACCTCCTCCTCTTCCAACTCTTCTTCCTCCGAACACTCTTCTTTCAAAAATTCTTGCTGAACCGCTGCAAAAACCGCATCGCGCTCTTCCGCAGTTTCGAACCAATTAAATTTATCGTCAGGAATTTCGCCAAACAGCTCTTCACAAGATTCAAAATATTCACGCATTTCATTGAGATTTTTTTCATCATCACTCAACAACGTAACCATTATTTCATTTGCCTTAGCTTCAGGATTTTCATGGTCCGTCGCTGTAAATTCGTCAATCAACTTTCGTTTTATCTCTTTGAATTTTTCCAATTTTTCTACTGATTCTGCTAGTTCAAGATCTTCGGAATCAATCTCTAAATGAGTTCCACCCGCAATCCCTAGCGGCAAAATTACATTTAAAAAAACTTTTGTTTTGTCCGACAATATCACTTGAAACTCTTCACCCTCCTCGTCTTCCAACTCACTCAACTCTTCGACCATTCTCTGAAGAGTTTCTTTTGGAATAACTGCAGCAAAATGATTTAGAATATTGAATTGATCAGCTTCTGCCGCGGCGTTGAATGCATAATCGATTAATTTTTGACGATCTTCTTTTCGGCACCCATCAATCCACTCCATCACATGATCTAACTCACCATTTGCCGCAGCATTTATGATATCACTCTGCGAGTCTTCAAACTCCGACGCTTGGCGATCGATGATTTCTTTACGAACAACTTCCGGCAATAATGCAAAAAGATTTTTCTTAACATCTTCTTCTTCATTTTGCATCGCGCTTATTAACGCCATTTTAATTGCTTGGTGACGATCTAGTTCCGCAAGTGGCTCAAGAATAAAATCTAGAATTTCTTTACTCTGAGATTTTGCAGCAAGTCTTAGCATTTTATACTCATCACGACACAGCTTTTCTAAGCGATCCTTTTTCGACATCACTTCCATGAAATATTTCATGACATCTGTCTGACCAAGCTCTGCAGCGCTCCACAATGTTTCTTGAATTATTTTCTCACAATTTTCTTTTGATATTCTGTTAAGAATTAATGGAACAATTTCATCATGACCGCTTTCTACAGCCATTCGCAACGCGTAGTTAGAATTACTGCCTATCATTTTTAGGTGCTCTGCTTCTGGTATTTTGTCAAAAAGATATCCCACAACTTCCAGATTACCTCTTTTAGAACATTTTCTGAACGCGGCGTAATTATCCCATCTAAGCATCTTTGCGGACATAGCTGGTGGCGCCAGATCAAAAATATTTTTTATGAACGCTTCATTCGATTTTTCCATAACATGATTGAGTATCTCGCGATACTCAACCTCACTCAACTGCTTCAGCATATTGGTTAAAAATGCTGCGGTGATATCGTCTGGATGAGTGTCGATTTCAATTTTTAGTGCTGCTGCAGCTGTTAGTGGCTTTGCTTTTTGCTGATCTTCATCCTTCTCCGATATTTTCGACAATAATTTTCTTTCGCGTTCCTTCATCTTTGCAGAAAGTTTTTCGCGTTCCGCAAGCTCTACAGAAAGTTTTCCGAGTTCCTCAAGCTCTGCAGCAAGTTTTTCGCGTTCCTTCGCTAGCGCTACAACACGATCATATTCTTCCGCACCTTCAATGTCAGAAAGTTCTTCACCACCAAGTGTAAAAACTAGAGAAGTTCGTGTCGCAGGTTTTGCATGACGATAATTTTCACTTTTTTCTTCCGGTCTTTCACCAAGCTCATCTCTAGCCTCAAGATCAGCTCCCTGCTCTAACAGAAAATTAACCAAACCAGAATTATTAGCCACGTAAGCCGCGTGAAGTAAGGTGTATCCTAGTTCGACAGCATTTGGGTGATTTATGAAATCCGGACCCAAGCTAATAATTATCGCCTTCAACTCATCATCTAGATCAACATCGTCGTTCAATATTTTTGCAATTAAATTCTCAACTACCTTTACCACCTCTGAATGCTCTGATGACGGTGCAGGCACTGTTATTCTAGACATAAATTTTATTTTTTATTCCTCTCAATCCCTTCCAAAATCAACTCCCGCGCCTTTTGCGCACCTTCGAAGCCTGTGACTTTCACCCATTTTCCTTTTTCCAAATCTTTGTAATGCTCGAAGAAATGTTTGATTTTGGCGATTAGATTTGCTGGTAATTCTTCGTAAGATTCAATGGCTTCGAACTGCGAGTTTAGCTTCTTCGCAGGCACTGCGAGAATTTTTTCGTCTCCCCCTTTTTCGTCCTCCATCATCAAAACACCGACGGGTTTTACGGCGATTACTGCACCCGGAACGACGGGAAAATCTGAGATCACGAGCACGTCGCACGGATCGCCATCATCCGACAAAGTGTGCGGGATGAAGCCGTAATTGCAGGGGTAATACATCGGCGTGGCAATGAAGCGGTCGACGAAAATCGCGCCGGAATCCTTGTCCATTTCATACTTCACCGGATCAGCATTCATCGGCACCTCGATGATTACGTTGACTTGGTTAGGAGCGTCTTTGCCGATTGAGATTTTTTCGATTTTCATGTTTTTGTAATTTTTAAATTGAGTTAAAAAACCACTACCGCCCCACGATCAAACAGTAGCTGATTCAAATAAATCCCACCATCAGCAACTTTTTGCAAATCTTTTTCTGACTTTTTTTGCGGCAGAAAAACATCCGCAACATATCGCCCGTAAATGTCGGTTTTATTGGTTTTGACGATTAGGAAAGGTGCGTCTTTGAGGATTTTTTGCAAAATCTTCGCGCTGTTTTTACCAGCGTCAGTATTGAGTTCAGCGGCATTGATGTTGGCGAGACGAAGTTTCTCGCTGTGAAAAATTTCGAAGCCAAGATCAAGAACTACAAGCAACGTGTCGCCGTCAATTACGCGCTTGAGATCGGCTTTGTAAGTGTGGATTTTTTTCGGCAGAATTGCCGATTTTTTGACGAGAAATTTGTCGGAATTTTTTTCAACAAAGACAATTTGATTTTCTTTGCGAAGCGTTTTGGGCAAGAGTTTGTCGGCTCTGGTAAAAATTCCAAAACCGCAGTCAAAAAAATAATTTTTTGAATTTGGCAGCTTGGCGATTTTGTAGGAAAATAATTTTCCGCGGGTGGGGTTGAGTTTTTTATTTTTCTTTGTTGCCATGCTAGACCCAGCGCGGGACTGGGTTTGTAACCCAGTCCCCACTTTCATGTCCTGATTTGATTTTGAACTGAACGTGAGGACGGGGTTACAAACCCCATCCTGCATTGAGTCCTGCGCTGATCCCTGCTTCACACCTTTCGATTTACTCACCTCAATCTGCAACCGATCCGAATCCCAAAAATTTTCTCGCGCTAAATTTTCCAAATATTTGCGCTGGCTTGACGCCTTGATTCCAGCGAGCAGGCGGTAGTGGCTCCAGTTCAAATGCTCGTTATCTTTAGGGAGTTTTTTGTAGGTTTGGTGAAAAGCGTGCATTTGGTAGAGCGCTCTTTCTGAAATCAAAACGTCGTCAGCAAGTTTAGAAAATATTTTTTTGCCGTAGCCAGAGCCTTCATTGAGCTCAAGATGTTGGTCAATTTTCTGCCCGATTTCCCACGCCATTTTTACTTTCTGTCTTGTGGTAATTTTAAAAATTTTCTCCTGCGTCTGCGAAATTTTTTCTCTAATTGCCGTAAGAAGTTGCTGGTAATTATTTACGGCAAGTGCTGCTGGATTTTTTGTCATTTTTTGCTGGTATTTTTTGAATTTTGAA
>CAIYMZ010000096.1 GCA_903927415.1 uncultured Alphaproteobacteria bacterium
CATACTCGGGGGTGACAACTCATACTCGGGGGTGACAACTCATACTCAGTGTCACCCCGCACTTGTTGCGGGGTCCAGAAAGCTGAAAAGGAAATCGGTGTCTTCAACTTGAGCGGGTATAGAAATCACGAAAAAAAACCGCAAAGAAAAAGACGCGCTGATTTACCAAAAACCGCCGCCTACTGGACTTCCAATGCGCACATCACCTCTGCCGTTCAATCTCCAAACGCTGCCTAGATTATCCGCTCCAGGAACATAACGCTCATCTCCCGGAATAGGTGGTGCCATGTTAGCTGTTTGTTGCATGCCAAGCAAAGAGTGTCGACAAAAAGCGTGAGCGCCCCAAAAAATCGTGTTATAATCGCTAAAATTTTTTTTGATCTCAGCTTCGTTATTCCAATCAATATTTTTTAATTCAGTTTTGTAACGCGCTCTGATTTTTGAAATATCAGGATTTACTGAAGTGATGTCGGGATCTCGACTCCAGGAATAAAAATTCATAAATACGCTGCTGCCAAATCCAGAACCCATTCCAGATTGACATCCGTGAATCCACCCCAATTGAAATCCAGGAGATCCATCTTTTGGCATGTGGCTAAACAGCAGTTGCCCCATCGGTTTATACCAATTTTTTGCACAGGAAGTGATGGAAAAAATTAAACAGATTGTGAGAAGATTTTTAAACATTGTTACTGTCCAAAAAATTGTCCGCTTGAACCACCAGCCCAAAGCGGATTATCTGATAATGCTCCTTTACCTCCGCCTCCACTTAAGAGCGTAAAATTACCATTCATCCCACCCTCACTCATGTTGAAAATGTTTTGTATTCCAGAATCTCCAAAAAATCCACCCCAAGCACCACCGATATCTACAGCCTTAGTATCAAAAACACCGTAACCAAACCCGCCACCAGCTGGGGTTCCGGGTGCGATATAGCGATCAAATGACGATTGGTTAGCACCAACAATAGCGTGGAAACAAGCGGAATAACCTCTGGAGTGACCGAAGCGATATTCCGGATTCCCAATCATTTTTGGATCGTAATTGTATTTGTAACGAGTGCGGAACCACACATTACCCCGAGAATAAAGTGTTGTTTCACATCCAGCCCTAAACCCTTTTTGAAATGCTGGTGAACCATCAGGAACCTTGACATTAGAAAACATGAGAACTGGAGTTGTGGCAGTTGTAATCCACTTACAGCCACTTAGTTCTAAAAAAATTATGAGAGAGAAAAATTTTATGATTTTCATCTATACCCACTAAATACAGAACCCCAAATCGAGCTTCTTTGTCTTGTCCAATCCGTACGATAGCAAAACCAAAAAGCATTTCCCCAACCTGCTTTGTAATCTGGAGAGCTCGTCATTTTATACCCATCTACTACGTTATTGCGATAAAACATTTGGTAAAAAGTGTTGCTTCCCCCAGCCATTCCGACCTCGCAACCGTCATCCCATCCCTGCTTAAATTCTGGCGACACTTCTCCCTCCTTGAACGTCATTTCCTTGTCCGCCCTAGCTGGCAAAAAATTCGCCATTCTTTTTTGGCATGATGTGATGACTAAAAAAGAGCCCACAAAAAAAATCATAACAAAAATTTTTTCAGCAAAATTTTTCATAATTTTAGATTGGTTACTCTAGCGGAGAATGTTGCGTAGAAGGCCTAAGCACAAACTCAGAAACAGTTGTGTAGCAAGCAAAATATGCCTGACCCCAAGCAGTTTGATACATTGGATCGTGATTGTGAGCACCACTACCAAATGTCGCTCCTTTGTCATCTTGGTAAACAGAAGCATTAGCAAAGGCTTTATTGCTTAGGGCAGTTTTGCATCCAGCATGCCAGCCTGCCTTATATTCTGGCGGACCATCAGGAACCGATATTTCCATCGTAACAGGCTGATAAAATCCGAAATTATCTGGCATTCGACATGCGGAACAAAAAAGAATTAGGGTTGAGATTACAAAAAATATTTTCACGTTTTTTTAGAACTTTGTTTACGAGTTTATTAAAACTTATGCAAAGCCGCTTTTGCAAAGAAATTCTGCGTTTCAAAAATTTTTTGAACCGTAGAAATTCGAAGCAAAAGGTAGGCTTCGCATAAGTTTTATAAGACATCCCAGTCGAGAAGATAGGTGCATTGCTCAAACCCATCCCACCAACCAGTGTTATAATCTCCACTTTTTATCATGCGCTTAAAGTCAAATTTTCTGTCGTTAATATCTGAAAGAAGGCCTTTGGAACTCGCATCCCAAGCAGAGTTACAACCATCTTTAAAACCTTTTCCATATTCACTATCGGTTGAGGGGAAATTTCTGACCCCCGTTAAAGGACGTGGCTTCACACCCCAATGCCAGCTTTTCGGCATTGGCTCAGCTAAAATACTGCAAGAAGATAGGCCGCAAATCACGATGAATAAAAAGATTTTTTGGAGCATTTATTGGGAAATTTTTTTTAGAATTTTATTCATTTCTTGCGACAGAAAATCAAAAGAAAATTCTTTTTCAAGCCGCAAATATGCTTGGTCGGTTAGAGTTGGATAAATTTCAGAATTATCCAAAATGCTTTCAATTTTTTTTGCTAAATCGGCATGATCTCCATTCGAAAATAACAGGCCATTTTTTTCATGTTCGATTAAGAATTTTCCGCCATCGCTATTGGAAGAAATCACCAAAGTTGAAAATAAAAATCCTTCCAAAATTACTAATCCGAACGGCTCTTCGCGGGAGGGAACGCAAAAAATATCAACATCTTCGAAAAATTTTTTCTTGTCCAAAACAGTTCCGACAAATTCACATTTTTCGAAAATTCCGTGATTTTTTGCTGAGTCTTTGATCGCATACCAGCCATAACTCCCAGGCACTTCAAAGCCTCCGATTTTAAAACAAAAATCACGCCCATTTTTTGCTAAAATTTCGCCAGCTTTTATTAAAATATCGAAACCTTTTCGCGGCTCTAACCGTCCATAAATTCCAATTTTTGGCGGATTTTTTAAAACTTTTTTCCGATATTTTTGATCAACCTTAATCGCATTTGGAAGCACTAGGGACTTGATTTTATCGAAGCCGGCTGCAGAAACTAAATCGGCAATTTGTTGATTGATACTTATGACGTAATCGCAGTGAAGTGAATTTTTAAAACTAATTCCGTGATTCACCGCAACCGATTTTACCGAAGAAAAAAACTTCAAAATTCTCATCCATTTCATCAAGCGATTTGAATGGCACAACATCACATCTGGCCTGAATTTCAGCAATATAAAAAAAAGATGAAAGCAATCAAAAATCTGTGAAGAATTTTGCATTTTAAAAATCTTTCTGGCGCCATAATTTTCATTACCATTAGCAGAAATTAGCAGCGCAACTTCATGTCCATTGGCTGTTAAAATTTCGGTGTAATTCCGAAAAACCTGATCAACTCCGCCAATGCTTTGAGCGTGAATTGCGTTTAAAATTTTCATGTGCAAATTTATTTTTTCTCTTTGGAATTTTTTTAAAATAAAATGCAAACCCTCCAAGAAACAATCAATTACGAATATCCGAAACCAGAAAATTTTGACGAAAAAAATTCAGAGTTCGATATTTTTAAAAATGTTCCAATTGAAATTTGTCCAGCGGCAAAAATTAATTTTTTAAAAAACGTCCGCATCAGCACCAATTCTGTTATTTTCAACTATTTCAAAATTTTTAAAGAAAGCTGCATCAGCGATAATTATGAAAAATATCGCCGAGGTTTCCGCTTTTTTTTCAAATTCATTTTTCCGAAATTTAATTTTAGCAAAAAAAGATTTCTCCTCATCACCGATGAATGGACTAGCAATTACTACCACTGGCATATTTTCGCACTAAGAAAACTTTTGATTTTGAAGAAAGAAAATCTCATCGCAAATTCACTTCTATTCCTGCCAAAAAAATATCAGTGCTACAAATTCGTTTTACCCTCGCTCAAAAAATTCGGAATTAAAAAAAATCAAATCGTTTTTTTGCGAAGAAAGTCGAATATTAAGGTTGCTGAATTAGCATTTGTAACTGCTTCACAACATTATCCGGATGCCTTTCAAGAAATCAGAAAAGCCTCACTACAAAATCAAAAATCAACTCTAGATTTTGGTGAAAAAATTTATATTTCGCGCCAAGAACAAGTTTTGCGTTTCGTTGAAAATGAGGAAGAAGTGGTGGATTTGCTCTCAAGATATGGCTTTAAAAAAATCATCACTGAGCATTTTTCTTACGACGAACAAATCGCAATTTGCTCCAAAATAAAATATCTCGTCAGCCCTCACGGCGCAGGACTTACCAATCTTTTATTTATGTCGGAAGGAGCATCAGTTTTAGAAATGGCGACAGCTCCAGATCAGATCAAGCCCATCACCGACTATTACAAACTCGCCGCTATGCTTGGCATAAAATATTTTTATCAAGAATGCAAAATGGGAGAAAAAAGTTTGGTTAAAGATTTTCATCAGGGAAGTTTGATGGTTGATTTGAAGAAGTTGGAAAAAAATTTGAAACAAATGCTAAATGCTTAATCGCTCAATCCTTGAAATCACCGGCCCCGACCGCAAAAAATTTCTCCAAGGCTTAATCACTAACGACGTCAATAAAGCGACAGAAAAAAATCTGATTTATTCTGCGATGCTAAATGCGCAGGGACGTTTTCTTTACGATTTTTTTATTTTTGAAATCGGCGAGAAGTTGATACTCGACTGCCTTGCTTCTCGTCGCGATGAAATTCTAAAAAAATTAAATTTTTACAAATTACGCGCAGAAGTCGAGATTAAGAAAAATGACGAGCTAAAAATTTTCCACTCTTTCGAGGACACAGCTTCTTCCTTTCCCGACCCCAGAAATAAAAATCTCGGCCATCGCCTTTACTCTCACACCTATCACCTACCACCTATCGCCTATCGCCTAGAATACGATTTAAATCGTATTCTTCTAAAAATCCCCGAAAGCGAGCAAGATTTAACCTACGAAAAATCCTTCATTCTTGAATTTGGTTTCGACGATTTAAATGCGGTTGATTACCAAAAAGGTTGTTACGTTGGACAAGAATTAACGGCTCGAACACATCACACCGGACAAATCAGAAAAAAAATTTTCCACATTAAAATTTCCGACGGCAAAGCGATCCAAAAAAACACTGAAATTTCTTGCGAAGGAAAATCTGTTGGCCTAGTTCTGTCGTCAATTTTTCACAATTCTGAACTTCATGCCTTGGCCTTACTCAAGCTTCCAGAGGCTGGTGACTTTGAAAATCTAGAAGCCGAAAATAAAAAAATTCTCATCATCGATTAATGCTCCAAATCTATCTCCCAATCGCAGAAATTCCCGTCAACATCATCGTGATTTTATTGCTCGGACTGGCAACTGGCTTTCTAGCCGGCATGTTTGGAATTGGTGGCGGATTTTTGGCAACTCCACTTTTAATGTTCATCGGAATCCCCCCAGCAATCGCCGTTTCAACTTCTACCAACCAAATCATAGCCTCTTCAGTTTCCGGTTTGCTTGCTCACATTCGCAAAGGAAGCGTAGATATCAAAATGGGTTTATTTCTTGTTCTTGGCGGTTTTATTGGTTCAACTGTTGGCGTTTCAATTCTCAGAATCTTACAAAAAAACGGTCACACCGACATAGTCGTTTCTTTAGTTTACGTAATTTTTCTTGGCTCGATTTCCATCACCATGTTGATCGACAGCGTCAAAACTTTAGTCGAAAAAAAATACGGAGTTACTTGGGAAAAAACCGAGAATTCCAATCTCGAAAAATTTTTAGAAAAAATTGACGGCCTGCCATGGAAGTCATATTTTCCTAAGTCCGACATCACGGTCAGCATTATCGTTCCCGTAGTGCTAAGCATCGGTATCGGAATTTTAGTAGCCTTGATGGGAATTGGCGGTGGATTTTTAATGATCCCAGCGATGATTTACATTCTGCGCATGCCTTCAAGCATCGTGGTCGGCACGTCACTATTTCAAATCGTTTTTATTGCCAGCAATGCCACCTTTCTGCAAGCGATCACCAACAACACCGTCGACATTGTTTTGGCATTTTTGATGATTATCAGCTCATCAATTGGCGCTCAATTTGGCCATCGCGCTGGATACAAAGTTGATGCTGACAGCATGCGCTCTTTCTTGTCTTTGTTAATCCTTGGCGTCTGCGTCAAAATGCTTTTCGTATTATTTACCGAACCAAAAAGCCTCTACATAATCGAAATTCTGAAGTGATAATCCGAACAATTTTCAGCACATTTTTATTTTTTATTATCTTGAGTTCGGGCCACGCCAATCCTGTTATTTCCGGAATTTCTACCAACGAAATCAACATCGATACCAAATTTCGCGGCGCCAAAATTCTGCTCTTCGGAGCCAAGGGTGACGCGGGAAATATCGTCATCACCGTGCGCGGTCCGAAAAAAAATTTTGTGGTCACAAAAAAACAAAAATTGCTCGGAGTCTGGTACAATGGCAAACGCGTTCGCTTCAAAGAAGCTCACAGTTTTTATTCCCTATTCTCGACCTTCAATGACCAAGAACAAATCGATCAACTTCTAGCAGAATTAGAGCTAGGCAAAAACAACCTCAAATTCCCAATTGCTGACCAAAACGACGAACAAAAGAAAAACGAATTTCAGCTGCAATTGGTTGACCAACTCGAAAAAAATAAACTTTACGCCACCAGCGCTAACAGGGTAGATTTCCTTGATGAAACCTTGTTTAAAGTTATGCTGGATTTTCCAAAAAATATCACACGAGGTATTTACACGGTTGAAATTTATTTGATCAGCGAAGGCTCTCTGCTCTCATTTCAATCAATCCCAATCTACGTCAATCAAGTTGGGCTAAGCGCAAAAATTCTAGACTTTGCCTATCAGGAATCATTTCTGTATGGCCTGTTAGCTGTAGCGATCGCCCTTGTGGCCGGTTGGCTAGCTAACTATTTGTTCGCACGCTTCATCGGTAAATAATTCACATGAGTAACGAAAAAAATTCTCCAACCATCATTGTTTGCATCGACACCACAAATGCCTCCGAAACTGCGCTGCGCTATGCTTGTTACAAAGCCAAAACAACAGGGTTTTCCGTACAAATTTTAGCGGTAATGGAAGCATCGCACAAAAATCTCCTCTTCGGAGCCAAAGCCATCGGCAATGAAAAAAGACAATTGCTCGAAAAACATATCAAAAAATTGATTAGCTCAGTTTGCAAAGAAACCGACGTCACGCCAAGCGTTTCAGTGCGTGAAGGCGATATCGCAACCGAGATTATTCGCGAACTTAAATTCACTCCGGACTGCGCAATGCTAGTTTTCGGAAAATCCCACAACTCCCTTTCCGACAACACAGTATTGCCAAAAATCGTCCAAAAAATCGGCAAAAAAATTCACGCTCCGATCACGATTGTTCCAGAAAATTTGAGCTATGAGTTTTTGCAAAGAATGGCTTGACCCCCAAAGCTCTACCAAAACTACTTCAAGAAGCAGATCTTAAAATTCGTCATTGCGAGCGCAGCGAAGCAATCCAGGAAGCTACGGCA
>CAIYMZ010000097.1 GCA_903927415.1 uncultured Alphaproteobacteria bacterium
GAGTTGTCACCCCGCACTTGTTGCGGGGTCCATTTTTAAAGATCGGTATCTTGAATCAGTTTCGGTATAGACTGAGTTCGGCTTATCCTCGGGTCAACTCAAAACACCTCCGCCACTCCCGCATCAACCAACATCTGGTTCAAATACACTCCCTCACTCGCAACTTTTTCTGGAGCTTGATCATTCACCCCCATCGCGCCGCTAACGCGTTCGCTCGATCCCCCTAAATAGGGGGATCTTTTCCCCGCCAAAAAAACATCGGCAACGTAGCGTCCGTAAATGTCGGTCTTATTGGTTTTGACGATTAGAAACGGCACGTCGGCCAAAATTTTTTTCAACTCGTCGGAACTTTTTTTGCCTTCAAAAGTTTCCGCTTCAGGAGAATTAATTTTCGCGAGGCGAAGAATTTCCTTGTGACGAATTTTGAAGCCTAAGTCCAGAGTCACGTGCAGCGTGTCGCCGTCGACTACTTTGTCGAGGTAGGCTTTGTAGGTGTGGAGCTGATTCGGATTTAATTCTGATTTTCGAAGCGAGATTTTTTCGCCGTTTTTGACTGACGAAACCACCTGCTGCAGGCCTCGCTGTAAGACGGGGTTTGCAACCCCGTCTTCCCATTCATTTTCGTTTCCGTTTTTACTTTGAACTGAACGTTTGGGCGGGATTACAAACCCAGTCCAGCGCTGGCTCTGAGAAGGAGCCTCAACAAAAACATTAAACCCACAATCCACAAAAGTCTTCCCTGAACCTTGCAACTCCGCTAGTTTGTAGGTGAAAAGTACGCCTCTCGTAAATTTCAATTTCTGATTTTTGGGCTTGGAGATTTTTTTCTTCCGCTTGCTTTCCGCTGAAATTTTTTTCTGCAAATCACCTGATCCCAACTTTTTTTCAATCACTAAATCTTCCAAATATTTTCTCTTCTCGTCACTTTTTACGACCATCAAACTTTTGTAGTGACTCCAGCTCAAGCCCTTGTCCTTAGTGGGTAAAATAGGGTAAGTTTTGTAAAAAGCGTGCATCCGGTAAAGAGTTTTTCGCGAAATAAAAACGTCTTTTTCGAGCTGAAAAACCAACCGCTCTCCGTAGCCAACTTTTCTATTTTTTAGCAAATGTCCGTCGAGCATTTTTCCGATTTCCCAAACCATTTTTACTTTCTCGTGATTGACATCCGCGACAATTCTTTGCTCGGTTTGGCCAATTATTTTTTGGATTTCGGAAAGGAGAGTTTCGTAATTTTGTAAGGAAATCTGCATTTGTCTGAAGTGTTGAGATTACTGGCTTTGCAGCCACTTTTCTAAAAAGTCGCCGCGCGGCGACAATCTTACTTTTCCCTTCAACAAAAAAACTCACAAGCAAAAAAATACCCCGCTTTTTGGGCGGGGTAATTTTGCTTTTTTTATTCGCTTGTTGGAGTGGTTTGTATCTCGTCCAGCGGAGGTATTTTATTTCCGCATGAATCGGCATATTTTAAAAAATTAGATTATTTATTGAGCGGACTTTTTCGGTAGCCGTAAGAAAAATAAAACAGCAGCCCCAAACTCATCCACAAGATGAACCAGATTCCGGTTTCGAGCAGCAAGGTGTAAACCAAATAACCGCAGCTCAAAACGGCGAGGGGCACGGTTACGGAAACCGCTGGGCATCTGAAGGAGCGCTTCATGTTTGGTTCGGTGATGCGTAAAATTAGCACTCCGATTGCGACGACGATGAAAGCGAATAAAGTGCCGAGGCTGGTCATTTGGCTGAGGACTTGCAGCGGTAGTAATCCGGAAATGGTGGCGACGGAAAAGCAAGTGAGCAGCACACTGCGGTAAGGCGTGGCAAATTTTTTGTGCAACTTGCTGAGACCTGAAGGGATCAAACCATCGCGCGACATTACGAAAAAAATTCGCGATTGGCCGTAAATTAGAATTAATAAAACTGAGGTGATCCCAGCAACAGCGCCGGTTGCGACCAAGACTGAACCAATATTGCTGCCATTTTCGCGCAATGCTTTTGCCAGAGGTTCGGAATTATTTAGGCTTTCGTAAGGCACGATTCCGGTGAGGACTAGCGCGACTGCGACGTAAAGAACGGTGCAAATTATTAGCGAGCCAATGATGCCGATCGGCAAATCGCGTTTGGGATTTTTGCATTCTTCGGCAGCAGTAGCGACGGCGTCAAATCCGATGTAAGCGTAGAAAACTGTAGCAGCGCCGAGCATTACGCCGTGGATTCCGAATGGCATGAAGTCTGTCCAATTTTCAACTTTCACCATCGGCGTGGCGATGAATAAAAATAAAAAAATTACGACTAATTTGGTGACGACTAAAATGCGATTGAGCGTGATGCTTTCTTTGGTGCCGCGAAAAAGTAAAAAGCCGATGAAGAGCGAGATTAAAATTGCCGGCAAATTAATGATGCCGCCATCGAGCGGAACTTTGGTGAGATATTCTGGAATGATGACGCCTCCGGATTTTAAAATTCCGACCATGTAGCCCGACCAGCCTGCCGCAACGGTTGAGGCGCCGATGCCATATTCTAAAATTAATCCCCAGCCGACAAGCCACGCGACGAATTCGCCCATCACGGCGTAGGAGTAGGTGTAGGCGCTGCCAGCGACGGGAACCATCGAGGCCAATTCGGCGTAGGCCAGCGCGGCGAAGATGCAAGCCAGCGCGGCAATGACGTAGGAGATTGAAATTGCGGGGCCGGCATATTTCGCCGCAGCGATTCCCGTCACGACAAAAATGCCGGTGCCGATTGTGCAGCCGATGCCGATCATGATTAGGTCGAAGGCACCGAGAGTTTTTTTCAGCGAGTTTTTTTTAGCACTGGCGATGATGTCAGAGATGCTTTTTTTGCGGAAGAGGTTCATGGGGGGAAGGATGGAATTAGACTGATTTATAGTTGCTGTCATCCCCGCGAAGGCGGGGATCCAGGATCTCAAAGGCTTCCTGGATCCCC
>CAIYMZ010000098.1 GCA_903927415.1 uncultured Alphaproteobacteria bacterium
ACTCCCTCTCCCTTGAGGGGAGAGGGTTGGGGTGAGGGTGAAAAAACTTTCTACTCCGCCGGCGACGGTGCTTTTAAAAGCGAGGACGGGTTCTACCGAATCATCGGCCGCACCGACGACGTAATCAAAGTTTCCGGCCACCGCCTCGGCACGGCAGAAATCGAAAACGCGATTAACTCGCACGAAGAAGTCGCGGAATCAGCGGTAATCGGGGTGCCGCACGAGATTAAGGGGGAGGGGGTAATCGCGTTTGCGATTAGGCGTCAGGCGCTAGGCGCTAGGCGTAAGTCGGATGAAGAATTAAAATCTGAAATTGTTGAGCTGATTAAAAAAGAAATCGGCGCCATTGCCAAGCCGGAAAAAATTTTCCTCGTTGTTGATTTGCCGAAGACGCGCTCGGGAAAAATAATGCGACGGATTTTGAAAAAAATTGTAGCGGGAGACAAAGATTTTGGTGACGTTTCAACATTGGTAAATCCGGACGTGGTAAACCAACTTTCTAGTTTTTGTGTTGGTAAAAAGTAAGATTGTCGCCGCGCGGCGACTTTTCAAAAAAACCTCTACAAAGCTAGTAATTTCAAGGCTTTAGACGAATCAGTAATTTTCAAAAAAATTACCAAAATCTGCAAAAATAATTGTAAAAAACTTGTGAGCCGCCAGTCAATTTCAACTTCGTCAATCAATCAAAATCTCAAATGCAACTCACTTTAATGCGTGCCAAAATTCACCGTGCCACCGTGACCAAGGCCGATCTCAATTACGAAGGCTCAATCTCAATCGACAGCAATCTCCTCAAGGCTTCCGGCATTTTACTTCACGAAAAAGTTGACGTGCTCAACATCAATAATGGCGAACGTTTTACCACTTACGTTATTCCTGCTAAAGCCGGTTCGGGCGCGGTTCAAATCAATGGTGCAGCGGCGCGAAAAGTGCAGGTTGGGGATCACGTAATCGTCATTGCTTACGGCTCAATGTCGGAAGAAGAGGCGAGGAAATTTAAGCCGAAAGTGCTGTTGGTGGATGAGAAGAATCGAGTTTGCTAGAGCCTGTATTCAAACTCAGCGTGCCTCGATTTTTTGGAAATTTTTAGCGATTTTTGCGTAAAATTTTTTGCAATATCGGGAATATTACGAAAAATTTTACGCAAAAAAGAGCAAAAATTTACGGAAAAGCGAGGCACGCTGAGTTTGAATACAGGCTCTAGTCTCGCAAATCTAAAATTGAACTTTAAAATTACGAGACTACAAAACCCACCACTATGAAAAATCGTGCAGTAAAAAACAAAATCACAAAAAGTTTAAAATCCTTTCCAGCCGTTGCACTGCTTGGCGTGCGGCAAGTTGGAAAAACAACTCTGGTAAAAAGAATTGCCAAAGAATTCAAGAAGCGGGCGATTTATCTCGATTTAGAAAATCCATCTGACTTCGAAAAATTATCAAAAGATGCGAAGTTTTTTCTCCAGCAATATGAAAAAAATTTAGTGATTATTGATGAGGTGCAAAGAATGCCGCAACTCTTTCCCTTGCTGCGTCATCTGATTGACGAAAACCGCAAAAATTCGCGCTTCATTCTTCTTGGTTCAGCTTCGAAAGAGATTTTACAAAATGCGTCCGAGTCGCTTGCTGGACGGATAAATTATCTTGAAATGAACCCATTTTTTTTCGACGAGGTGGGCGCGAAAAAATTTTATCATCACTTGCTGCGCGGTGGTTTTCCGAGAGCTTTTTTGGCAAAAAATCCCAGTCAGTTCAAAGAATGGTTCGACGGCTTCACTTCTTCCTACATTGAAAAAGACCTACGCGATCTTGGCCTTAGCGCTAGCCCAATTCTGATTCGTCGCTTGATTACCATGCTTGCCGACGTCAATTCTTGTGTCGTCAACTACAGCGCCATTGCTTCATCGCTTGGTGTTTCAAGTGTCACGATCAAAAGCTACATCGAATTTCTTGAGCACGCTTTCGTCTTGCGCTCGCTCACACCTTTTTTCCCCAACATTTCCAAACGCTTTACCAAATCGAATAAAATTTATTTTCGCGACAGTGGTTTACTGAATTATTTTCTTGGCATTTACGATCAAACCAGCCTGACGCACAATATTCACCTCGGCGCAATTTTTGAATCTTACGTAGTTCAACAAGTGGTCGCGAAGCTGAATTACCGCACAACGGCGCATTTTTACAGAACTCACAAAGGCGCAGAAATCGATTTATGTTTGGTGCAGGGAAACAAAGTGGTTGTAGCGATTGAGGTAAAATTTTCTTCAAATCCAACCTTGTCTTTCGGTAATCACACAGCGCTGCAAGACCTTGGTAATCCTGATCTCTTAGTGGTTTCGCCTCTAAGCGAAACTTACAAGAAAGACAAAAAAATAACCGTGGTGAACATTAAGGATTTGGAAAATTTTTTGAAAAAATATCGCGTGATGGAAATGGTCTAACAAAACCAGAACTTAAGTGGCTCAAACAACAACTCCCAAAACAGGCTAAACATGTCCAGAACCCCAGCGGAACAAACATTGTGGCAAACACTAAAGGCTGGCGACAAAGTCGCATTCCTACCTTCTTCACTTGATGTTCGTGCTTCTAAAAAAAATTTTCGCGAGTGGTTGCTTGGTAATGACTTGGAGCTTTACAAATCAAAAGATGAAGATTTTGAAAATTATTTTGGTGATTGCGGAACTCCAAAGCAGCGGGCTGAAGCGATAATCGACGCTTTGCAAAGTGAGGAAGTAAAAGCGATTTTTATGCGTGGCGGTGGTGGCGCTGACGAAGTGATTGAGCATCTCAAAAAATATGATGCTGAGCATGGTTTGCCGAAAAGAGCGATTCCGCTGATTGGATTTTCTGACACAACGCAAATGCAACACTATCTTGGTTCGATCGGAGTGTGTTCTGGGGTGCAAGGAGTGGATCCATCAGCTTTAATGCTTCCAGAATGGGCTGATCAAACAAAGAAAAGGATGCAAGAAAGGCTTGCTGCTCTAACCGGAGAGGAAAGAGAAAAATTCGTCGAAGAAATAAAAGGCACGACTCGTTGGATGAATTTCAGTCTTCAGGCCTCGCAAGAAATAATAAAATTTTTGCGTGAAGGAGTGCTTGATGAAGTGCCGTTGGTTGCGGTAAATGACGCCGCAAAAGCATCAAGTGTAATTGAGGGAAAGATGGAGGTGTTCAATGAGCATGATCGCCGCTCTTCTTATCGTCTCGTTAGTGAAGCTGAGCGTAAATCAATTTTACTTTTAGAAGGCGGAATGGCGGGCGGGTCGGTTACTGACGGCATTAAATTCGCAATCGATTGGATGAGAAGTCGAGGTGAGCTCGAGAATTTTTCCGTCATAATTTTGAGCCAATCAGATGGAAAATGTTTCGGCGGAAAAAAAATTACAGAATGCGATTTTACTGAAATTAAAGCGGCGATTGGAGATTTAGAAATCCCAGTTTTTTTTGGTGCACCTTTCGGACACGGGCAGATTTTTTCTGCGTCTCCTTTGCCACTTCACACGGAAAGTAAAATTACTACTAGCGAGAGGGGAGTGGTTTTGAGCAGCGAGGCCACAAGATCAAAAGAAGATGTGGAATTGATTGCAAAAATATGTGCTGCAAGAAGCGCTTACGTTGAGGCTAAAAAAGAGCCGGAAGACGCAGGAGTGATTCATCAGAAATTAGCTGTGAGAGTGGCAAGTAATCCAAAAAATATTGGGTTAGATGGAGGCAAAGACTACGTTGCTTGTCAGGTCAAATCCTATCACCGAGGTTTCGATATTCCGGCTCTTGATGGCGTAGATTTATCAGAAAAAAATTTGCTGCTTGATTGCACCGTGGGTTTTCCATCTTTTGCAGAGTGGCAAGAAAGGCAGTCGCCGGAAAAAAGAGTCGCTGAATTGTACGACCAAGAAAAATTCAAGGGCTTCAAGCAAGCTGTGCAAATGAGTTTAATGGAATTATTAAAAGTCGGAAAGTTGCAAGAAGCGGCTTCAGTTGTGATTCTATCGAGATCAGAAGTTCCAGAAAAATTTAATGATTGGTTAAAAAATTTTGTGGAAGATCACGGTCTCAGCCCAGCTTTTTTAGTTGCGCACGCTCCCGATTTTCCCGCCGATAAATTATCGCGAGAAGAGCCAAAAGTTGTAAAAGCAACTCTCGGACTAGATAGGGCGTATCGCGCGGAAGCGGGTCATTCACATTGAATTTCTTGCATTTAAAACCTCGATTTTTAAGGTGCCGCGCCCTTCAAATTCACAGGGCAAATAGCGACTCAAACAACAATTCCAAAAGGTAATTTATGAAAAGAACTTGGCAGCCAAGTAAAATTGTGCGCAAAAGAAGGCATGGCTTTAGATCAAGAATGGCAACGGTTGGCGGACGTAGAATTTTGTCGAATCGTCGTGCTAAAGGTCGTGCTTCGTTAACCGTCTAAAATTTGTTGATTGGTTGTTGGTAGTTGTTGGTTCAAATTACTGGCAACTGACAACCGGCAACTGATGAAAATCCTCCCCCTAAAAAAATCCTCCGAGTTCCAAAAAATTGGTAAAAAAAGTGAAAAGTTTTTTGCCAAAACTCTGCTTCTGCTTTCCTCTCACACTCCGCAAATTTATTTCCAAAATTTAAACGAAAATAAAAACGCCGCTGATTTTTGTCGTGTTGGTTACACTGTGGCCAAGAGTGTCAGTAAGTCTGCGGTGGTGCGCAATCGTGCCAAGCGAAGATTACGTGAAGCTCTTAAGGCGTTGGCACCGCTTCATGCAAAAAATCATCGTGATTACGTTGTGATCGCAAGAAAAGAAATCATCGATGCTGATTTTGAAAAAATTTTTTCTGATGCGAAATTTTGTTTGACGAGGATTCATACGGCTTCGAACCTTCAGAAAAAATAAATCCAACCAATGACTGCTCCAAAAAAATCCAAAATCCCCTATTTTTTTTTCGCCTTCTTTGTAGTGATTTTCGTTGTGAATTTTTTTTACATTTACATCTCGCAAAAAAGCTGGAGAGGTGTTGTGACAGAGGATTCTTACCGCAAAGGTCTGCAATATAATTTGGCACTAAAATCCGCAGAGAAGCAAAAAAATTTGGGTTGGAAAATGGAAATAAAATATTCGAATTTTGGAAACAAATTTGGGGCGATTTCGATCAAGCTGAAAGATAAAAATCGCAGTCAAATCAGCGACGCAATTCTCTACGTAAATTTCAAAAGACCAACACAAGAAGGATTCGATTTTACACAAAAACTTCAAAATTTTGATGGAATTTACAAATCTGATTTGAGCTTTCCTCTCAAGGGGCAGTGGGATTTCGAGGTGGTTGCGACAAAAGGTGAAGATGTATTTCAGGAAGTTAAACGTTACGTAGTTCAATGATTCGGGCATGTTCACATTGCGGTGAAGACACAAAAAAAATCACCGAAGAATTCTGCTGTTTAGGATGCGCTGCGGCCTACAAAATCATCGGTGGATTCGGTTTTGAAAATTACTACAAACTGCGAGAAATAAATCCGGCGATCAGAAAAATTAAACCCGAACTCGCCGAAGAAATCGATGTTTCTGAATTTGTTTTTGCTGAAAAAAATGGTGAATTTTCTGTTTCGTTAATGGTGCAAGGATTGCATTGCGCCGCTTGTGTTTGGCTGATCGAGAGCATTCTCAAAAAACAAAAAAATGTGATTACGGCGCGAATAAATCTGTCGCGTAAAACTTTATTTTTGCAATGGAGTGGTGAGCTAAAAACTGGCAATGAGCTGGTGCATTTGATTCACGAAATCGGCTACAAACTTTTGCCATTCGACGAAGAAATTCTTAAAACTGTCGAAAAAAAATACAGTGACTCAATCCTGCGCGCCCTTGCCGTTGCTGGTTTTGGAGCTGGGAACATCATGCTTTTTTCTTTTTCGCTGTGGTTTGCAGATGTGATCGACATGGGGCATGGTACCAGAAATTTGCTACAATTTTTCTCATCACTAATCGCGCTGCCAGTCATTATTTTTTCAGCGCGACCATTTTTTGTATCGGCTGGCAAGTCAATAAGGGCTGGATATCCCAACATGGATCTGGCGATTTCAATCGCGATTTTTTTGGCCTGCGCCGTTAGTTTGCTAGAAACTTTTCGCTCGCAATCCCACGTTTATTTCGACTCAGCAGTGATGCTGATTTTCTTTTTGCTGATCGGTCGTTACCTCGATTTGAAAGCGCGCAAGAAGGCTTTCGCCATTGCTTCCGAGTTCACAATGTTGGCGGCGAGTTTTGGTCGCGTTGAAGAAAATTCGCAGCTCAAAATTTTACCGATCGGCAAATTGCAGGAAGGCATGATTTTGATTGTTGCTGCCGGAGAAAAAATTGCTGCCGACGGAATTGTGATTGAAGGCGAAAGTGAAATTGATACTTCATTGATCACAGGAGAAAGCCTGCCGAAAAAAATTGGACATGGTCATGAAGCCTTTGCTGGCATGATTAATCTGACATCGCCGCTCAAAATAAAAATTACTAAATCGGCACAAAATAGTTTGCTTGCTGAAATAATTCGTTTGAGTGACGAGGTCGAAAATAAAAAAAATCACTACATCCGCATCGCCGACAAGCTGGCAAAATTTTATCTTCCCGCAGTTCACATTTTGGCATTTTTTACTTTTTGTTTTTGGTTTAAAACCGGCTGGGAAATCGGATTAATGAATGCCACTGCAGTTTTAATCATTACCTGCCCATGCGCTCTGGCATTGGCTATACCGATTGTGCAGACGATCGCAATTTCTAATTTTATTCGTCGCGGAATTTTGGTGAAGTCGGGCGAGGCGCTCGAAAAATTGCCGGAGATTGACGTAATTGTTTTTGACAAAACCGGTAGTCTAACAATTGGTGCGCCGAGATTGATTGACGTGAAAATTTTATCCGGCAATGAGTCAAAAAATTTCTACTTAAAACTGGCGGCGTCACTGGCGAAGAAATCGCGTCACCCGATTTCGCAAGCGATTTTGGCGAGTTACGACGGTGATTTAGAAGAGCTGCAGATTCAGGAAAATCAAGGCTTGGGACTGGAATCAGTTTTTCAAAATAAAATTTTAAAATTGGGACGAAAAGAATTTTGCGGAATTAATTTTGAAGTTTTGCAGATGAGTTGTTTCCTAAAATTTGGCGAAGATTCCAAGAGGGATGCCAAGGGGGATGACAAGGGGGATGCCAAGGGGGACAAAGTAATTTTTTTCTTCGAAGACGAAATAAAATCCGACGCCAAAAGCGTAATTTCTCAGCTCAAAAATTTTGGTAAAAAAATAATTTTACTTTCCGGCGACAGCGAAAAAGTGGTGTGCGATGTTGCAAAAAAATTAGAAATTTCTGAATTTTATTTTGAGCAAACGCCGATTTCCAAAGTGCAATTTTTAGAAAAATTACGAGCAGAAAATAAAAAATTTGCGATGATTGGAGATGGTCTCAATGATGCGCCATCACTGGCTTTAGCCGATGTTTCAATTTCATTTTCAAAAGCAGCGGACATCTCGCAAAATATTGCCGACATCATCATCCAAGGTCAAAAATTGATGCCGATAATTGCGTTACTAAAATCATCCAAAAAAGCGATCACATTGATGAAAGAAAATTTGTGGATTGCGTTAATTTACAATTTAATCGCAATTCCATTCGCGGTCACGGGACAAGTCGTGCCACTGGTTGCGGCGATTGCAATGTCATCTTCGTCACTGCTGGTTTTATTTAATTCTCTACGAATGAATTCGCAAAAATGTCAGTCTTAATTTTTTTAATTCCCATCACGATTGGCCTTGGATTGCTCGGGCTCTGTTGTTTTTTGTGGAGCCTTAAAGCCAAGCAATATGAGGATTTACAAGGTGAGGCGAGCAGAATTTTATTTGATGATGCAGATAAAAAACTTTAACCCCAAAAAAATTATTTAGACTTGCGTAACCAAAAATTTGTCTAGCAGAATTTAATTGTCTTTTTGTGAGTCGAAAATACCTTTCGCCGACTCTCACAGCTTTCTTGCAATTAAATTTTTACAAAAAAAATGCGCAAAATTTTTGTTATTTTTTTGAGTCTTTTTTTCGCTTCATGTTCGGCGAAAGAAGAGCAGCAAACCAAAATCAGAATTGTTGATTTGCAGGGAAAGCCCCACTCCGTCACAACAAAAACTCCAGAATTAAATAATCAGGCTCTAGCCATGCAGGGCAAGATGAGAGATGGAAGAAATAATTTTGCTAATGAAGTAAAAAAAGAAGAAAAATTCCCACAAAACTTTGCACAACAAGATGCTGATTTTGGCGCAGTTTCGTCAGAAGCAATCCAAAAAACTTTACAATTCTCCAAGCAGCCAACAGAAAAAAATTCTGAAAAATCTGACAACTCAATTGTGTCAGCCGGCGCAAGTGAAGATAAAAATCAAACTGTGGAATATGATTTGCTAGAGGGGGAGGAAAAGACAAAAAAGCCGGCAAAATCAAAAAAAGTTTTAGCTAAAAAATCCGCAGTTACAAAAAAGTTTTTTGCTCAAGTTGGTTCATTTTCAAATTCTGGCAATGCCAAGCAAACATTGAATGAGATGGCTAAATTTCATAAAGGAAGAATTGAAGTTGTTGAAGGTGAAAAAACAATTTATCGTGTCTTGATCGGGCCATTTTCAAACAAAGCTCAAGCGAATGAAATGGTTAAAAAAATTAGTAATTCTGGTCGCGAAGCCATTTTAGTGAGGAGTAAATAAATGAAATTTGAGCGAAAATTCTCGTTTCATTTTTCCATTTTTATTTTGTTACAACTTCTATTCTCCTCTTGCTCTTCATCACAAAATATCAACGAAGCCTTTGAAAAAAAATACGGCAAAGAAATTCAAAAAATAAAAGATACAAGAGCGCCAATCAAAGAATCAAACCAGCAAATTGTTTTTATAACGCCTCCCACCGAAGAAGAAATTACCGCTTCTATTGCGGCAGAATCAGACTATTACCCCTATGTTGATGTGAGTAAATTTGGTGAAAAAATGCCGCAGCATTATTTGCCAAATGCTGAAATTTATGAACAAACAAAAGCGAATAATCCCGCCAATTCTTTGCCGTCACAGATGTTTGAAATCACATACAGCACAACGCTTTACCCAGCATTTCGTAAAACAGGAACAGAGTTCGACAGAATAGAAATTCCACCATCCGATGTTTATGGAGTTAAAACTGAAATGTCAGGGAAGCCTTATTTATTGGCGGGGGGAGACTCTTTGCAAAAAACTATTGATCAAATTAGTGCCGAAAAAACCGCTGACGATATTGAGTTTAGTCGCATTCTGGTCAAAGAACAAAAGCAATTACATCGTCAAGAAAAGATGGAAAAAATTTTCGGAAAAAATTCAAACGAGTTTGCATCACTTGAAAAACCTACAGAAAAAAAAGAATCTAAAGAAAATTTAGATCTACCACAAATCCAAGCAAACAAAGCTGCCATCTCTGGTTTTATCAGAAGCGTCGTCAAGAATTAATTTTAAAAATGCATCCCCCATTCAATCACTTCAGATTTTTGTTTTACGCGTTCTTTTTGCTTTTCTCCTCATCGGCAAAATCATTAGAAGTTGCTCAAACACTACAGGAAGTTCAGTTTTATTTTCTTATCGATGCTGATACGAAAGAAGTGCTGCTTTCTAAAAATGCCGATGTCCGAATCTCACCTTCTTCGATGACAAAAATGATGACAGCCTATGTCGTTTTCGACCAAATCAAAAAAGGGCGCGTTAGTCTTACCAATCAATGTCTAATCGGCAAAGATGCTTGGCGCAAATCTGGTTCAAGCATGTTTCTGAATTATGGCGATGTGGTATCGATTGAAGATTTGGTAAAAGGTTTGTTGGTAGTTTCTGGTAATGATGCGGCAATTGCTTTGGCGGAAACTACAGCAGGTGGCTCGAAAAATTTTGTCGTATTGATGAATGCCAAAGCCAAAGAATTAAATCTAAGAAATAGTCATTTTAAAAATCCGCATGGGCTGAATGAGGAAGGTCATTACATGAGTTTGCGCGATCTCGCGACTCTTGCAATGCGCCTCTATCAAGACTTTCCGCAATATTCGTATTATTTTGGCATGCCAGAATTTACCTATCACAACATCACTCAACATAACCGCAATCCGCTGATCAAGGGAGGTTATGATGGTGTGGTTGGTGGCAAAACCGGCTATACTAGTGATGGCGGTTACGGCGTGATTGGCATCGTAAAGCGAGATAATCGTCGTTTGATTGCAGTGGTAAATAAGGCAAAAACTCCGAGGCAAAGAGCCACAATTATCACCAATCTTTTCGATTACGGATTTCAGAATTATAAAAAATTGGTGCTTTTCGAGCAGAATCAAGAAGTAGCTCAATTGCAAACTTGGTTAGGCGAGGAAGAGAAAATTTCAGTGATAACAAATCAAAAAATTTCCTTCACCGTTCCGCGCGACAAACCTCTTGATGCGGTGAGGGTCAGCGTGAAATACAAAGGACCAATTTATGCCCCAATAGCCAAGGGAGAAAAGGTCGGAAGCCTAATCGTGGAAGTCAGAGGCTACAAAACTTTTGAATATTCTCTTTTTGCCAATGAAAGCATTGACAAGGTTGGACTTGTTCAAAGAATTCGGAAAATTTTCCATTACAAACTTCAACAATTTCTCAATAAATTTTTTTAAAAAATGGACATAAAAATGCTAATGCGTCAAGCGCAAGACGTGCAAAAAAAAATGCAAAAGATTCAAGAAGAGTTAGCTGAAAAAGAGTTTGATGGGTCTGCCGGCGGCGGGATGGTAAAGGTCACGATTAACGGAGCTGGTCTTTCAAAAAAAATTTTTATTGATCCATCTCTCGTCAATCTTGCGGAAAAAGAAATTCTGGAAGATTTGCTGATTGCAGCTTTTAACGATGCTAAGAAAAAAGCTGATGATGGTTCGTCTGATTCAATTCGTGCCGCAGCTGGTGGCATGCCATTTCCTCCGGGATTTAAGTTTTAAATTTATGAAAGTTAAGCTTTGCGGCTTTACTGATAAAAAATCAGTTGCAGCTGCAATTGCCCAAAAATGCGATTTTTTAGGATTTGTTTTTTGCAAAAAATCGCCGCGATTTATTGCGCCGGAAAATGCCGCAATAATTTCAGCGCAAGTGCCTTCAAGCATTGCCAAAGTAGCGGTGGTAGTCGATCCTGATTTTGAATTTCTAGAAAAAATTTCACAAAAATTTGCGCCGGATTTTTTTCAATTTCACGGCAAAGAGACTCTAGAATTTTTACAAAAATCTCGCGAAAAATTTCCAAAAATAAAAATCATCAAAGCTTTTCAAATCACTGAGGCCAAGGATTTACAGCAAGTAAAAAATTTTGAAAATTGCGCTGACCTTTTTTTATTTGACGGCAAAAATGCCGGCAGCGGTGAAAAATTTGATTGGAAAATTTTGCAGAATTTTTCTTGTGAAAAGGATTGGTTTTTGTCGGGGGGATTAAATGTCGAAAATATCGACGAAGCCTTAAAAATCACGGGCGCAAAGCTGATCGATATTTCTTCGGGAATTGAAAAAATTCGTGGGGAGAAGTCGGTGGAGTTGATCGCGGAATTGATGCAAAAAATAAATTTTTATGCTCCTAAAAGTTAGAAACTTTCTCTTCGGAAATCCCCGCGATCCTTTCGACAAAGAGACGCGCAAAAGTATTTCTCTTGTGGCATTTTTTGCGTGGATCGGACTTGGCGCCGACGGAATCTCCTCCTCTTGCTACGGTCCAGAAGAAGCCTTCCTCGCACTTGGAAATCACAGCGAATTAGCGGTTTATTTAGCAATAGCGACCGCACTCACCGTCTTCATCATCTCCTACGCTTACACTCAAGTAATCGAACTTTTCCCCAATGGCGGCGGCGGCTATCGTGTGGCTACAAGATTGCTGGGAAAGCATGCTGGCCTCGTTTCCGGCTCGGCACTCATCATCGACTACGTGCTGACAATCGCAATTTCAGTGGCCAGCGGCATTGATGCGATTTTCAGTTTTTTACCGGAAAAATTTCATTTTTTAAAATTGGTGCTGGCAGTGTTTTTGGTGATCATGCTCGCCTTTCTCAATCTGCGCGGCATGAAGGAGTCGATCAAATTTTTATTGCCGATTTTTTTAGGTTTCATTCTTACTCATTTTGTGCTGTTGGTTTACGGAATTTTTGCACATCGTTACGGCATCGCAGAGCTTGTGCCGCATGCAATTGAAGAAACTAACGAACTCAAAGATTCGTTGGGATTGGTTTTTGTTTTGTCGCTTTTTTTAAAAGCATTTTCGATGGGAGGAGGCACCTACACTGGGTTGGAAGCTGTTTCTAACAACGTCAATACCTTGTCCGAACCGCGAGTGCGCACGGCAAAATTAACCATGTTCCTTGTCGCCGTCTCACTCGCCTTCATGGCTGCAGGCATTATTTTCACTTATTTGCTTTGGGGCGTGCACAAGGTTGAAGGCCAAACTCTCAATGCCACCACTTTTTATATTTTAACCGAAACTTGGAATTACGGCGAGATCGAATTCGGAAAATTTCTTGTGCCAGTGGTTTTGATGTTGGAAGCGGGATTGCTGTTGGTGGCCGCCAATACTGGCTTCCTCGCTGGCCCCAATGTTGTCGCTAACATGGCAAATGATGAATGGATGCCGAAATCTTTCAGCTCTCTCTCGAGTCGCCTTGTGGTAAAAAACGGAATTTTATTCATGGCGATCGCAGCGATCGCGACGCTGATAATTACCGGCGGATCAGTTCACATTCTCGTTGTGCTTTACTCAATCAACGTCTTCATCACTTTTTCGATGTCACTGCTTGGGCTAAGTATTTACTGGTTCCGTCATCGTCGCCGCAAAGCAAAATGGAAAAGCAAAATGCTGATTTCGGTGATCGGTTTCATGCTCTGTTTCTCAATTTTAGCAGTGACGATTTTCGAAAAATTTTACGAAGGCGGTTGGGTAACTTTGCTCATCACTTCAATTTTTGTCGGCATCGGTTTGATGATCAAAAGCATGTATCGCAAACTCAAATTGCGCTTGTTGCAAAAGGAAATGCAGTTCGATTGTTACGGCCTCACATCAGTAGCAGAGCCGGTTGGCGAGATTGACAAATCAGCGTCAACTGCAGCAATCATCGTCGATCAAACTTTCGGTAGTGGCATGAATTGTCTGCTCGAAATCAAAAAACTTTTCCCTGGAGTTTTTAAAAATTTTATTTTTGTGACTGTCGGCGAAGTTGATTCCAACACTTTCCACGAAGAAAAAAGATGGCGCAGCATGCGCAGAAAAACCAAGGCGATTTTGCGTAAATATAAAAGTTACTGCAACGCCAACGGGCGCTTCGCTAAAGCCTATGTGGGTTATGATACGGATATTGTGGAAAAGCTGACACAGCTGACAGATCGAGTCATCAAAGATTATCCAAGCGCAGTGTTCTTCGGCACCAAATTTATTTTCGACAATGAAAATATTTTTACGCAAATTTTGTACAACCACGTGTCCTACATCATGCAGCGCCGCCTGCATGTGAAGGGGCTGAACATGGTGATTTTGCCGATGAAAATCTGATGAAGATTAAAAGCTCGCCCTAAAATTTGTTAAAATTTACAACTGTTTAACTCAAAACATCCCGCATCGAATAAAACCCGGCCTGCCTCACACTTCCCCAAATCGCTGCGCGCACTGCACCTTTGGCAAAAATATCGCGGTTTGAAGCCTTGTGAGTAAGTTCAACGCGCTCGCCATCTCCGGCAAAAATTACTGTGTGATCACCGATGACGTCGCCGCCGCGAAGGCTAGCGAAGCCGATCTCGCCTTTTTCTCTCTTCGCTTCTTTTCCTGATCTCGTGGTTTTTCCAACAATTTTTAAATCAACACCGCGACCTTGAGAAACAGCTGCGCCGAGTGACAGCGCAGTTCCTGACGGTGCATCAACTTTATTTTTGTGATGCATTTCGACGATCTCGACATCGAAATCATCATGCAAAAGATGACCAACTTTTTCGGCGAGGTTCATCAATAAATTCACGCCAAGCGACATGTTTGAAGACCAAATGATCGCGATGTCTTTTGAGTAAGAAGAAAATTTTGTTTTTTCAGCATCGGAAAATCCCGTCGTTCCACAGACTAAAACTTTTTTAAATTGCGCACATTTTGCCGCCATTTCCAAGCTTAAATTCGGTGCTGAAAAATCGATGATGGCGTCGCAACTTTGGACGAACTGATCAACATTCGAAACCATTTTTGCGCCCGATTTTTCAAAACCCAAAAACTCTCCGAGATCGCCTCCCTCTTGGCCTCCGCCTTGACGAACTAAGGCCGAAGAAAGTTCGACGACTGGGTCTTGCAAAACAAGCGTGGCAATTGTGCGACCCATGCGACCTGTAATTCCTGTGACTCCAATTCTCATATATTTTTTGATTAATTTTTTCTTGCACTTGAATGAAAACGGACTGTAAAATCCGCGGCCTGTCTGCTTAAAAAGCATCGTCACTCCTGTCAAATTAAAATCAAAAAACCTCACAAAATGACTACACAAAACATGTCCCTTGGGGCCATTCAAGTTGCTGTCGGAAAAGATATTCAGTCTGTTTCTCTCGTCTCCGAAATGAAAAAATCTTACCTCGATTACGCAATGAGCGTCATCGTTGCCCGCGCCATTCCTGATGCTTGCGACGGCCTCAAACCCGTCCATCGCCGCATCCTTTTTGCCATGTATGAAGGCAATTACGACTACAACAAACCCTTCAAAAAATCGGCGAGAATTGTCGGTGAAGTGATGGGTAAATATCACCCCCACGGTGACTCTGCGATCTACGAATCATTGGTGCGGATGGCGCAAGATTTTTCGATGCGCGTGCCATTGATCGACGGACAAGGTAACTTCGGATCAATCGACGATGATCCTGCGGCGGCAATGCGTTACACCGAATCACGTTTAGAAAAAGTTACGCACACCATGCTTGACGATCTCGACAAAGACACTGTCGACTTCATTCCGAATTACGACGGCCACGAAAGAGAACCGAAAGTTTTGCCGGCACGTTTTCCAAATTTGCTCGTTAACGGCTCGGGCGGAATCGCTGTCGGCATGGCGACAAACATCCCACCACACAATTTGGGAGAGGTCATCGACGCTTGTCTGGCCTATATCGACAATAATGAAATCACGATTGAAGACATCATCAAAATCGTCCCCGGACCAGATTTTCCAACTGGCGGAATAATTTTAGGACGCTCGGGATTCGACTCTGCAGCCCGCATGGGACGCGGCTCGGTCGTGATGCGCGGCAAGCATAAAATCGAGAAAAAAACCGGCGGCAAAGTTGCAATCATCATCAACGAAATTCCTTACCAAGTTAACAAGGCCAAGCTCGTAGAAAAAATTGCCGACCTCGTGAAAGAGAAAAAAATCGAGGGCATCACTGATCTTCGCGATGAGTCTGACCGCGATGGAATCCGCGTCGTTATTGAGCTGCGCAAGGATGCGATGGAAGAAGTCATCATCAACCAGCTTTACAGCTTTACAGAATTACAGAGCAATTTCAGCATGAATATGTTGGCGCTGAATCACGGCAGACCGCAGCTGATGGGCATTCTCGACATCATCAAAATCTTCACCGCCTTCCGCGAGGAAGTCACAACTCGCCGCACAAATTTCTTGCTCAACAAAGCGCGCGATAAAACTCACATCTTGGTTGGCTTGGCTGTAGCGGTGGCGAATATTGATGAAATTGTCGAACTCATCAAAAAATCAAAAGATGTCGTCGAAGCAAAAGAAAAACTTCTCGCTAAAGCATGGCCAGTCGGGCTTGTAGAGACTGTCATTAAACTCATCCAAGATCGCAGCAATGTCGTCAAAGGCGGAAAATTTTATTTCTCGGAATTGCAAGCGAAGGCGATTTTAGAAATGAGATTGGCGCGCTTGACGGGCCTCGAAATGGAAAAAATTAACGACGAGTTAAAAGCTCTGGCTGCAGAAATCGCGGGCTATCTCGAACTTCTCGGCGATCGCAAAAAAATGATGGAATTGGTCAAAAAAGAATTGCGTGACGTCAAAGAACAATTCGCCACGCCACGCCGCTCAACGATCGAAGACAGTGAATTCGAAGTCGACATCGAAGACCTAATTCCGAAAGAAGACATGGTGGTAGTCGGCACAATGAATGGCTACATCAAACGCGTCGCACTTTCGGCCTACCGCACGCAACGCCGTGGTGGCAAGGGTCGCAGCGCGATGGATGTGCGTGACGAAGACATCGCCACCGACATTTTCGCCGCCAATACCCACACGCCGATTTTGTTTTTTTCGAGCAAAGGAAAAGTTTACAAACTCAAAACTTACAAACTTCCACTCGGCAATCCACAAGCTCGCGGACGCGCTCTGGTCAACCTTTTGCCGCTTGAGCCAGACGAAAAAATTTCAACGATTTTGGCTTTGCCAGAAGATGAAACTAAGTGGAAAGATTTGAGCATTATTTTCTCAACTTCCGGCGGAGATATTCGCCGCAACTCGATGGATCAGTTCGTTGACATTCGCGCCAGCGGCAAAATCGCGATGAAGTTGGAAGGCAATGAAGCCTTGATTGGCGTGGCTTTGTGCACAGAGAGCGATGATATTTTACTTTCAACCAAAGATGGAAAATGCATTCGTTTTCCTGTCGCCAAGCTCAGAATTTTCCAAAGCAGAAGTTCGACGGGAGTGCGAGGAATCAAGCTCGAAGCCAGCAACAAAGTCATCGCGCTTTCGATTCTAAAACATGCCGGCGAAGATTCTGAGGTGAAGGATAAATATTTGAGCATCGAGCTCGAGCAGCGCCTCGAACTGCGCGACGCCTTGCTTCACAATAAACGTCTCAAAGAAAATCCGACGACAGATTTGCTCGAACAACCAAAAGAAATTCCGCAAATTTCTGGCGCAGAATTGCCGCAGAAAAAAATCGAAGAAATGGCCGCAGTCGAAGAATTTATTTTCACAATGACTGAAAATGGCTTCGGAAAAAGGTCTTCAGCCTACGAATACCGCATCACCAACCGCGGCGGCTCCGGCATCACCAACATCATCACCTCCAAACGCAACGGCCTAGTAGTTGCCAGCTTCCCAATCGAGGCCAAAGACCAAGTGATGATCATCACCGACAAAGGCACTTTGATCCGCACCGAAATCAGCACGGTGAGAATCTCCGGCCGCAACACGCAAGGCGTGACCTTGATTAAGACGAAGGATGAGACGGTGGTTTCGGTGGCGAGGATTGCGCATACTGGGAATAAGGAAGTGGATGAGGCTGAGACGGGGGATGGGGATGAGGCTGGTGAGCAAGGAGCTGTAGAGGCGATTTCAACAGAATAAAAACAACCAACTAAATTCGTCATCCTTGGTGCGCAGCACCGAGGATCTCATGAGCTTGGCTTCCGATCCAAAACTCATGAGATCCTCGGCCATTCAGGCCAAGGATGACGAGATAACCTAAACCCACACTAAAATGAAAAATCTCGACACCCAATTGGCTATTTTTAAAGGCAGAGAAATTAGAAAAATTATTCACGAAAACGAATGGTATTTTTCCGTCATCGATATTGTTGGAGCGCTGACTGACAGCTCCAATCCGCGCGACTACTGGTTTAAAATAAAAACTAGAGCTGAAGAGGAAGAAAAAATTCAGTTGTCGACAATTTGTCGACAACTGAAATTAGAGGCGTCTGACGGCAAAAAATATGAAACCGATTGCGCCAGCGTCGAAGGCATCTTCCGTATCATCCAATCAATCCCATCACCCAAAGCTGAGCCTTTCAAGCGCTGGCTCGCCAAGGTTGGCTTCGAACGAATTCAGGAAATTGAAAATCCAGAACTCGCCACCAAACGCACGCGCACGCTCTACAAACTCAAAGGCTATCCCGAAGATTGGATTGAAAAAAGAATGCGCGGAATCGCGATTCGCGAGGAGTTGACCGATGAATGGAAAAATCGCGGAGCAAAAGAAAATCGTGATTTCGAAATTCTCACCGCCGAAATTTCGAAAGCGACTTTTGGTCTGACACCTTCGCAATACAAGAGTCACAAGGGTTTGAAGCGGCAAAACTTGCGCGATCACATGGATGATTTCGAACTAATTTTCACCATGCTCGGCGAACGCTCGACAACAGAAATCCACCGCAACGAAAATTCTCGCGGCGTGAAAAAATTAAAATCCGATTCCAAAATCGGTGGAAAAATTGCTGGAAATGCTCGGAAGGAATTGGAGAAAAAACTTGGCAGATCGGTGGTTTCGAAGAAGAATTTTTTGCCGAAAATTAGAAATAAAAAAATTGGAAATGACTGACAAATCAATCCTTAAAAAGGCTTTTGTTTCGATACTTGTAGTCGTCGATTTTTTGATCGCTGGCTATGTTTTATTGGTTTTATTGGATTTGAAAGGCGTGGATGGTGATTACACAAAACTATTCTCGATAGTTGGCAACATTGGCTCGATCGTGATTGGAGCTGGAATGTTTTATCTTGGCTGGCAACAACATCAGCATCTGAAACAAAAAATTTC
>CAIYMZ010000099.1 GCA_903927415.1 uncultured Alphaproteobacteria bacterium
AAGCTCACAATCCGCATGGGTGCCATCACCAGCTCGGTCGTAGGATTTTTTTATTTGTTAGAAAAATTTTTCTAAAACTGCTCTACCCCCTTCAGGAAAGCCTTCCGATAATTTTAATTTTTTAAGCGCATGCCTAAGAATTTTTTATTTACTTCGGAATCGGTTTCCGAAGGTCATCCCGACAAAATTTGCGATCAAATTTCTGACACTCTAGTTGATGCTTATTTGGCCAAAGATCCTTACTCCCGCATCGCAATTGAAACTTTCGCCACAACCAATCGCGTCATTATTGGCGGCGAAATTCGCGCGCCGGAAATTTCAAAATCTGAAATCGAAAATTTAATTCGTGGCACCGTCAAAGAAATCGGCTACGAGCAAGATGGTTTTCACTGGAAGAATCTCGAAATCACAAATTTAATTCACGGTCAATCTGCGGATATTGCTGTTGGCGTTGATGCTGCTGGTTCTAAGGATGAAGGCGCTGGAGACCAAGGAATTATGTTTGGCTACGCTTGCAACGAAACCGAAGTTTTAATGCCGGCAGCGATTTATTACGCCCACCGAATCCTGCACAACATCATGGATGCGGTCAGATCTGGCATGCTTCGCGACATCGGACCTGATGCCAAAAGCCAAGTAACTTTGTGGTACGAAAATGGAATGCCAGTGCGCGCAGAAACTGTTTTAGTTTCGATTCAGCACAAAGAAGGCATGACGCAAAAACAGGTGCGCGACCTTATCCAGCCTTATGTCGTAAAATCTTTGCCGGAAGGATGGATGTGCAAAGATGAAAAATTTTTAGTTAATCCAACCGGCAATTTTGTGATCGGTGGACCTGATGGCGACGCCGGATTAACTGGAAGAAAAATCATCGTTGACACTTACGGCGGTGCAGCTCCTCACGGTGGAGGTGCTTTCTCCGGAAAAGACCCAACTAAAGTCGATCGTTCTGCTGCCTACATGGCGCGCTATTTGGCGAAAAATGTCGTTGCCGCAGGATTAGCGACGCGTTGCACCATTCAAATCGCCTACGCAATCGGCGTTTCCAAGCCTTTGGCGCTCTACGTCAACAATCACAAAACCGGAGTTGCTGGCGAAGATTTGGTAAAAATTATTGACGAGTTGGTTGACCTCACCCCACGCGGAATCCGTACCCACCTTAGCCTCAACCGCCCAATCTACAAACGCACTGCGACCTACGGACATTTCGGTAGAGAGCCAGAAGCTGATGGCGGCTTCTCTTGGGAGCGTACTGATTTGGCGGAGAAGTTGAAGAAGTTGGCGTAACACAAAATCTTGTTACCACCCTAAAGCCTCGTCATCCTTGAATCCAAAGGATTCGAGGATCTCATGAGTTTTAGCTCTGAAGCCAAACCTTAGTGCCGGAATGGGTTTGTAACCCATTCCGCATGTTCATGTAAGATTAAAGTTTTAACTGAACGTGAGGACGGGGTTACAAACCCCGTCCTGCGGCTGGTTTAAGAAGGTGGCCTATAGTCACAAAAAATATCAAATTCATGAACCTCCTCCTTATCGCAATCGGTGGCGCACTTGGCTCTGTCGCCCGCTACCTCTCCTGCGAAGTAATTATTTTTTACTTCTCCCGCGCTCAAAATTTTCCCCAAAGTTTTCCGTGGGGGACTTTTTTTGTAAATGTTTTTGGCTCAATGCTCGCGGGCATCCTCTACTATTTCGTCATAAAAAATTTCGATAATTTTGATCCGCCCATGGGGAAAATTTTCAAGAATTTTTTATTCGCAGGATTTCTAGGTGGCTTCACAACCTTCTCCGCTTTCTCTCTCGACTTCTTTCGTCTAACCACTGCAGGCCAATATTCACAAGCTATTGCTTACGCTGTTGCTTCCGTCACTCTCTCAATTCTCGCGCTATTTTTTGGTTTTTATTCAATGAAGTTAATTTTTTCTTAACGAGTAAAATATGAATTCTATTGGATCAGGATCCCCATATTTAGGGGGATCGAGTCGACGCGTTAGCGCGACGATGGGGGTGCAAAAATCAATCAGGCTCGATAAGTTTTTGTGCAAAAAATTCGATATTTCTTTTGGTCTTGCCCAAAAAATAATTCGTGAAAAAAAAATTAAAGTGAATGGCTTGAGGGTCGATGCGTCTTACAAAACACTGGAAGCAGATCAAATCGAAATTTTTGCTGATTTAAAAAATCGGACCGAACACGAGAAAAAAAAGCCGCAAATTTCCGGTGAAAGAATGAATAAATTTTTAGCTCTAATTGTTTTTGAAGATGAAAATCTTGTCGCCATTAACAAGCCATCAGGCCTTGCCACGCAAGGCGGTAGTGGAATTGAAATTTCGGTGAATGATTTTGTTTCGGCAAAAAAATGGCAGCTAGTTCATCGTCTCGACAAAGATACTTCTGGCATTCTACTCATCGCAAAAAATTCTAAAATCGCTGATTTTTTTCTCGACGCCTTCAAAAATAAAACCATCAAAAAGACTTATTTGGCGCTGGTTCGTGGCGTTCCAAAAAAATCTTCCGGAGTCATTAATATTCCGTTGCGCAAAAAACTTTTGGGAAAAAATGAAAAAGTTTCTCCTGATTTTGAAAGCGGAAAAGAGGCGATTACTGAATTTAGAATCCTCAAGAATTTCGGCGATCACGCCTTGCTAGAACTCAATCCGCTCACTGGCAGAACCCATCAAATTCGCGTCCATTGCAAAGAGCTCGGCAATGCAGTTTTGAATGATGTGAAATATGGCGGGAAAGAAGTTGTGCGTAAAGATTTGTGCAAACGTTTATGTCTTCACGCTTACAGAATTGAGCTTGCAGACTATTTTGGAAAAAAGTTGGAAATCAAAACGGAGCTGCCGGAATTTGTTAATATTCGTTCGCTCTAAACCCAAAATGATTCAAAAACCGCACATCATTTTCAAAGAACATCCGCAAATCCGTAATCCCATATTTCAGCATGGCAAGGCGCTCGATGCCTATTCCGAAGGCGAAGCCCTGAAATTTTTCTGCATCGATTCCGCAATTTTTTAGCACGTTTGGATGGATCATTCCGCAGCCTAAAATTTCCATAAATTTATCGCCCTTCCCAATTTTTATTTTTCCATTTTCGACGGAATAATTGATGTCAACTTCGGCTGATGGTTCAGTGAACGGGAAGAAGCTTGGGCGGAAGCGTAGTTCTAGTTTATTACTCACCTCCATCGCGGCGCTAACGCGTCCGCTCGCTCCCCTTAAATAGGGGGAACATTCAAAAAACTTCTCCAAAAAATTTTCCAGCGTCCATTTCAAATGCCCCATCGTGATATTTTCGTCGACGACAAATCCCTCAAATTGGTGAAACATTGGAGTGTGAGTTTGGTCGGAGTCGCGACGAAAAACACGTCCCAGAGCCGCTACCCTGAAGGGCGGCTGCGAATTTAACATTTTGCGAATTTGCACATTTGAAGTGTGAGTGCGCAAAAGTTTTTCGGAATTTTGGAGATAAAAAGTGTCCTGCATTTGGCGGGCAGGGTGGTCGGCTGGCATGTTGAGCGCAGTAAAATTGTGGAAGTCGTCCTCGATTTCAGGGCCTTGCGCAAATTCAAATCCGAGCTCAGAAAAAATTTCTTCAATCTCGTGCATGACCTTGTTGATCGGGTGAATTAATCCCTGATTTTCTTTGCGCGTTGGTGCACTTAAATCAATTTTTTCTCCGGATAATTTTTGATTTAATTCTGCGGTTTCAAATTCATTTTTTGCATCATCAATTTTTTTTGTAACTTCGTCGCGAAGCAGGTTTATCGCAGCGCCGAAGTCCTTTTTTTCTTCATTCGGCAAAGTTTTTAATTGTGAAAAAAGTTCAGTCACAAATCCTTTTTTGCCCAAAAAATTCACGCGAATTTCTTCGAGAGATTGCTTGTTTTTGACTTCGGAAAGTTGAGAATTGAAGTTGGAGAGGAGAGTCGTAAGTCGTAAGTCGTAAGTCATAAGTCGCTAATGTGTCTGGGATTAATTGAGTGGAACATTTTTTCTTTCGGATAAATAAAAGCAAAAAAAATAACTACACCAAAACTGATTCAAGAAACCGAACTCTTAACAACTGGACCCCGCAAC
>CAIYMZ010000100.1 GCA_903927415.1 uncultured Alphaproteobacteria bacterium
CACCCTCCCTCAAGGGGAGGGTGATTAGACCGAGCTTGAATTTAAATTATTTCTTAAACCACCGCATCAACCGCTTGCTTCACGGTCTTCTTTTTATTGACGATCAGATCAACAATTTTCGCAGTTTTAACTTTCGCCACACTAATGCGTGACTTCGCGGCATTAACGATTTTTTTATTCGCGGCATTTTCTTTTTTCATTTTTGCGATCATGCGAGCGACTTCTTTCGGCGCTACTCCGCCAATCGAAGTGTAATTTTTAATCACATGTTTCGGCGTCAAAAATTGTTCGTAATCAGCGTCAGAAATTTTGATGTCTTTTTCGGCGAGCAATTCTTTGGTGCGTTTTTTATCGGTGAAATTTTTTCCTTCTTCAACCAAAGCGCGCACTACAAATCCGACGATGCGATGGCAGAGACGGAAAGGAATGTCGTGCTTTTTAACCAAGTAATTGGCGAGCTCAGTGGCGGTCGCAAAATTTTGCGTCGCCAAAAATTCCAAGCGTTCTTTTTTGATTTTCAGAGTTTTCATCACGCCTTTAATCACTTCGATCGTGTCGTTAGTGAGCTGAATGCCTTCAACCAAAGTCACTTTGTCCTCGTGGTAATCGCGGTTGTAGCCCGAATGCAGCCCCTTCATCAAAGTCAACATATGCATCAACATGCCATAAATTTTTCCGGTGCGGCCGCGCACAAGTTCAAGCACGCCAGGATTTTTCTTTTGCGGCATCATCGAACTGCCCATGGCGAAGCCGTCATCGAGCACCATGGCATCGAATTCGTGGCTGATATTGTAAATGATTTCGTTGGCGATGCGTGACATTGTCGCGAATAAAATCGACATCGCGCTCAAAATTTCGATGGTGGAATCCTTGTTGCCGATGGCGTCCAGAGCGTGTTCTTGAATGCCGCTAAAGCCAAGCAAATCTGTGGTTAATTGGCGATCGATAGGGAAAGAAGTTCCGCTAATTGCACCGGCGCCGAGTGGGTTGAGGTCAGTTGAATCGTAAGCTGCGATCAGGCGTTTGGTGTCGCGTAAAAACACCGCGACGTGATGAGTAAGCCAGTAAGCGTAAGTAATCGGCTGAGCATGCTGGATGTGGGTGTAGCCGGGCATCAGAGTCTCAGTGTGCTCTTCAGATTGAGTGAGCAAAATGTCGATCATGTCGATGGTATTTTCGATCACCTCGATGAAGCGGTCACGAGTGTAGAGTTTAGTGTCGAGCGGAACTTGGTCATTTCTCGAGCGGCAAGTATGCATGCGTCCAGCATTTTCGATGCCAACTTTTTCGATGGCGTAGCGCTCGATATTCATCTGCGCATCCTCTTCCTGCAAGGCTAGATCCCATGTGCCGGCAGAATATTCGTCCTTAATTTCTTGCAGAGCTTCGAGAATTTTTTTGCAGTGGCTGTCTTTGATGATGCCTTGTTTAGCGAGCATAATCACATGCGCTTCGCTGCCCCAAATGCTTTGGAGAACCATCGGACGATCAATTGTCACTGACTCGGTGTAGCGCTTCGAGATTGGATCGGTGGTTTTTTTGAAGCGACTTGCCCAAAGTTGATTATTGTCGATTTCAGGTTTTTTCATATTTTTTTGAGAGATTTTTTAAGGAGTTTGATTCCTCGCTACAAATTTCGAGGAGCGCGCGTAAGTAGTGAGAAGGAAAAAGAAAGGCAAGAAAAAATCCGCTTTTTCTGCGACTCTTGTTTGTAGTGATCATGAGTTGTTGAGTAAGTTTGACATTGAAAAGCTGATGGCTAGCATCCGCGCCAATCCTGATTTACCAGGTGTTACCACCTTTTTAAAAAAATAAAAAACATGACAATCCTAACGAAATTCAGAGACCTCGGCCTGTCTGAAATGATGCTCAATTCTTTGCGCAAAAAAGGCTTCGAAGAGCCAACGCCAATCCAAGCAAAAACAATCCCATTTCTTCTCGCTAACAAAAAAGATTTGATCGGCAAAGCACAGACCGGAACCGGTAAAACCGCGGCTTTCGGCATTCCGATCATCGAAAATATTGTTCCAGATTCTAAGAAAATTCAGGCGATTATTTTGGCGCCGACGCGCGAATTGGCGATTCAAGTTGCGGAAGAATTAAGTTCATTTGCCGAAGAACAAAAAACTCGCATCATCGCGGTTTACGGAGGGCAGCCGATCGAGCGCCAAATTTCGCGTTTGCAGCGTGGCGTTGACATTGTTGTTGGAACTCCCGGTCGAATTCTCGATCACCTCGAGCGCAAAACTTTAGACATCTCAAAAGTTTCCTACATCGTCCTCGACGAAGCTGATGAAATGTTGAACATGGGCTTCATTGACGACATCGAAACCATCCTCAAAGCCGCGCCAAAACAACGTCGCACGGTTTTATTTTCTGCAACGATGCCATCTCACATCGAGCGCCTCGCCAAGCAATATATGGGCGAATATGAAGTGATTTCAATCGCGCGCGAAGATATCGGCAAAGCCAACATTCAACAAATTTATTTCGAAGTTCCGCAGTCGGATAAATTTGAAGCTTTGTTCCGCATCATCGATGTTGAAGAAAGTTTTTACGGCTTGGTTTTTTGCCGCACTAAACTCGATGCTGATGAAATTGCGCACAAACTAGCCAATCGTGGATGCAGAGCTGAAGCCATTCACGGCGATCTTTCGCAAGGTCAACGTGAAAAAGTTTTACAAAAATTTAAGGCAAAAAAAATTACTGTGCTCGTCGCAACTGACGTCGCTGCGCGCGGAATCGACGTCGATAATTTAACCCACGTCATCAATTACGCTTTGCCGCAAGATCCAGAAAGTTACGTACATCGCATCGGTCGTACAGGCAGAGCTGGTAAGACTGGAATCGCAGTCACTCTGATCACGCCTTCGGAATATCGGAAGCTTGTGGCGATCCAAAAAATGTCGAATTCCACCATCACCAAACAAAAAGTTCCGAATGTTGCCGAGGTGATTGAGAGCAAAAAACAGCGCATCAAAAATGCGATGATTGAAATTATTTCTGCCGGAAAATTTTCTGATCTTGAGCCGATCGCTGAAGAAATTTTGAAAGAAACTTCTGATCCAAAAATCGCGATTTCCGCTTTGTTAAAATTGGCCTTCAAAGACGAATTGAATGAAAAAAATTACAGCGAAATCAACGAATTGGCCTACGGAAAAAATAAAGATTATTACTACGATGATCGTGGCATGAGCAATCGTCCGATCGGTGATCAGGGCCGCAGAAGCTATGTCGATCGCAAAGGCACAGCGCGCCTTTTTATCGCCAAAGGTCGCAATGACAACATGGATCCGAAAAAATTGGTGGAATTTATTCAGAGCGAAACGGGGGTCGATCAACGTCACATTGACGATGTAAAAATGTTCGACGCTTTTTCATTTTTCGCCGTGCCGTTTGAAGATGCGGAAAAAGTTTTGCATGTGTTTCAGAAACAGTCGGGTGGGAAGAGATCGTTGGTTACTAGAGCGAAGGAGAAGAAATAAAAAATTCCCATTCCATCCCACCATCGTCATCCTTGGCCTGAAAGGCCGAGGATGACGAGGGAAAAAACAAAAAAGCCGATCTCAAAAATGAGATCGGCTTTTTTGTTGGAAGTGCATTTCGCAAAGCTGATAAAATCGCGCTGTAGCGAAGCGAAAGCGGATGGTGAGCACGGTTGGAATCGAACCAACGACCACCTAATTAAAAGTCAGGTGCTCTACCGACTGAGCTACGTGCTCGTTTGTTCGTCGGCTTTTGAGCGCCAACGTTGTTACGCGGCGGAATTCTCTTCGGTCATATATCTTTCGATACACTCCCTCATCGAATCCTTGCGTGCCTAGCTGGCGCTCAAAATCCTTAGAACAAACAAATTTGAAATTTTGATTTGAAGATTAAGTGGCAACGGTGAAGCGAGCGGCGCATTAAAGGCGCGCATCTTAAAAAATCAACAAATTTGTAGAATTCTTTGGAGGCGCGATTTAACTATGTGCAGCGCTGCTCGAAACAAATCATAACTTCCCAAAAAATGAAAAACAAAGTCCTCACAATCATCCCCGTTCGGCTTGCTTCAACACGTTTGCCAAATAAGCCTTTGGCGGATATTTGCGGCAAAAGCATGATTCAAAGAGTCTACGAACAAGCTGTGGCTGCGGATTTAGGAGATGTTTTGATTGCTTGCGATGGGGAAGAAATTGCGGCGGAAGTAAAAAAATTTGGCGGAAAATTTGTGATTACCGATCCGAATTTGCCTTCGGGAACTGATCGAGTTTATGCCGCTCTTCAAGCCATAAAAACTGACGCAGAAATAATTTTAAATTTGCAGGGTGATTTGCCAAACATTGATCCGAAAGTTATTCAAGCCGCAGCGCAAGCGGCTTTGCAGCATGATTGTGATATCGCAACAGTTGCTTCAAAAATTAAAAATATTTCCGAAATTACAAATCCGAATGTCGTAAAAATCGCCATCGCCGAAACTGGTCGCGCTCTTTATTTTTCGCGTTCGGCCATTCCTTATTCAAAAGAAAATTCCGCAGATTTTTTTCACCATATCGGAATTTACGCCTACAAAAAATCAGTGTTAGAAAAATTTGTAAAACTTATGCCATCAACATTAGAGCGCCGCGAAAGCCTCGAACAACTTCGCGCTTTAGAAAATGACATGAAAATTTTTGTGAAAATTGTCGACACTCATCCGCTTTCCGTCGACACCAAAGAAGATTTGGAAGTGGTGACAAAATTGATATCTCAAGCGCGATGAATTCAAAAAAAATTATTGGATGGAAAGAGTGGTTTAACCTTGATTGTCTTGGTTTGCCAGCGATTAAGGGCAAGATCGATACTGGCGCAAAAACCTCTTCGCTTCACGCTTTCAACATCGAAAGTTTTTTCATCGAAGATGTTGAATATGTGAAGTTCGACATCCATCCATTGCAGAAAAATAAAAAACTTGTGCGCTCCTGCGTGGCGCGACTTATCGACCGCAGAATGGTTTCAGATTCTGGCGGAAAAAAAGAAAAAAGATTCGTCATCAAATCCGATTTACGCATCGATGAAACAAAAATCAGAATCGAATTAACTCTTGCCAATCGCGACTCTATGACCTTTCGCATGTTGCTTGGACGTGATGCCGTGAAGCAAACAAAAATGTTGGTCGATCCGGCAAAATCTTTCGTGAAAGGCAAAGTCAAAAAAACAGAAATTCTAAAAATTTATCGCAGAACCAAAACCACAATCGATCCAAGAAATTTATGAAAATTATTTTACTCGCTTCAAATCCAAATCTTTATTCCAACCAGCGTATTATTGAGGCAGCGAAGATTCGCGGTCACGAAATTGAATTCGTAAATGTTGGAGGATGTTACATCAAAGTTGCCGAAAATGAGTCGGAAATTTTTCATGATGAAGGAAAGAAATTGGAAAAAATTGACCGCATTATTCCGCGCATAAAACCGGCGATGACATTCTACGGATCCGCAATTATCAGGCAGTTTGAATCATTGGGAATGCGCTGTTTTAACGGCTCGGATGCCATCACAAAATCGCGCGACAAATTACACACATTGCAAATTTTATCGCAGCACGGATTCGGAATTCCCGTCACCTCTTTCGCCAATTCATCCTACGAAACTAAAGACATCATCAAGCTCGTTGAAGGCGCGCCACTCGTGGTTAAATTGTTGGAAGGAACAAAGGGCGTCGGCGTTGTTTTGGCTGAAACAAGCAAGGCCGCAGAAAGTGTGATTAATGCCTTCAGAAGTTTGAAGGCTGACATTCTGGTGCAGCAATATATCAAAGAATCGAAGGGTCAGGACATCAGGTGTTTTGTGATTGGAGACGAGGTTGTAGCATCGATGGAGCGCATCGCGCAAGAAGGAGAATTCCGCGCCAACATTCATCTTGGAGCCACGGCTAGAGCGGTTGAAATCACTGACGAAGAAAGAGAGCTCGCAATCAAAGCAGCAAAAATTATTGGCTTGGAAGTTGCTGGTGTTGACATGGTTCGCTCAAATTCCGGCCCAAAAATTCTAGAAATAAATTCCTCTCCTGGCCTTGAAGGCATTGAAGGAGCGACCGGAATTGATGTTGCGGGAAAGATGATTGAATATTTGGAATAAAATGGCGGAAGGAGAGAGATTCGAACTCTCGTATGGTATTACCCATAACACGCTTTCCAAGCGTGCGCCTTAAGCCTCTCGGCCATCCTTCCACATCATTTTTTGTTTAGCTTTTTACTGATCACCCACTGTTGTAAAATCGAAAGTGAATTGCTCCAAGTCCAATAAATTACTAATCCGGCAGGAAATGCCGCTAAAACGAAAGTTAGGACGTAAGGCATCCATTTTAAAACTTTTGCTTGAGTTGGATCAGCGCTAGTAGGACTCAATTTTTGTTGAATGATCATGGTGATTCCCATCAGGATTGGCCAAATGCCAATGGTGAAAGTGCTGCTGACGCTAAAAGGCAACAATCCGAAAAGATTAAAAATTGAAGTTGGATCTGGTGCAGAGAGATCATGAATCCAGCCATAAAACGGTGCTTGGCGCATATCGAGCGTGACATAAAGCACTTTGTAAAGTGCAAAAAAAACCGGGATCTGAATCAGAATTGGCAAGCATCCGGAAGCAGGGTTTACTTTTTCTCGCTTGTAAAGTTCCATCATTTCGCGGTTCATCGCTAATTTATCATCTTTGAATCTAGCGCGCAGAGCTTCGATTTTTGGTTGAAGTAGTTTTATTTTTCCGATTGCACCGTAAGATTTATTAGCCATTGGAAACAATGCTAGCTTGATCAAAACCGTCATTGCCAAAATTGCCAAACCAAAATTTCCTAAAAATTTGTGCAGAAATTCGATGATAAAAAGGAATGGTTTGGTGAGGAAATAAAACCAACCAAAATCAACTGCGCGATCAAAAAGTTTGGCATCAAATTCTTTGGAATATTGATCTAAAAGCCTGATATCTTTGGCTCCAGCAAACAGATGGTGATCGAACCTCAGCTCTTCGCCCGCAGAAATTTTAAATTCTTGGCCGATAAATTCCGAATTAAAAAAGTTATTTTGATTGCTGAAATTGTAAGTGAAGTTGGCGTTGTAGCTGATTTGTTTGTCGGGAATGATCGAGCTCAGCCAATATTTGTCGGTGATGCCAAGCCAGCCGCCGGAAGAGTTGATAAATTCTTTCTTTTTTTCTTTGAGTAAATCGTGGTAAGATGCTTCGTGTAAAATGTCGGAGAACACGCCAATTGGACCCTCATGCAAGATGTAAATTGCTTTCTGAACATTGTTTAAAACACGATTAACTCGTCCGTAAGAGGCAACAGAAATTTCAGATTTCGAATTATTTTTTACCGCTTGCGAAACGCTGAACATGTAATTTTCATCGAGAGAAATTTTGATGAGAAATTCGATGTTCTGTTTGTTTTTCCATGAGAGCGTGATCGGGTTTTGTGGGGTTAATTTTTTACTATCACTCTTCCATAATGTGTCGGGATTAGGGGTTTCTAGCCCAGCATTAGAGCTGATCCAACCGAAATCAGCAAAATATCTTTCTTTGCTTTCAGTCGGTGCAAAAAGAATGACCTCTGATTTTTTTTCTGGTGTGGTAAAATATTTGGCGAGAGTCAAATCATCAAAGCGCGCACCCTTTAAAGACAATGATCCATGTAGATTTTCACTTTTGATTTCAACGCGCTGTGCTTTGCTTTTTTCTAAAATTTCATCACGATTTTTAAGTGCTAAAATTGTTTCCTGAGGCTTTGTTGCAACAACTGCCAGAGCTTTGTTATCAATAGTTTTTACGGCTTCGGCCATTGGCTTTTTTGCAACTAAAATTTTTCTTTCCTTTTCTCGTTGTTCAATGCGCGGTTTTTCATAAAGCCACGTCCAACTGATCAAAATCACGGCAGAAAGAATGGTGGCGAGGAGGATGTTTTTATTGTTCGGTTGCATGGGGGAAATTTAGTTCGTGAAGAATTTACTTTCTAAGTCGCGATGAAAATCGGCGATCCAGTGGGAGTTGTTGCCAGCTTGATATTTTTTAATTTTTGCCGATTTTTTGTGGATTAAAATCACGTTTCCGGTGATTGGGTAAATACTGTTTGGAGCAGTTTGAGTAGTGTCTTCTTCGAGTAAGCAAAACTCAGATTTTTTTAATCCAGATTTTTTTAATTCTATTTGAAAATCTTTAAGTTCGCTTTCGCAAATTAGTTTTAATTTTTGAATTTTTCCATCAACTGCAATTACGGGAGAGATTCCTTTTTCCTCAAGATCGCGCACCAATTCTCTGATTAGAACCCGGTTACTTTCTTTCATTCCCTCTTGAGCTCTTTCTAAAACTTCGTCATTACGCATAAATTTTTTCCCACAAATTTTGATTAATGATGGTCAGATTTTTTTCGTTTTTTTTAGCAATTTCAACCAGCTCCAAACCGCTTGATTCATAGATCATCGCGGTGTTCACGATTCTTAGATAATCTTTTAAATTGTCCAGACCTCGATGAAAACGCCGCTCAATCACGTCCGGCTCAATATTGTGTCCACCCTTGCTAACTCTGTTGAGAACGCGCTGCCCTGCAAGCTCCGAACTTTCCAATTTCAAAAAAAATAAATTCACTTTGTAGCCATTGGTTTGCGCTTTGCGGATAAAATTCAAATAAGTTTTTGCTGCCAAAGTAGTTTCAAAAGCAAAATCTGAACCTTCGTCCAAAAGAAATTCCATTCTTTTTAACATCAAACGACCTGCCGCTACCGCTGATTCTGCAGGATTTTCGGGAGAAAGAAGTTTGGCGATTTCATCAGCATTTATAAATTCTCTGCTGCTTAAAAAATCAGGCAAAAGTGTAATTCGTGCGTGTGAAGTTTTTCCCGCTCCGTTCGGTCCGGCAATGATGTGGATTTGTTTATCTGACATTATTTTTATTAAAAATTTCTTACGAAATTTTTAGAGGATTTTGCGTTGCTACGCGCGGAGTGAATCCGCGCCTTCGCAACCAGTTTATTTTTATTGTTTGTTTGAACCAAGCACTCCTTCAGAGCCTCTTCAATTCGCTTAATCGGCTTAATCGTCAAACTGTCCAAAACTTCTTTTGGCATGTCTTCGAGATCTTTTTTATTGGCATCGGGGATCAAAACTTTTTTGATGCCCCCACGCAAGGCTGCTAATAATTTTTCTTTCAAGCCGCCGATCTCTAGGACTTTGCCAGTGAGTGTTATCTCTCCCGTCATCGCAATATCTTTTCTGACGGGCCTGTCGCTTAAAACCGACATTAGCGCGACGCAAAGAGCGACGCCAGCCGACGGCCCATCTTTTGGAGTTGCGCCTTCTGGAACGTGAATGTGGAAATCGTATTTGTTGAATTTTTTAGCGTCGATTTTGAGGGTTTTGGCGATTGAGCGCGCGTAGCTCAAAGATGCCTGTGCTGACTCTTTCATTACATCCCCAAGGCTTCCGGTAATTTGAATTTTACCGCTGCCCTCAAATTTTAGCGCTTCGATGTCGAGCAAATCTCCGCCATATTCGGTGTAAGCCAAGCCAGTCGTGACTCCAACTAAATCACGATCCTTGGCGATGCCGTAATGTTTTTTTTCAACGCCGGCAAATTTGTGTAAATTTTTTCCGGTAATGTGCAGTGATGCAGATTTTTCGGTAATGATTTCTTTCGCCGCTTTGCGCGCCAAATTAGCGATCTCGCGGCTTAAATTGCGCACCCCTGCTTCGAAAGTGTAGCGACGAATTAGTGTCAAAATCGCCTCGTCATTAATCGAAAATTCTTCCGCGGTCAGGCCATTTTCTTTGCGCTGCTTGTCGAGCAAATGTTCTTTGGCAATGTGTAATTTTTCATTTTCGGTGTAGCCCGAAAGTTTAATGATTTCCATGCGATCACGAAGTGGCACTGGGATTGTGTTCAAGCTATTCGCAGTTGCGACAAACATTACTTTCGACAAGTCGTAATCCACTTCCAAATAGTGATCGGAAAAATTGGAATTTTGTTCTGGATCCAAAACTTCGAGCAAAGCCGCCGCCGGATCGCCGCGAAAATCGTGTGACATTTTGTCAATCTCATCGAGCAACATTAGCGGATTAATGCTCCCGGCCTTGCGCATCGATTGCAAAATTCGTCCGGGCATTGCGCCGATGTAAGTGCGGCGATGGCCACGAATTTCAGATTCGTCGCGCACTCCACCCAAAGAAACTTTCACATATTTGCGATTGAGGCTTTCAGCGATTGATTTGGCGAGCGAAGTTTTTCCGACTCCGGGAGCGCCGACCAAACACAGAATCGGCCCTTTAGAATCGTTGGTTTTCATCTGCACTGCGATGAATTCGATGATGCGTTCCTTAACTTTTTCAAGACCGTAGTGATGGGTGTCGAGAACTTTTTTTGCTTCGTCCAAATCACCGCCATGCTCTGTTTTTTCATCCCAAGGCAGCGAACAAATCCAATCGAGATAATTGCGTACCACTCCCGATTCAGACGAGTAAGGATTCATCTTTTCCAACTTACGCAGCTCTGTTTCGCACTTCTTTTTTACTTCTTGCGGTAAGTGTAATTTGGCGAGTTTTTCCTTGATTTCGTTGGTCTCATTTTCTTCATCTTGTCCGAGCTCTTTTTTAATATTTTTGAGCTGCTCATTGAGATAAATTTCCTTCTGATGTTTGCTGAATTTTTCTTGAATTGATCTGTTAATTCTTTCTTCCGCCTGACCTATTTCAACCTCGCCCTTCAGCATTTCTAAAATTTTGTAGAGCTTTTTTATGAGGTCTTCTTCTTCCAAGATTTGCTGTTTATCTCGTAGAGAGCTGCTGATGTAAGTGGAGATCAAGTAAGCTATTTCGTAAGGTGAGCGTAATTTGGTGAGGGCAGATAAAATTTCTGGCGTAACGCGTTTATTGAATTGGCTATATTTCGTGAAGCTTTCGATGCAGGCTTTCACGAGTCCAAGCATCTCTTTGTCGTCAGTAGAAAATTTGTCTTCGAGAGAAATTTCCACCTCGCAAGTAAAAAAACCGTCAGCAGGAATAATAGATTTTAATTTAGCGCGCATAAGGCCTTGCACTATGACTTTCATCGTTCCGTCAGGAGTACGAATTGATTCGATGATGCGACATAAAGTTCCGATCGAATGAATATTTTTTTGATCGAATTCGTCGTGATCAGGATTGGTTTGAGTAACAACAAAAATTGGTAAATTTAATCGGTGAGCCTCTTCAACAGAATGCACAGATTTTTCTCGGCCAACCAGAATTGTTGTGGTCATTTGTGGAAAAATTACAACATCGCGCAAAGGTAAGGCGTGAAAAATTTGCGATTGAATTTGCTGTTTGGTCATAGGATAAGTTGAGAGTAAATTGGCGCGCAAGAACTGCGCTCCAAGCATTTACTAATCCCTTTAAAATTTACAATGGCAATAGCCCTGACCTTTATTCTGACGATTAGTTTCTCCGTGGCGGCATTTTTTTATTTTCTGTCGCAAGAAAAACAAAAGTCATCACAACTTAAGGGGCGCCTGGATCACGCCGAAAATGAAATAAATTTTTTGCGTTCAGAAAAAGAGAAATCCGAAAGAAAATCCGAAGAAAAAATAAATTTCTTACAGGAAAAATCTCTCGATTTTGAAAAGCAAAATGAGTTGTTAAAACAGGCGCAGCAGCAACTTGAAAGGCAAAGACAGGAATGGAGTAAAGATAAAGAAACGATGCTTTTACAACTCTCGTCCGAGCTGATGAAAAAAAATAATGAGCAACAAAATCGGATGAGTTTGGATCAACAAGAAGCGGTAAAAAAAATCACCGAAAATTTGTTCAAAAATTTTGAAAATGTGACGGCGAAATTAACGGCGCTAGATGATGAGGTGAAAAAATCGACAAAAGAAATTGATCAGACGAAATCAGCGTTACTCAGTCCCGGAGGCGCTGGACGCACTTCTGAAATCACTCTCGAAAATATTTTAAAATCTTCAAATTTACTCGAAAAAGAAAATCTGAATTCTGTCGGTGATTACGTTTTGCAATCGCATTTCGGATCGATTGCAAATAGTGAAGCCAAGCGTCCCGATGCAATTTTATTTTTACCAAATGAGCAAATTGCCGTGATTGATTCAAAATCCTCGCCTCATTTTTTTGAATTTTCTGAAGCTGAAAAAAGTGGCGATGAAACGCGAAAAAAAGAAATTTTAACTAAGATCAAAGAAGCTTTTCGTAGACATTTGGAAGACTTGAAGCGCAAGGATTACGCCAATTTTTTATTTGAAGAATTGCGCACAAAAAATTCTTCCGATTACAAAATTCTCTCGATCATGTTTTTGCAAACCGAACAGATGTTGGAAGTGATTAAAAAAGCTGACAAAGATTTCGAGCAAAGAGCATTTGATGCTGGAATTATTTTGGCGACCCCAGTGGTTTTGATTCATCTTTTGTCGAATGTGAAATTCGTGATTGATCGTTTTAAACAAGAAAAAAATGTTGAGATTTTGAAAGTTGAAATAAGAAAATTATTAGATGGTTTAGTGGCGATTGTAAAGGAGTCGGGAGAGATGGGAAGGTCGATCAATAAAGCGTTGGTGGGTTACAACAAGCTAGCAAAAAATCTAAATCGTGCGACGGTTTTGAGTAAAAATATTTCTGAGCTTGGAATCGAAGGAAAAAAATTTTCAGAAGTAAAATTACTTGAAGAATTCGAGGCGCCAGAGGAAGAAGTTAGTTGAGCTTTAAATCAGAATTTTTGTGCAGATCGACATTGAGAACCAAGCCAAATCCAATCATCATTGAGGCCATAATCGTGCCGCCGTATGAAATGAATGGTAGTGGTGCGCCAACAACCGGAATTAGCCCCATCCCCATCCCCATATTGATGAACATGTGAATGAAGAAAATATTAACAATGCCCATGGTCAGTAAGCGACCGAATTGATGCCTGGTATTCACGGCAATGTTGATGCAGATGGCGATGATGGCCGAATAAACTGCGATGGTAAAAAAACTGCCAATGAATCCAAGTTCTTCGGATAACATCGTAAAAATAAAATCAGTTTGTTTTTCTGGTAAAAAATTTAACTGACCTTGAGTGCCATTCAAATATCCTTTGCCGAATAATCCTCCGGAACCAATGGCAATCTTGGATTGAATGATGTTATAGCCGCTACCGAGAGGATCGTTATTCGGATTTAAAAAAGTCAAAACCCTTTGTTTTTGATAGTCATAAAGAAGAAAATTCCAGGCGAATGGAATTGTGGCTAATGCCGCCAAGCCAACAAAAATAAATTTCCACATCTTGACTCCGGCTAAAAATAAAACCGAAACGCCAACCAAAACCAAAATCGTTGCAGTTCCTAAATCTGGTTGATGAAAAATAAAAACTGCCGGAATTGCAATCATCGCAATTGGTGCAATGAGAAATTTTATTTTACCAATTTTTGCTGCTTCGGTGTTGTAAAAATATCGCGCTAAAGCAAACACCGTACAGACCTTCATGATTTCAGAAGGCTGAATTGTTAGTGGCCCAATACGAAACCATCTTGTTGCCCCCATGGCATTATGTCCCATCACGTCAACAATCACCACCATTGTCAGGGCTATTGCATAAAAAAAATAAGAAGCTTTAAACCAAATTTTAATGTCGGTGATACTGATGAAAAGCATTAACGGAAAAAAAATGCAGAAGAAGCCGAGTTGTCTGATGAGCCAAGGTCTGAATGATCCTCCTCCAGCTGAGTAAAGCATTAAAAAACCGATGAAGGCAAGGATGATGATTAGTGAAATTAGTAACCAATTTAATTGCTCTAATTTTTGCGACAGCGGAATTTTTTCGCGCTCAAGAAATTGCATTTATTTTAAAAAATTTTTGAAATTTTTAGTGCGAAAAAAAGACGGAAAGTGCGGCGAATTAAGACGGCTTGAAATATTAATCAAGCTCTTTACCTTCAACAAAAATCATTTTTTAAAATTTTTCTAACACGCCTTCCGACCTTTATTTTCAAGCATGTCCGAGACTAAGAAAACCAAATCAAAAATAAAAAGTTGGTATTCAAATCGTTATCAAATTGTTGTTGTACAACGCAACATACTTTTACTTTTTACTTTGATCTCGATGTTTTCCGTTGCAGTGGCAGTAATTTTTGTGAAGAACGTAATGTCTTCAAAATCGCTTGAACCATACGTCATTGAAGTCGAAGAAAAAACCGGAATCGCCACCGTTGTTGATCAGTTAACCGCGCAAAATTTTACCGGCGATCAGATGATTAGAAAATATTTCATAAATGCCTTCATCCATGCAGCAAGCGGTTATGATCCAAAAACTTATAAGCAAGATGTTGAAAAAGTGAGATTGTTTTCAGTGCAAGGAGTTTATTCTGATTTTCGTAACCGCATTAATGCAAGAGAATTAGGGACAGATTCTCTCATCGATGTGCGTATAAAATCAGTGCAATTTACCGATGGTAACAATGCACAAATTCGTATTATGAGACAAATTTCCGACGGAAGTTCAGATGTAAAAATTAAAGATGAGATCATTACTTTTGGCTTTTATTTTGTTCCGGAAATGAATCTGACTATGGAAGAGAGATTGATTAATCCGTTGGGATTCCAAGTTAATAAATATATGATCGCGGACGAAGTTTTTACCTACTAAGTTTTTTACAAATAATGCAACAAATCGGGATCACAAAAATCATTATTCATCTTCGATCCCAAGCTATATCTAGGCACATTCAAAGTTGGACAAAAGAGAAAATTTTTACCAAAAATCCGCAGTTATTTTGTTCAGGTTTAAAGGGGTTTAGATATATACCAAATCTGATTGTTTTTCTAAGTTTATTTTTTGCTCACATCTCTTTTGCACAAACTCCAATCACCACCGATTCTCGCATCAGAACTTTGGTCTATAATCCAAATGAAGTTTATGAGCTGAAGTTTTTTTATAATTACCAATCATTCATCGAATTTTCGGAAGATGAAGAAATCGAAATGATTTCAATCGGAGAAGCTTTTGCTTGGCGCTTAACTCCAGCTGGTAAAAGATTGTTTGTGAGGCCGCTAGAAATCGCAGCTCACACCAATATGACCATCATAACAAATAAAAGAACTTATCATTTTGATATCAGGTCTGATGAATTCAGCGGTAAGGCTGACGAGGATTTGATCTACACGGTAAGATTTTTCTATCCACAGATTGGTCAACCTTTGCCGATTCCACCACAGCTAGCTGTGCCAAATGTTGCGGCAAAACCATTAGTATCAAAGCCGATCATTAAAACTCCAATTCCTGGAGCGAATGTTGCGGAAAGATTACCCGGCATTATTAATCGCAATCCGGAGGGCGTAGAGTTAAATTTTGATTATAGTTTGGCCGGGAAATCTGACAATATTGTGCCGTTAAAAGTTTATGATGATGGCAATGAAACCTTTTTCCAATTTGCAAATGACAATTTGGTAATTCCCTCAATCAGCGCAGTAGATGTTAGCGGTAATGAACAAACTTTAACTTACATCATCCGAGATAATTACGTTGTATTGCCAATGACAGCAAGACAGTTCACCCTGCGTTTGGCCGATAGCCTGCTTTGCATCTACAATAACAAACTTCTGACAATTAAGAGGTAACAGGCCATATTTCATCTAATGTCCCGTTAGAATTAACTTATCCCGATAAAATTCGTATTTTTTAAATTTCCTCAAAAAGCTCATTCCGAGCAGCGCCACCCCCATATCAGCATTATTCACCGAAGCCGCAACATTGTGAAATTTTATATCTCCCACCTTTATTTCGCGAAGTGTAATTGACGCTCCCCAAGATATGCCATTAGCAGTCTGATAAGGTTTGTTGAAGATTAATTTTTTGAAATCGACCCCAATTTTTTTAGCATCATCAACTCCAATCACGAGATCGCTGGCTCCCGTATCAATCATGAAGCGCATCGCAACTCCATTCACATCTGCATCCATGTAAAAATGCCCATCTTGCGAAAGGTTTATTACCAACTCTCCCGACTCATTTATCCGTGCAGCAGTGGGATTTATTTCACCTAAAACTCGGTTTTTAAGATCAGAAAATTCGTAGCGGTAAGAATAAAGAATAATGATCATTAACCCTACAGCCGACCAGATTACGAGATATTTTAAAATTTTACCAAAAGCAAAATCTCGACGCGAAAATAAACTTCCGGCCATCACCAACAAAATTAAAAGCAGATAAATAAAATTCTGCCAATCGCCACTTTCAAAACTATTAAAGCTCATCGCAGATTTTTTGTAAAATTTCCAAAACTCGCAGATTTTCTTCTTCGGTTCCAATTGTCATGCGTAGGCAATTTGCAAGGCCGTAAGCGGTCATTTCACGAAAAATAATTCCGCTTGCGAGCAAAATTTGATTGGCTTTTTGACAGGCTTCGACATTGCCAAAATCGAGTAAAATAAAATTAGCGATTGACGGATGGGCATTGATTTTCTGCTGCTTGGCAAGCTCTTCAAAAAAAACTTCGAGCCATTTTTTATTATGATTTTTTGAAGCGGTAAAAAATTCTTCATCCTGTAGAGCTGCTATTGCTGCAGCTTGGGCTGGTCCACCAACATTAAATGGTCCACGAATTTTATTTAAAATATCGGCGATGTAGCTCGAGGAATAGCTCCAGCCAATGCGTAACGAGGCCAAGCCATAAATTTTTGAAAATGTGCGAGTGATTACAACATTTTCATGTTTGTTCACAAGCTCGATGGCATTTGGGTAATCAGGCTCTTCCACAAATTCTTCGTAAGCATGATCGAGCAGGATCAAAATATTTCTCGGCGCGCCTTTGATTAATTTATCAATCTCAGATTTGTTCAAATAAGAGCCCGTCGGGTTGTTAGGATTGGCAATAAAAATAATTTTTGTTTTGGAAGTGATGGCAGAAAGAATGGCGCCAACATCTGCTTTGAGATTTTTTTCCATCACCTTAACAGCCCTTGCACCAACACGCTTCGCAGAGATTGGATACATTAAAAATCCATGCTCGCTGTAAATTATTTCGTCATCAATGCCAGCGAAGGCCGAGGTTAGTAGTGCAATGATTTCATCAGAACCAGCGCCACAAACTATTCGCTCGGGATCAATTTTATTTTTGGCAGCGATTGCTTCGCGCAGTGGATTGCAAGAGCCGCCGGCATAGCGAGAAATTTCATCAGCATGATTTTTGTAAGCCGCAATCGCCTTTAAACTCGCACCCAAAGCATTTTCATTCGAAGATAGTTTTATGGCTTTTTTGCTGCCAATTTTTGCTTTTCCGGGAACGTAATTTTCAATTTCTGAAATATAGGAATGAGCTACTGGTTTCATTTTTCTAATCTGTGAATTAATTGCTGAATTTTTTCAAACTCGCTGAATTTAATCGAAATTCTTCCACTATTTCTGAAGGAATTATAGGAAATTTTTGATTCCATGCCGATGAGTTCGGAAAGTTTGTTTTCTAGGATGGTCAGATGCTCGCTATTCACGAATTTTATTTTGGATTCAGTGCGAACAAAAAGCGGAATATTTTTAATCTTTTCTATTTTTTCATCTCGCACCAAATCTTCGATATGTCTCACGGTTAGAGATTCATCGATGATTTTTTTGGCTAATTTTTCGGGATCATTGGAATTAATAATCGCACGAGCATGTCCCATCGAGATGAGCTTTTGATCGAGCAAATCGCGCACTTTTTGCGGCAAAGAAAGGAGGCGCAAAAGATTGGTGATGTGACTGCGACTCTTGCCAACTCTTTTTGCAATTTGTTCTTGGCTGTAAGCAAATTCTTCGATTAGTTGTTTATATCCGTCAGCCTCTTCAACCAAAGACAGGTCGGTTCTTTGAATATTCTCGATCAGAGCTAATTCTAGAGCTTCGTGATTGTTAAGTTTTTTAACGATCGCTGAAATTTTCGACAGGCCGGCAAGGATAGCGGCGCGAAATCTTCTCTCGCCGGCAATGATTTCATATTGATCTTCGTCGCCAATTTTGCGCAAAAGCACTGGCTGAATTATGCCGTTCTCTTTGATTGAATCAGCCAATTCTTCCAATTCAGACTGATTGAAATTTTTTCGCGGCTGATAAATACCAGCCGTGATTTTTGTGATATCTATCGACTCAATTAGACCTTGATCATGTGAAATATTTGGTAGCGAATTTTTTGATTTACTTTCTCCGAGCAGTGCTGACAAGCCTCGCCCTAATTTTTTTTCTTCCTGCATAATTTTATTTCTCCTGTTTCATGTGAAAATTATTTGAGATTTTCTTTTTCAAGAATCTCTCTTGCCAATTTGATGTAAGAAACTGATCCGGGACATTTCGGATCGTAAACTATTCCCGGAAGGCCGTGAGACGGCGCCTCCGACAGACGCACATTTCGCGGAATACTATTCTTAAAAACCTTATCTTTTAAAAAGTTACGAACGTCGACTTCAACCTGCTCGGTCAATTTATTCCTACGATCATGCATGGTTAGAATGATGCCGCCGATAACTAGATGATGGTTTAAATTCTCCTTCACCAAATCCAAAGTTGTTAGGAGGTGACTCAATCCTTCAAGTGAAAAAAATTCACATTGCATCGGGATTAAAATTGAATCAGAGGCCGTCAAAGCATTAATGGTGAGCATCCCAAGAGATGGTGGACAGTCGATTAAAATGCAGTCAAAATCATGAATCACTTCTTTTAGTGCTCGACGTAACAAAAATTCTCTTTTTTCAATTCCAACTAACTCGACTTCGCAAGCAGACAAATCAACGGTTGAAGTAACTATTTTAAGATTTGGAATTCTCGTTGGTACCACGGCATCTTTAATGCTGCATTCACCAATCAGAATTTCATAAATGGTTTTTTGTCTTTGTGATTGCGCGATTCCAAAACCAGTACTGGCATTTCCTTGGGGGTCAATATCGACCAATAAAATTCTTTTTTTAATCGCCGCAAAAGCAGTGGCGAGATTGACAGCTGTAGTGGTTTTTCCGACTCCGCCCTTTTGATTTACGACAGAAAAAACCCTTGCCCGCCTGTGATGATGTTCGTGATGATGAGACATATTTTGATAAATTTAAAATCAGGATCGAGGCAACTTAAAAATCATTTTTTGGCTGTCAAATATTTTAGTTCCACATGGAACGGGGATTATCCCTTCAAACACACCAGATGTCATGCTGAGCTTGCCTGCGCATGATTCAAGCCCGGAACCAGAATCATGCGCAGGCAAGCTCAGCATGACATAAAGAAATTTTGTGAGTGATGGGATAATCACCCATGGAACTCACCTCTTCGATCTAAAAAAACTTTGCAGCAATTCTCGCGATTCTTCTTCGGAAATTCCGGAATAAATTTCCGGATGATGGTGGCAAGATGAGCTATTAAAAATCCGCGCACCATTTTCAACCGCACCAAACTTTTCATCAGAAGCAGCGTAATAAACTCGCCTAATTCTAGCCAAAGCAATCGCCGAAGCGCACATGGCACAAGGCTCTAGAGTTACATAAAGATCGCATCCATCAAGTCGTGAAGAATTTTTTATTTGAGCAGCTTGGCGTAAAGTTAAAATTTCCGCATGAGCAGTCGGATCATTTAAACTTAAATTTTGATTGTGAGCAGCGGCAATAATTTTTTCACCCTCGACAATCACAGCTCCAACCGGAACCTCATCTTTTTCAAAAGCAATTTTTGCCTGACGCAAAGCCTCAAGCATGAAATTATTCTTCATATTGCTTGGGCTTTTTTAAAAATTTTGAAGAAATTTTTTGTGGTTTGTTCGGCGATTTTCTCACTGCTCAATCCTTTCAACTCAGCAATAAAATCCACAACATATTTGGTAAAAGCTGGTTGATTAATCCCTCCGCGATGCGGCGCTGGAGCGAGATAAGGCGAGTCTGTTTCGACTAATAAAAATTCCAGCGGCAAAAATTTTACGATTTCTTGCAGCTCCAAGGCATTTTTAAAAGTTACGATGCCGGAAATGGAAATAAAAATTCCGAGATCTAGCGCCTTTTTCGCGAGTTCTTTTGAGCTTGAAAAACAGTGAAGAAGTGCCGGAAAATTTTTATTTTTCTGTTCCGATCCCAAAATTTCCATCATGTCAAAATCACAGTCACGGCTGTGAATGATGGTCGGCAAATCGTTCTGCTGTGAGGCCTTGATGTGTTCGAGAAAACTAATTTTTTGTAAATTAATCGCAGATTTATCATGAAAATAATCTAGCCCAGTCTCGCCAATCCCGATAATTTTTGGATTTTCTTCGCAGATTTTTACTATTTCTTCCGCAGAAATTTTCGGCTGCTCAGCAACATTGCAGGGATGAATCCCAAGCGAGGCGTAAATAAAATCGTAAAGTTTAGTGTAGCTTAAAATCTTCTCAATCTCAGTTGCTCGCGTGCAGATCGTTTGCAAAATTTTCACATTATTTCGCGCGGCATTTTCAATTATTTCTTCCAGCTTCAACCCTTTCTGCTCAATGAGATCAAGGTGGCAATGACTATCGACGATGCAGTTATTCATGAACCTTTTCTAATTTTACTCGAAGAAATATCCAAATTTTTAGTAAAAAAAACTGAGTACCTATTTTCTTTTACAAAATTCCAAGCCCGAGTTTTTTTGACTTTCAGCAAAAAATTTTCACGTGAAAAAATTACCAAATGAACCATCGAAATTATTTTTTTGAAATTTTCCCAGCGATGAAAGTTCTCCAAATTATCCGCACCCATCAACCAAAAAAATTCGACATTTTTATATTTTGCCCGAAGCCGGCGAATTAATTTTTCAGTGTAAATCTCATCAAATCGCTGAATTTTGAGTTTAGAATGATTCTGAAGCAGTTTCTCACATTTTTCAATACGACCTACGTAGCCCTCATAAATCTTAGCGTCTTTTAGCGGATTTCTTTTGGTAGGAATCCACCAAACTTGGTTGAGCCCAAGTTTTTTTATGGCCAATTCGCTGATGTAAACATGGCCTTGATGAGGAGGATTAAAACTTCCGCCAAGCAATCCGACTTTCATTATCCAAAAGTAATTGCGGTTAAAATTAAAATTCCGATCCAAAAATTATATTTAAAAACCGCCAAACAATTTTTCGAATTTTTGAAATCGCACTTTTTTATTTTGCGACTCAGTAAAAAAAACGTAAAAGAAATTAGCAGAAAAAATTCGAGCTCGAATTGCAATTGCCAGCCCAAGTAAATCAGGCTTAAAGTCATGATTAGCGCGAGCAGAATCAAAATCTTTTTTGGATGTTGGCCGAATTTTATGGCGGCTGATTTTACTCCGACTCGCAAATCATCTTCGATATCTTGGTAGGCGTAAATCGTGTCGTAAATCACCGTCCAAATGACGGCAGAAAAATAAAGCAATGCGAAGTCAGAATCGATTTCACCTAGAATGGCAAGGCCGCTCATTAAAATTCCAAAATTAAATGTGAGTCCCAAAAAAATTTGCGGATAGTTAGTGATGCGCTTCATCAGCGGATAAGTCGCGACCAAAATCAGCGCAAAAAATCCGCTTAAAATTGTTTGCGAGTTGAATTGTAGTAAAATTAAAAATCCCAAAAACAGCAACAGGGCCAGTAGATTCAAGGCCTCACCGCGACTAACTTTTTCTGCAGCAAGTGGCCGAGATTTTGTGCGCGCAACTTTTTTATCAAATTTTTGATCAAGTAAATCATTGATGACGCAGCCGGCGGAGCGCATCACAATTGATCCGACGAGAAATAAAAAAATCATCCGCAAAATTTCAAAAAAATCAGCGCTTGGTAATTTTTTTATTGCGAGAGAAATGCCGAATAAACAGGGTAAAAATAACAGCCAAATTCCTGTGGGCTGATGGAGTCGTAACAGCTTTGTGTAGTTTGAAAATTTGCTCATTGACGACCTAAAGTATTTGATTTTTCGATCTTCGTTTCTAGCATTCGCCGCCTTTCTAAAAGCCTGCAAATACCAAATCAATCACACTTCTAATGCATAAATTACTCATCGCAAATCGTGGAGAAATTGCTTGCCGCATCATCAAAACTTGCCGCAAAATGGGCATTAAAACCGTCGCGGTTTATTCCGATGCCGACACCAATTCTCTCTTCGTGCAAATGGCTGACGAGGCGGTAAATATCGGCCATTCACCGTCTTCGCAAAGCTACCTCAATGTCGATAAAATTCTCGCCGCTGTCAAAAAAACTGGCGCAACAATGGTTCATCCCGGATACGGATTTTTGTCAGAAAATCGTAACTTCGCCAATGCTTTGGAGAAGGCGGGAGTGATTTTCGTCGGACCTTCGGTTTTTTCGATCGAGATGATGGGCGACAAAATTCAGTCAAAAAAATTAGCGATTGAAGCCAATGTCAGCACGGTTCCCGGACATATGGGTGTTGTAAAAAATGATGTGGAGGCCAGCAAAATTGCCAAAGAAATCGGCTTCCCAGTCATGGTTAAAGCCTCTGCTGGCGGCGGTGGAAAGGGGATGAGAATTGTCTGGAAAGACGAAGAAATGAACGACGCTTTCTTCTCGGCCTCGAATGAAGCGCGCAACAGTTTCTCTGACGATCGCATTTTCATCGAAAAATTTATTGAAAATCCGCGTCACATCGAAATCCAAGTCATCGCCGATAAGCAAGGCAACACAATCTGCTTGGGAGAGCGCGAATGCTCGATCCAGCGCAATAATCAAAAAGTAATCGAGGAAGCGCCGAGTTCATTTTTGGACGAAAAAACGCGCCAAAAAATGTATGAGCAATCGAAAGCTCTCGCCAAAAAAGTTCAATATTTCTCCGCCGGCACCATCGAGTATATCATGGATAAAAATAAAAATTTTTACTTCCTTGAGATGAACACCCGCCTGCAAGTGGAGCATCCCGTAACCGAACTCGTCACTGGTTACGACATCGTTGAATTGATGATAAAAATCGCGCTTGGGGAATCGCTGCCTTTCAAGCAAGAAGACGTCAAACTTACGGGCTGGGCAATGGAATCGCGCATTTACGCTGAAGACCCTTCGCGCGGATTTTTGCCTTCATCAGGCCGCATCAATCTTTACATCGAACCCGAAAAAAACGCTAATGTCCGCGTCGATAGCGGCATCTACGAAGGCGGCGAGGTCAGCATGTTTTACGATGCCATGATCGCCAAACTTTGCTCCTACGGCAAAGACAGAAATGAAGCAATCGAACACATGCGCCACGCACTCGGTAGCTTCGCCATTGGCGGCGTTTCGCACAATATCAGCTTCCTCGAAACCATCATGAAAAATGAACGTTTCGTCAGCGGCAATATTTCCACCAGCTTCATCAAAGAAGAATTCCCTGCAGGATTCTCCGGCAGCGAATTAGACTCGCACGCCGAAGAAGTTTTGGTCGCTTCCGCCATGCAAATTTTTCTCAAAAATTACGAGAGAAACGGCCACATGACTGGACAATTACGCAATCGCGAAAAACAAGTTTCGGAACGTTGGATCGTGATGATCGACGAAAAATCCTATCTCGTAGACCTTCTCGAAAGAGCTGAGGGATTTTTAAAATTGAAATGCGACCGCGAGGAGATTGAGCTCACGAGCTCGTGGAATAATGGCGAAAAACTTTTCCGCGCCGAAATAAATGGCCGATCAGTCGGCGTGAAGATCCGCGAAAACAACAATACCGGCAGTTATTTGATGCAATATTCCGGCCTCGACGCCTTCGTCAGCGTTTACTCCCCGCGCATTGCAGAGCTTTCGAAATTCATGCCGAAGATTGTTAAAAATGCTAAGCCGATAAATTTAACTTCCCCAATCACCGGAAAAATTGTGCGCTTCAAAGTGCAAGAAGGAGATGAGGTTAAGGCTGGTCAGGAGCTGGTTCTAATCGAGGCAATGAAAATGGAAAATGTGATCCGGACAGATCACGATGTGAAGATCGGCAAAATCAAATTTAAAGAAGGTGAGGCGGTTGGGATTGGGCAGGTGGTGATGGAGTTTGCTGGCTAGAGACATCCTATTCTCCTGCGATTTTCACAATTTTTGCCGTCGCAAAAACCAACGTAGCTCCAAGAAAAATAACAAGACCGGCGAGAATTTTTAAGCTCACAAAAAAATCGCCGTAGGACAGAAGTAAGATCGGAATGATTAGCGGCAAGGCAATCACCGCAATGATCGGCGCCGAGTTTCCTAGAATTGACAGGCTCCCGCAAAAGCAGCAAATGAAATTAATCGCGATGCTGGCCAGAAAAATTAAAATTAAAAAATCACTTTCGGGGCGAATAAAAAAAACCGCACACAAAATCGGAACACAACAAACAAGCCAGTTGGCGAGCATTTTTGCCAAAATAAAAATCTCAAAATTTTCACAGGAAAGTAAAATTTGCTCGATGATGCCCCCGTCAAAATCTTTTTTTAAAAATTCAGAGGCAGAAAAAATGAGGCAAGAAAGCAGTGAAAGCCAAATAATGATCGAGGTGTCAAAGGCCTGATTTTGTTGGTTCTGCGCTAAAATAAAAAAGCTCGAAACAAAAATCAGAAAGAACAAAAAATTCGCCAAAATTTTTCCGAGGTGGCGGAAATTTACGAGTAACTCCTGCTGAAAAATTATAAAAAAAGTAGCCATTACTAAAAACAACTTAAATTGCAGAATATACCCATTCCACTTGAAGAAACCGAACTCATTTTTTGAGTTCGTCATTGCGAGCTTTAGCGAAGCAATCCATGTATTCAGAGCATCTG
>CAIYMZ010000101.1 GCA_903927415.1 uncultured Alphaproteobacteria bacterium
CATTCTGGATTCCCGCCTTCGCGGGAATGACAGTAAAAAAAGTGGCGCAATCTCAAAAAAATTAAATTCATGAGAGAAATTTTTTGCGCCGAAATGGTTGCGGCTTTCAAAAAAAATCCATTCGTCTTTTTGACGGGAGATCTCGGATTTAAAGCGCTCGAGCCACTTCGCGAAGTAATGGGAGATCACTTCATCAACGCCGGAGTGGCAGAACAAAACATGATTTCAACCGCTGCTGGCATAGCTCAAACTGGTCTACCAGTTTTTTGTTACAGCATCGCACCTTTCATTTACGCGCGGCCTTTCGAGCAAATTCGCAACGATATTTGTCTGCATAAATTGCCGGTTTTCTTGGTTGGGAATGGTGGCGGCTACGGCTACGGCGTCATGGGCGCAACCCATCATGCCATCGAGGATTACGGCGTGCTTTTGACGTTGCAAAATATGAATATTTTTGTGCCGGTTTTTGATGTGGATGTCGGCGCAATGATCGCAAAAATTACTGCCGAAAAAAAACCGAGTTACCTGCGTTTGGGCTTGGAACAAAAGCTCGAAGGTCTGGATAAAACTTACTCATCTTGGCGCAAAATTTTGGATGGTGATTTGGGAATTTTGGTTGTTTGCGGATCAATCGGCGGAAATTTACTCGCTGATTTTCAAAAAGATGACAAAGCCTCGCGACCAGCGATTTGGCTGGTTTGTGAGCTTTCTTCGAATTTTAATTTGCCTGAAAATTTCAGCGCAGAAATTATTGAAAAAAAACTTTGCGTTGTTGAAGAGCATGTGGCGCAAGGTGGAATCGGTCAAATGATCGCAACAAAAATTCTTGAAGAAAACATTCCGTTAAAATCTTTTTCACATCTTCACGCGCAAGGTTACGTTTCTGGACTTTTTGGCTCACAAAAATTTTTTCGTGAGGAGTCGGGGTTGACGAAAAAAGAAATTCTAAAATCTTTCTAAAAACTAAAGATTCTGTCATTCCCGCGAAGGCGGGAATCCAGTTGATTAGGCGAGAATTTAATTTTCTGGATTCCAGCCTTCGCGGGAATGACAAAGAAAAAATAATTTTTATTTAATGACCACAAACCTCTCCCAAAAAATCGTCACACTAAAAGGTCCAATTCTAGTGCTTGGTGCCAGCGGATTTATCGGCGCAAATTTGCTGCGCATTTTGCTTTCCGCGCGCAACGATGTTTTTGGAACTACTTCGACTTTACCAAGTTGGCGCTTAGAAGACATTGATTCTACACATCTCATCGAAGGCGATTTATTAACCGAAGGCAATCTCGCCGAAACCCTAAGTCGCGTCAAACCAAAAACAGTTTTCAACTGCGTCGCTTACGGTGCTTACTCGTTTCAAAGCGACGTAGAATTAATTTACAAAACCAATGTCACCTTTGCGATGCAGGCGATTGAGGCTTGCCAGCAGCGCGGCGTCGATTGTTTCATTCACGCCGGATCATCTTCGGAATATGGTGACGAAGCTGCGGCGCCGGATGAAGAACGTGCGCTCAAGGCCAACAGCCACTATTCAGTGACAAAATCCGCAATCGCTAATCTGATTTATTTTTACGGCAAGAAAAAAAACATGAAGGCTGCAAACCTGCGTCTTTACTCGGTTTATGGGCCTTACGAAGATTCTTCGCGCTTGATTCCAAAAATTATTTTACGTGGTTTAGAAAAAAAATTTACCGACTTCACCAGCCCCGAAATTTCGCGCGATTTTATTTACGTTGACGACGCTTGTTCGGCCTTCATCGATGCCGCGGCAAATCTTTCTCCAAAAAATTACGGCGAATCTTTTAACATTGGATCAGGCGTTAAAACCACGATTGGAGAGGTGGCGCAGCTTTCAAAAAAAATTTACGAAATTGCTGGCGAGCCAAAATTTAATTATCCGGCGCGCAATTGGGATGTTAGTGATTGGTATGCCAATCCACAAAAAGCGGAGAAAATTTTGGGTTGGAAAGCGCAAATAAATTTGCGCGATGGTTTGCTAAGAATGACCGATTGGGTGAAAGAAAATTTTGAAACTTACAGCAATCCATGCTCTACAAAAAATCCTCTTGATGACATTGATCGCACTCATTCAATCTCGGCTATAATCGCTTGTTACAAGGATGTGCAGGCTATTCCAGAAATGTATGAACGTATCACGCAAGTGATGAAAAAAATTAAAATCGATTACGAAATAATTTTTGTGAATGACTGCTCGCCCGACAATAGCGAAGAAATTATTCGCGAAATTTCGGAGCGCGATTCGCGCGTCATCGGCATCAATCACTCGCGAAATTTTGGTTCGCAAGCCGCGTTTAAAAGTGGACTCGACATTGCCAGTAAAAATGGTTGCGTGCTGATGGATGGTGATTTGCAAGATCCGCCGGAGATGATCGAAAATTTTTTACAAAAATGGCGCGAAGGTTTTGAAGTGATTTACGGACGTCGAGCTAATCGCGACGCACCTTTTTACATGCGATTTTTTTACAAACTTTTTTACCGAATTTTTGCTAAATTTTCTTACATTTCGATCCCAAAAGATGCCGGAGATTTTGCGTTGATGGATAAAAAAGTTGTCGAAGTTTTGCTGCGTTTTCCGGAGCGCGATTTATTTTTGCGAGGCCTTCGCGCTTACGCCGGCTTCAAACAAACTGGCATCGATTACATTAGGCCTGAAAGAAAATTTGGCCGCACCACCAACAATATTTTTAAAAATTTGGGCTGGGCAAAAAAAGGAATTTTTTCTTTCAGCTATGTGCCACTAAATTTACTCAGCGCCTTTGGTTGGGTGATGCTTTTCATTTCTGGCTTGGTGATGGCGGCGCAAATTTTACTCAAATATTTTTTCCCCGATTCTGCACCACACGGCGTGACAACAACTTTAATTTTGGTGACATTTTTTGGCTCGCTCAATCTCTTCGCCATCAGCATCGTCGGCGAATATATTGCTAAAATTTTTGAGGAAGTGAAGGGCAGGCCGCATTTTATTCGCAAGTCTATCGTCAAGCGTGGCAATGTTGTAACGAGCAATAATGCCGAAAATATTTTTGGGAAAAAATCATGAGCGAAACAGCTTTTACAAGTGATGTGGCCAAGCATGGCGGTTACGCCTACACAGCAGGAACGTTGTCAGGAGACATGTCGAACGCCAGAATTAGCAAGTCGATTTTGGGAATGGATTCTTTTGTCGGCAAAAAAATTCTTGATATTGGTTGTGGCGATGGCGCTTACAGCTACGAGTTTGTGCAGCATGGTGCAGCTTTTGTTCTTGGTGTTGATCCTGTAGCAAAAGCGATCGAAAGCGCGGCGGAAAAATATAAAAATATTTCTAATTTACGTTTTGAATGCGCAGATATTTACAAAATGGAATTGCCATCTCAGCCCTACGACATCGCGGTTTTGCGCGGAGTGCTGCATCATCTTCCCGATCTAGAAAAAGGCATTGAGATTGCCTGCAAATTAGCAAAAAAAATTTTGGTGATGGAGCCGAATGGTTACAATCCAGTGTTAAAAATTATTGAAAAAACTTCGAAATATCACATCGAGCATCGCGAGCAATCATTTACTCCTAAAAGGCTGCGCCAGCTTTTCGAAAAAAATAACGGCAAAATAATTTTTGATGAATTTGTCGGATTGGTGCCATTTTTTTGTCCAGATTATTTGGCAAAAATTCTGAAATTTTTTGAGCCGACAACTGAGCTTTTGCCGCTGATTAAACATATTTCTTGTGGTCAATATATGTTCGCAGTGGAGATAAAAAATGTTTAGAAATTTAACCTAGTCTCTCTCTTCAAATTTCTTACCATTGCTCTAGCAGCTTTGTCATGCTTTTAATTATCCGATTTGGCGCGATGATGCTATGTTTACCATCGTAGCAAAAAATTTAGTAAATGGACATGGTTACGTCGAAACACTTTTCGACAAAAACTAGACTTGTGAGGTTTCGAGGAATTCACAAATCGACGTTTAAACTTCGCCTGAAAGAATGCGAATTTCGGTTTAACAATCGAAAAGCAAATCTTTACAAAACTCTTTTAGCGGAGATTAAGAAAATGCCGCTTAAGTTGTCTTGAACCTTAATCTTAAATTTTCATGTCAGATCAAATTAAAATTACTCTTCCGGATGGCGCTGTGCGAGAGTTTGCGCTTGGTGTTTCTGGAATGGAAATCGCAAAATCAATTTCAATTTCTTTGGCCAAGGTGGCGCTGGCGATCAAGGTGAATGGCGAGTTGCGCGATCTTTCGCGGGTGATTGAAAGCGATGCAAAAATTGAAATTATTACGCCGAAATCTGGAGCTGATGCACTAGAAATTATTCGTCACGATGCGGCTCATTTGATGGCAGAGGCAGTGAAGGAGCTGTTCCCTGAGACCCAAGTCACAATCGGACCAGCAATTGAAAATGGATTTTACTACGACTTCGCGCGCAAAATTCCTTTTGCTTTGGATGATTTAGAAAAGATCGAAGCAAAAATGCGCGAGATCGCCAAGCGAGACGAGAAGCTAACTCGCGAGGTTTTGAAACGCGACGATGCGGTGAAATTTTTTGAATCGATCGGTGAAAAATACAAAGCAGAACTCATCGCTTCGATTCCAGCGAACGAAGATATTTCGCTTTATCGCCAAGGAAGTTTTATCGATCTTTGTCGCGGTCCGCACGCGCCATCAACTTCTCACGTCAAGCATTTTAAATTGATGAAGCTCGCTGGAGCTTACTGGCGCGGTGATTCGCGCAATGAGATGTTGCAACGCATTTACGGAACGGCGTGGGAAAGCGAAGAGTCGCTGAAAAATTATCTGCATGTTTTGGAGGAGGCAGAAAAAAGAGATCACAGAAAAATTGGCCGCGCGCTCGATTTATTTCACATTCAGGAAGAGGCCGTAGGATCAGTGTTTTGGCACCCGAAAGGCTGGGTGATTTATCGTGAAATCGAAAATTACATTCGCAGCAAGCTCGAAAAAAATAATTACGTCGAAGTCAAAACGCCGCAATTGGTCGATAAAATTCTTTGGGAAAAATCTGGTCACTGGGAAAAATTTCGCGAAAATATGTTCGTCGCTGAAAGTGAGGATAGAGTGCTTGCAGTCAAGCCTATGAACTGTCCGTGCCATGTGCAGATTTTTAATCAATCGCTAAAATCTTACCGCCAATTACCGCTGCGAATGGCAGAATTTGGTTCGTGCCATCGCAATGAATCTTCGGGATCGCTTCACGGCATCATGCGCGTGCGAGCATTTACGCAGGACGACGCTCATATTTTTTGCGAAGAGCATCAAATTAATTCCGAAACAATTTCTTTTTGTGAGCTGCTCAAAGAAGTTTATCGCGATTTTGGCTTTGAAGACGTGTTGGTAAAATTTTCTACCCGTCCAGAAAAACGGGCAGGATCAGACGAGACTTGGGATCGTGCCGAAGCAGCTTTGGCTGAGGCGGTGAAAGTTGCGGGATTAAATTGCGAAATAAATCCTGGTGAAGGTGCATTTTACGGCCCGAAATTGGAATTTACTTTAATCGATGCACTCAAGCGCGAGTGGCAATGCGGCACTTTGCAAGTCGATTTTATTTTGCCGGAAAGACTTGATGCAAATTACATCGCATCAGATGGTTCTAAGACGCGACCAGTCATGCTTCATCGCGCAATTCTTGGAAGTTTTGAAAGATTCATCGGAATTCTGATCGAAAATTACAGTGGGAAATTCCCACTTTGGCTTGCGCCGGTGCAAATGGTAATCGCCACAATCACCAATGATTCCGACGAATATGCCACGCAAGTTTTGCAAAAGTTAAAAGTCTGCGGATTCAGAGTGGAAGCGGATTTAGACGCACAAAAAATTTCTTACAAAATCCGCGAACATAGTTTGAAAAAAGTTCCATACATTTTGGCGGTGGGAAAAAAAGAAGCAGAAAGTGGTGCGGTTTCGGTGCGGAAATTTGGTGAAGAAAATCAAAGTGTGATGAGTGTCGAGGAGTTTATCATGATGGCGAAAGAACAAATTTTACAAAAAAAATAATGAAAAATTTAAAAAAATTTTCTCCTTATCTAGCAGCCCCAACTCTAGCTTTGCTGCTGTTTATTTTGTTTTTTCAAGCGTGGAAAATCGATTTTTCTCAGCCGATTTTTAGTTACAGTGCAGACACTCTCTTAAGTGCTTTTGAAATTAAGACTGTGCTGGATGAAGGTTGGTTTTTTTCAAATAGTTTTGTCGGCTTGCCGCACATTACGGAAAAATTTTATCTGCATGATTTTCCGCTACAGGCCGATTCATTTCACTTTTTTATTGTCAAAATTTTTTCTTATTTTTCGTCCAATCCATTTCTGATTATTAACTGCTTTTTTATCTTCACTTTCATCCTAATTTCAGCCACATCATTTGTGGCTCTGAGAGCTTTTGGGATTAGTAATTTTAGCGCTACTCTCATCAGCATTTTATACGCTTTTACGCCTTACCATATTGCACGAAATGTTAACCATCTTTTCTTATCAAACTATGCCGTGATTCCTTTGGTGATCATGGCAGCTTTGTGGATTGCAACTGATAAAATTCGCATAATTTCGATTGATAAAAAAAAGAGATATTGTCTCGCGCCAAATCGATTTTTTTTCATTGCCCTTACCATCAGCATTTTTGTAGCAATGAATGGCATCTATTACGCCATTTATTCCGCTGCTATTTTTATTTTTGCGTGGTTTTTGCGAGCGCTACAGGGTGGAAAATTTTTGAATGAGAATGGTTTTTCCGTTTTAGTTTTGTGCTTCGCGATATTTTTCGCGTTAGCCTGCCTTTATTTGCCGTCTTTTTATTATTGGTTTGAACATGGCTTGAATAGTGGCGCTGCTATTAGAGATCGAGATGATAGTGAGTTTTTTGGTTTAAAAATTTCTAGCCTTTTTTTGCCGGCAGGAAATCACTATATCGAATATTTTGCCAAGGTGCGCGGATTGTTTAACGAGTACACTTTTGAAGCAGAAAGTGCATGTGAAAGTCTTGGCATTCTTGGTTCGGTAGGATTTTTATTTTTGTTATTGTGGCTGCTGGGAAAAAGTTTTTTTGATGAAAAAGGATCTTTTTTACAAAAAACAATTCAGAAATTTTCACTAAAGAGAGATGAGCAAAATTTAATCGCGCATTTAGCTGGCTTGAATTTGTTGGTAGTTTTTTTTGCTACGGTTGGAGGCTTGGTGATGTTCATCGCAATACCTTTCCCGCTAATTAGATCGCATGCTAGATTCTCAATTTTTATCGCATTTTTAGCGTTGTTTTTAATCGCAATAATTTTTGATAAAATCATCGAGAGTAAAAAAAAATATGCTAAAATTTTTGTCGCATTAATTGCATTTTTTGCCTTGTTTGATCAGGTTGGACGCGTTCCTGCATCTTCAATCCAATCCGAAAGTATGACCAATAAATTTCGTTCTGATCGTGATTTTGTAGAAAAAATTGAACAAGCTATGCCGCAAGGAGCAATGATTTTTGAGTTGCCGATTGTCTGTTTTCCTGAATGCGCTGGTTATGACATGATGATCGGCTACCTTCATTCGCAAAAATTGCGTTGGTCATTTCCGGCAATGAATGGTCGTGAAGTTTTTGATTGGCAAAAAAAAGTTTCAGCGTTGGAGTTTGAAAATTTTATCGCCGAAATAAAAAAAATTGGTTTTGAGGGCGTTTATCTTGACAGGGCAGAGTTTATCTCTCGCAAGAAAAATTGGGGTGATCTGAGGAGTTTTGAAGCGAAGTTGAAATCAGCGTCTGAAGGCCAAGCGATTGTTTCACAAAATTTACGTTTGGTGTTCTTTCGGATATAATTCCGACCCCTTCTTCAATTGCCAAGGCTACGTCAAACATGGTTTGCTCGTCAAAATGATTGGCGATGATTTGAAGTCCAAGTGGCAGTCCATCATTGTCGAAGCCAGCTGGAACTGACATTGCTGGCAGTCCAGCTAAGTTTGCCGGAATGGTGAAGGCATCGTTCAAATATATCTGAACCGGATCAAAATTTTTTGAGCCCTGAATTGAAAAAGCGGCATTGGGAGTTGCTGGAGTTAAGATCGCATCAACTTTCTTGAAAGCGGCGACAAAGTCTTGAGCCACAAGATTTCTCACCTTTTGAGCTTGTTTGTAGTAAGCATCAAAATAACCGGCTGACAGCACATAAGTTCCAATCAAAATTCTTTTTTTTACTTCAGCGCCAAAGCCTTCGGCGCGAGTTTTTTCATACATTTCTTCGAGAGATAAGTTTTTGCCAGAGGCGCGAAATCCATAGCGCACACCATCAAATCGCGCAAGGTTTGATGAGCATTCTGCTGGGGCGATGATGTAGTAAATTGCTGGTGAATATTTGGTGTGAGGTAGAGAAATTTCTACTAATTCGGCGCCGCGATTTTTTATGATTTCGATGCCGTTTTGCCACAATTTTTCGATTTCTTCTGGCATACCATCAATGCGATATTCTTTCGGAATGCCAATTTTTTTGCCTCTAATGTTTGAGCTGAGAAGTTTTTCAAATTGTGGTGTGGCGATGTTCGTGGAAGTGGAATCTTTTTTATCAAATCCACAAATTACGCGTTGCAAAAGCGCGGCATCAAAAACATTTTTGGCAAGAATTCCGGCTTGGTCGAGTGAGCTGGCAAAAGCGATCATGCCGTATCGTGAGCAGCGTCCGTAAGTTGGTTTTACCCCAACTATGTTGGTGAATGAGGCTGGTTGTCTGATTGATCCTCCGGTGTCTGATCCGGTTGCGCCTAAGCAGAGATTGGCAGCAACAGCTGCTGCACTGCCGCCAGAGCTGCCGCCAGGAACAAGATTTTCATCGGAATTTTGTTTTTTGTAGGGGTTGATTACTGGGCCAAAAAAGCTGGTGGTATTGCCTGATCCCATCGCAAATTCATCCATGTTGGTTTTTCCTAACATGATGGCGCCTGCATCGAGAAGTTGTTGTGTGACCGTTGATTCGTAGGTTGGAACAAAATTAGCGAGCATCTTAGAAGCGCAAGTGGTGCGAATATTTTTGGTGCAAAAAAGGTCTTTGATGCCGAGTGGAATTCCTTCTAAATCTCCCGCTGTTCCAGCAGAAATTTTTTCGTCAGATTTTTTTGCTTGCGTTAAAGCGAGATCAAAAGTTTCGGTGATGAAGGCATTTAGTCCGCGATTTTTCTCGATGGCTGCGATGTAAGACGAGGTGACTTCAACTGCCGAAAATTTTTTTGCGGCAAGTCCGTCACGAGTTTGGCCTAGAGTTAATTTTGTAAGTTCGGTCATTTTTACCTAGCTTTTTCAATTGATTCGAGAAGTTCTTTTTTGGTGAGTAATTCGTTTAAAACTATGCCAGATGGGGCTTGCGGACCATAAACCGCATTGAATGGAATGGCAAAACGATTATTTTTTTGAAGGAAATTCATGATTTCTTCGTTGGGTTTTGTGATGTCGCCGCGCATGGCAACAGTGCCTTCGCCTTTTAATTTCGCCATAATTTCTTTGTCCTGCAAAACTCTGATTTTATTGAATTTACAAGTGATACACCAATCAGCCGTGATATCGACTACCACAATTTTCCCAAGAGCAACTTGGTGGCGAAGTTCAGTTTCGTCAAAAATTTTCCAAATCGCATCATAGGCGCTGCTCTTGGTTTCATAGTGTTTTTGTAAACTGATTGGTAAGAAAAAAGTTAAGAAAATTACTGCCGCTAGTGCCAAATTTTTTAAAAAATTGGATTTAATTTTGAGGCAAGCAAGAAGGAAGACCGCAAGAGTTGCGGTTAAAAATGCCGGTATGGCGCCGAGATTATGTGATAAAACATAAACCAGCCAAACTATCGTTGCTGCTAAAAAGCCAGCCATCAGCTGTTTTAGCTGCGCCATCCACGCCCCAGGTTTAGGTAAAAAATAAACTAATTTTGGCGAAAAAAACAAAATTATGTAAGGTGAAGCAAAGCCAATTCCGATAAAGAAAAAAATCAAAAAAATTGTCGCAAAATTTTCCACCAGAGCAAAAGAAATTGCTGTGCCAAGAAATGGTGCGGAGCAAGGAGTGGCAAGCAATACCGCCAAAATTCCTGAAAGAAAATTCGGGATAAAAATATTTTTTCTTTCTTCTGAGAGTGAAATTTTCTTATTCAAAATTGTTGCCAAAAATTGATCAAAAGTAATTTCAAAAACACCGAGTAAATTGGCGATAAAAAACATCAGAATTACGATCAAAAAAATTAGAAAATAAGGATTTTGAAATTGTAAGCCCCAACCGAGAGAATTGCCGGCCAGCTTGATTGAGCAAGCGATGGCGGCGAAGATGATGAAGCAAAATAAAATACCAAAAATCGTTGATAAAAAAGCGAAGCGCACGCGCGAAATTTCGGTGTCGGAATGTTTGATTACCGAGATTAATTTGATCGATAAAACTGGTAAAACGCAGGGCATGACGTTCAGAATTGCGCCGCCAAAAATTGCTAACAGGATTGCGTAAAAAATGGAATTGTAGTTTGCTGTAGAGGCCTTAGGTGATGGGCGTGAGGCGTTAGTGGTTGTGATTTTTTTGGGAAAAAATTTCTGAATCTCTTGCAAAGATTTTTGATCAATTGCATCCGAAATTTTTAACGAAAAATTCTCGCTGACTGGGATGCAAATATCTTTGCAAAGACCGTAATCTAGCTTGAGAGTAAGCTCGGTTGGTAGATCAATTTTTTGTAAATCGATCTCGATTGGGATGATAATTTCATTTTTATAGGTGGAATATTTGATTGATTCGTTACCGATTTTCTCTTCTTCAATTTCGGCATTAGGCCAAAAAATTTCATGTTGGAGATAATTCTTTGAGCCACTGAAATCAAAGCTTGGCGGCAAACCGATTCCCTCTGAGCCATTGCCGTAAATTTTCCAACCATCGGCAATTTTAAAATGGAGGCCGGCGATTAATTTTTTTTCACCATTTTGATCTTGATAAAAACTGGCGATAAATTGTGTTTTTGCACCATTGCTCTGATTTTCTTGCCAGTTACTAGCGGCGGAATTTGCTCCAGAAATTTGTAAAAAAAATGCCGCAAAAATTAGTGTAAATTTTTTTTTCATCCGAAGGAATTTGAAGATTGAAAATCTGATATCTGAAAATAGTTTGCTGCAGCTTTTGTCTTGCGTTGTTCTCAACTTAATTTCCTGAATTTTTAAAATGAATCCTCAAGTTAATTATAAAATTGATCAGTTTGAAATTACCCATACTCATTCCGAAAAAGTTTCTTGCAGCGGCAAAGATCAATCCTCAGGACATCCCCTAGTATACCTCAATATTGGAAAAAATGATTCGATAACTTGCCCTTACTGCAGCAAAACTTTTGTGCTCGAAAAAAAGCGAAACAGAAAAATCAAAAATAATTTTTAAAATGACGAATACAGCAATTATCGGCTTGCAATGGGGCGATGAGGGAAAAGGAAAAATCGTGGATTTTTTAGCGGATAAATTTGATGCCGTAGTGCGTTTTCAAGGCGGTCACAATGCTGGTCACACCATTAAGGTTGGCGATCAAACTTACAAATTAAGTCTACTTCCTTCTGGCATAATTCGCGGAAAATTTTCAGTGATTGGAAGCGGCGTAGTTGTTGATCCAATTGCACTTTTTGCTGAGATAAAGAAAATTGAAGAAGCGGGCATAAAAATCACGACAGAAAGTCTTGCTGTTGCTGATAATGCCTGTTTGATTTTATCGATTCATCGCGATCTAGATCAGCTTTTAGAAGGCAAAAAGGGTGAGAAAAAAATTGGCACTACCGGACGCGGAATTGGTCCGGCATATGAAGACCGCGCCGGTCGAAGAGCACTTCGTATTTGTGATTTAATCGATGATAAAATCCTCCAAGAGCGTTTGGAAAATCTACTTTTTTATCACAATCTTTTACGCAAAAGCTTGGGTGCAGAGTTGGTTTTGGTTGAGCAAATTATTGCGGAATTACAACCGATTCGTGAGCGCCTACTTTCTCACGCCAAACCAGCTTTTGAAATCGCAAAAAAATTATCTTCCTGCAAAAACGTGATGTTCGAAGGTGCGCAAGGAGCTTTGCTGGACGTGTCTTATGGCACATTCCCCTTTGTCACATCCAGCAACACAATGGCTGGTCAAATCGCTCTTGGCTCTTGCCTAGGTGTGGCCGATTTACACAAAACAATCGGCATTTTGAAGGCCTACACAACTCGCGTTGGATCTGGCCCATTTCCAACTGAGCTGAATGATGAAGTTGGAAAATTTTTGCGTATCGAAGGAAATGAGGTCGGAACAGTTACCGGTCGAGATAGGCGTTGTGGTTGGTTTGATGCGGTTTTAGTGCGTCAGGCAATTCAACTTTCTTCCGTAAAAGAAATCGCGCTAACCAAGCTCGACGTGCTTGACAAGTTAGAAAAAATTAAAATTTGCGTCAGTTATAAAATCGTTGGGAAGGCTTATGATTACATGCCTCAAGCCAATCATCTCTGGGAAAAAATTGAACCAGTTTACGAAGAAATCGAGGGCTGGAAGCAGAGCACTGTCGGCGTAAAATCTTTTGCCGAATTACCCCAAAAAGCTCGTGATTACATTGCGAGGATTGAAGAATTGTGTGATGTGAAGGCTGCAATTATTTCAACTGGTCCGAAGCGTTCAGAAACAATTGTGGTGAGTTAAAAAATGGAAAATCAGAAAAAACCGGTAATAATGCAAATCCTTCCAGCCCTTGAAAATGGTGGGGTAGAGAGGGGCGTTATCGATATTTCTAAGGCGTTAAAAAAAGCTGATTTTGAACCAATCGTGGTTTCAAAAGGCGGGGTTTTGGTTTATCAATTGCGTGAGGCGAGAGTAAGACATATCGAGCTTGCAGCGCATAGCAAAAATCCTCTGATAATTTTTTTAAACTACAAAAAACTCGTTAAACTCATTCAAGAAAATCAGGTTGATATCATACATGCCAGATCAAGAGCTCCAATGTGGAGCGCTGTTTTAGCCTGCAAAAAAACTGGCATAAAATTAGTTTCAACTGTGCATGGAACTTACTCGCTAAATTTTTTTAAATGGCAGAATTTTTTTCTCAAAAAAATTTACAATTCAGTGATGTTGAAAGCGGATGCGATCATTGTCGTTTCTAGCTTCATTCGCGAGTATCTTTTACAGAATTATCAAGAAAAAGATCGTCAATTTCCTTTTGAAAAAATCACCGTGATTCAGCGGGGGGTGGATTTGAATTATTTCAATCACAACAAGGTTTCAAAAAATCGTGTTATCGATTTGATCAGCAAATGGGGAGTTCCGGAAGATAAAAAAATTATTCTGATGCCGGCACGATTCACTTCGTGGAAGGGTCACGAATTTTTAATTGAGGCTTTAACCAAAGTTAAAAATGATTTTTTTTGCGTCATGGTTGGTTCGGATCATGGCCATAAAAAATTCAGAAAAAAACTTGAGCAAAAAATCATTAAAGAAAATTTAGCTGGTAAAATGAAAATCGTCGGCATTTGCAAAGATATGCCCGCAGCTTATGCGGTTGCACATTTTGCAGTTTGTCCCTCTGTCAAACCAGAGGCATTTGGTCGTATTTCAATTGAGGCTCAGGCGTCAAATAAAATCATAATTGCGACAAAAATTGGAGGTGCGCTTGAAACCGTAATTGATGGGAAAACCGGGTTTTTAGTAGAAGTTGGTGACACAGAAAAATTGGCGCAATTGCTAGACAAAGTTTTGGAAATGCCAAAAGAAGAATCTGACGCAATGGAAAATGAAGCGAGAAAAAATATTGAAACAAATTTTTCAAATGAAGAAATGTGCAGCAAAACAATCAGCGTTTATAAATCTCTACTAAATCTTCATCCAGCTCTCTAATCTCTTGCTTTGCGAAGTTATTCAAGACATCAGAAATTTTAACAAAATTCATCTCCCCGATTGCTGCAATACCATCATTTCCAATAATTTTTTTATTGCGAATCCACACCAACTCATCGACTAAATTTTCTTGTAAAAATTGGGTAGCGACATTTTGTCCACCTTCGACGAGCACAGAATTTATGCCGTTGGTGCAGAGTTCTTTTAAAATTTTTGCCAGATCTCCGCCCAAAATTATTACCGGATTCTTTTTCTGATTTTGAAAAATTTTTGCCGCTGGATTGAGATTATTTTTATTAGAAAGAATAATTTTTTTTGGTGAAAATTCTTCTAGTCCTGCAATGCGACAGTCAAGGGTTGGATCATCTTTGTGGATCGTGTTTGCTCCAACCAAAATAGCATCGTTAATTGTGCGAAGATGATGAGAAAATTGGCGCGCTTTTTCGGATGTAATCCACTTGCTGTCGAAATTTTTTGTGGCGATTTTTCCGTCTAAACTTGTTGCGAGTTTTAGCGTGACAAAAGGCAGCCCAGTTTTTTTTACTTTAAAAAATCCGCGATTAATTTCTTGCGCTGCTTTTTCTAAAACCCCGCAAATCACGTCAATTCCAGCTTGGCGTAGTTTTTTAATTCCTTCGCCATTGACTCTTTCATCTGGATCCTGCGTTGCGATCACAACTTTTTCGAATTTATATTTTATGATTTCATCGACGCAGGGAGAGGTTTGACCAAAGTGGGAGCAAGGCTCAAGCGTGACATAAAGATATGCTCCGTTAAAAATTTTTTTGTCCGCAATTTTTTCAATCGCGATTTTTTCAGCGTGAGGGCGACCATTTTCCGCTGTGATTCCGGTTGAAATTATTTCTCCGTTTTTAACGATCACGCATCCTACAACTGGATTTGGCGCGGTTTTGCCAAGATTTTTTTTGGCCAGATTAAGCGCGTAAGAGATGAATTTTTTATCGAAATTTTGTTTCATAATTTAGCCCTTACAGATTGCTTTTGCAGTTTGAGCGTAGATATTTTAGCCCAAAAATAACTTCAAAAAATGATCAGAAAGAATCGCAATCGTAGTTTTGTTTTTTTTGTGATGATTTTTTGTTCTACCGCCTCTTGTAAAAAGAGCGAGCAAACTTATTACTATGACAAGAGCAGATTCGCTACGCAAAACGGTTATTATAATGCTCCGCCAGCTCGAATTCCACCGCAATATTCACCCTACAATCGACCATATTCTAGAGCATATCAAAACCCGTACGCACATCCACCAAAAAATTTTTACCCCTATTACGACTCAGATCATTACTACATTCCGCCGACAAATTATCAGACTATTCCGACTGATGACACTCACGGTGGCCCTGGTCCAAATACGAAATAATCAGTTTTAATGTTTCAATCCCAACATTTCGCAAAACATAATTTTTTTTTGAAGTTGCTTGTTGCTGGAATTTTATTTTTTGTGATTTCTTGCTCGAGTGGTGATCCCTATCTCTATGATCGTCCCGGATTTGACGAGGGAAATTCTCCATCAAAAAAATATCGCCAAAACCCCGAAGGGCCAAATCGAGTTGCTCCCGATTATTACTACCGCCAGCCGGCATATCCGCCGCAAGGTTATGCGCCGCAACAGCCTTACTACTATCCGCCGCAACAACAGCCATACTACGCGCCGCAACCGTCTCCTGGTTCGAGATTTTATTCAAACCCTTATGCTATCCCGCCTACCAGCGAATATCCTTACTACGATGCCGATCAATATTACGTTCCTCCAACCTCTTACTACGACCGGCCAGAGCAGCAAGGTGTTATAAAACAAAACGGCACTGGCGGCCCATTTTAAAAAACTTATGACTGAAATTTTAATCTACAGCAAAGACCCATGCCCTTACTGCGTGAAGGCTAAATCGCTTTTGCAGCGCAAGAAAAAACTTTTCACCGAAATCAAAATCACTGACGAAAAAATTAAAAACGAAATGATAAAAAAATCCGGCGGCCGCATGACAGTGCCACAAATTTTTATCGGCGATTTTCACGTCGGTGGTTGCGATGATCTCTACGCGCTTGATGCGGAGGGGAAGTTGGATGAGTTGTTAAAGTAATTTTTTTACAGCTCTTGTCAAAGTTCCAATCATCCCTAAATCACGCTCACTTCAATTTTTCATTTCCCTTAAACTTTAAAATCAAAACTAAACATGAAAGTAAAACCTTTGCATGACCGCGTTCTTGTTGAGCGCGTCGAGGCCGAAAGCAAAACTGCTGGCGGCATTATTATTCCTGACAACGCCAAAGAAAAACCAGCTGAGGGCAAAATTGTTGCCGTCGGCGAAGGGCTCCGCGATGATCACGGAAAAAGAATTGCGCTTGATGTAAAAAAAGGCGACCGCGTTCTTTTCGCAAAATGGGGTGGCACGGAAGTTAAGGTTGATGGCAAGGAACTCATCATCATGAAGGAGTCGGATATTTTGGCGGTGATTGAGGCCAAGTAAAATCGCTGGACCCCGCAACAAGTGCGGGGTGACAAAGTGGGTAGATGTTTTTCCA
>CAIYMZ010000102.1 GCA_903927415.1 uncultured Alphaproteobacteria bacterium
ACTATTTTTTGGACAAATAATAAATTTCTTTCCGAAAAATAAATCAGCGCAAGAGTGCTCAAAACCAGCATGTTCAGAGCCGGCAATTGGGTGGCAGGGAATAAAATTTTTCGGTAAATTTATGATTCTTAAATCTTTAATCGAACCCAAATCAATCACGACACAACTCGCAGAAATTTTTTTCGTAATTTCAGAAAAAATTTCGGAATAAGTTGAAAGTGGAGTGGCTAAAACCACAAAATCAAAACTCAAAAACTCGTCGCAAAAAAAAATTAAATCGCTGACGCCGCACTCAATTATTCCGTCGCTTTTTGCGAGCTCGATTGATTCTTCATCTAGATCATAAGCAAAAATTTTCTTACTGAGCTTAGCTTGTTTAAGTGCTTTGGCAAAAGATCCACCAATTAGCCCAAGTCCGATGATTAAGGTTTTGTTGAACAAGTTTTGAGACAATTTTAAAAATTTGTTTGGAAATTATTTGAGGACTTTTACTTATTGAAAGATTGGATCAAGAATTTAGTTTTTTTCTAGCTCTTCTTTTTACCCTCACTTCAAAAACATGAAAAAAATAATTTTAATTCTGGCAATTTCCCTCCTCGTTGTTTCTTGTTCGAGCAAAGTGATAGATGTAAAAAGTCCTTGTGTTTCAAAGGATGATGGGCCATGCGGTCCAAAAAAATCAATCAATGAGTGGTGGCTAAAAAATTCTAAAAATCCTCAACAACAAAATTCATAAAACTATGGCTGACGAAAATAACGCCGGAAAAAGTTTTGCTGAAAGATACGCAAAAAAGCCAAGCTTTACTTCACAAAATTTAGAGCAAAGTAAGCCGCAATCAAACCAAGCTTCTAACGTAAGTCAGAATGCTTCTTCTCCAAAAAAACCAGTCGATCCATTTAAAAAAATGCAAGCAGAATTAATCTATCTCGTGAAGGGAATTGATGCCGGCCGTAACGCTTGGTATTATGTTTTGGTTGAACGTCTTAAGGTTCAACTTTTTTTAAAAGCCTTGAATGATGAAATCATTCACTTGGAAAATTACGGTAAAATTCTTTTTTCAGCTTATGGCGATGAGCCGCCAGTTTCTGTGACTGATCAATTGAAAGAAGAATACGGAATCAGCTAGAGTTGTTCTGATCTGAGTTAGTTGGATTTCACGATTGTTTTGTCATTCACCTGTTATTTTTTCTTCCATCAAACCTTTTCATGAAAAATTTAAAAATTTCTGCGATTGTAGTTGCCTCAACCTTTATCGGGTTTTTTTCTGCAGTCTCTTTATCGCAAATCGAAATTAAGCCGATCAAGTTTGAAAATAAAAATACTGTCGAAGATCAAAAAGAATTTCTCGAAGATGTTATTTCTCGTGTAAAAAAAGATTATGTTGATGAAAAAACTGATCGCCAATTATCTGAAGCTGCAGCTGCCGGCATTCTCTCCTCGCTAGATCCACACTCGTCATATCTCAACGAAGATGCACTCAAAGAAATGCAAGTGCAAACCAAGGGTGAATTTGGTGGAGTTGGCATAGAAATAACTTTAGAATTTTCGGTGGTGAAAGTTGTGGCGGCGATAGATGACACTCCGGCGTTTAAGGCCGGAATTAAAACTGGGGATTACATCACGAAAGTTAACGACAAAAATATTGTTGGATTGTCGATTGAAGAAGTGGTGAAGAAATTACGCGGCAAGCCAGGGACAAGCGTGAAAGTCACGATTTTGCGTAAGAATGAAAAAGCGCCGCTCGAAAAAATAATCACCAGACAAATCATCAAAGTGAAGGCGGTGAAGGCGGCGAAGTTCAAGGATGTTGCTTACATCAAAATCAATACCTTTTCCGAGCAAGCTGCTGCTGGGTTAGTAGCGGAATTAAAAAAATTAAAAAATCAAATTGGTGAAAAAAATCTTAAAGGTTTAGTGCTTGATTTGCGTAATAATCCTGGCGGACTTTTGGACCAGGCAATCAAGGTTAGTGATGCTTTTCTCAGCAAAAACCAAGTAATTGTTTCAATCAAAGGACGCAACACGGAAGCCAGGGAATACAAGGACGAAGCTAATGAAAATTTAATTCCAAATCTTCCAATTGTTGTGTTGGTAAGCGAAGGTTCGGCTTCGGCTTCTGAAATTGTCGCTGGGGCATTGCAAGATCATCATCGCGCAGTGGTGATGGGTATAAAGTCATTCGGTAAAGGCTCAGTGCAAACTGTAATTCCGCTCGAAAAAAATCACGGTGCGTTACGCCTCACTACTTCGCTTTATTACACTCCAAGCGGTAAATCCATTCAAGCTCAGGGTATCGAACCAGATATCGAAGTCACCAACGCTAAAATTGAAAAACAAACACAGAATGAGCGTGATTCAGAAGCTGATCTCAAAGGTCACATTGAAGCGAAGTTGCAAGAAGCCATTGAAGAAGCCAAAAAAGAGCATCTTGGCGATGATAATCTCGATCTTTACAGTCAGGATTATCAGCTTGCGCGTGCGGTTGATTTGGTTCGTGGCGTTGATGTTTACAAGTCCGCGACCAAGAAATGAAAAAATTTTTCTTCGCGATTTTTTTCTTCATCCAGATTCCAGCTTTTTCCGCCACTTCTCCGGATTTCATAATTGCCAAAATCAACAGTAAGGCCATCACTAATTCCGAAGTTGTCGATCGTTATCGTTTTGTCATCACTGCTTCAAAAATCAAAATTAATGCCTCGCAAGATAAGCAGTTATTGCTCAATCAGGTCATAGACAAAATGGTTGATGAAGAATTAATTCGGCAAGAAGGCGCAAATTTAAAACTCGAAGTTACGCCAATCGAAGTCAGAGATTTTATCGAAATTGTTGCTTTGCAGCAGAAAAAAAATGCCACGCAATTCAAACTTTTTTTCATCAATAATGGACTGTCTTTTGATAATTATTTGAAACAGGTGGAGTCAGAAGTTCTGTGGTCAAAAATTATGTCTGAGGTGCTAAAATCAAGGGTTCGTGTCACGGATGTTGAAGTGAAAGAATTTTTTGAGCAGCATAAATTTAACACCGATGTAACAAAATTTTTTGTTGCTGAAATTTTAATTTCTAACGCAGGACGTCTTGCTGAAACAGCGGGGCAACTTGCCAATAAATTAGTTGCAGAACTTAGGCAGGGTGCGGATTTTAAAAATATTGTTCGTCAATTCTCTGGCAGCATTACTTCCGAAAATAATGGCGAAATTGGTTGGGTTTCGCAGGTCGATATTGATCAAAAAATTTATGTCGCGATTTCAAAATTAGGGAAGGGCGGTTATTCGGAGCCTGTACTACTAGCGGATGGTTATCATATTTTCAAATTACTCGATGCCAAAACCGAAGCTACCATTGCTGATCATGACATGAATTCCGCGCGCAACGCGATTTTTGGAAAAAAGCTACAAAGTCTTGCCAAGGGCTATTTGATGGATCTAAGGAAGAAGGCGTTTGTGGAAATAACCAGCTAGTTTTTAATTGAAATTAATGAGGCTTTATGAGCAGGAAAGGCGGTGAACTCAAAACTTTAGATTTTGCAACAAAGCTTAGTCCAGACGAAGTAAAGGAAGAGTTTGAGAAAACTAAAAGCAGAGCGAGCGGTATCTCAACCGCAACTGCCGTACAAATGCGTAGAGTAATAAATGATATTTTGGATAATGTGGATGGTGAAGTAACTTCAAGAACAACAGAAGGCAGAAAAGATGGTGGCGGATCTGGTAGGTGATAAATGAATTCAAAATCGTAAATCTGCTTAACTACCAAACTTTCAATTGAAAAAGTGCTACAACTCCAGGCAATTCTTTCCCTTCCAACCATTCCAAAAATGCACCTCCAGCTGTTGAGATGTAAGTGAAATCATCTACGAGGCTACAGGCGTTGAGTGCTGAAACCACATCACCTCCTCCAGCAATCGAAATCAGTTTTTTTGCACGAGTTAATTCGGCGACGGCTTTGCCGAAATTTTCGGTTCCGGCGTTGAATGGTTTCATTTCGAAAGCACCGAGCGGGCCGTTCCAAACTAAAGTTTTGTGATTTTGTAATTCGGTGATGAGGCTGGCGATGCTTGGTTGGCCTATGTCGGTGATGATATCATCATCTTTTACTTCATTTGCTGAAACGGTTTCATGCGTCGCATTCGCTTCAAATTTTTTTACCACTACAACATGTTCTGGCAGGATTATATTACAGCCATGCAGCTTCGCGGTGTTGATGATTTTGAGTGCCACATCTTTCAACTCTTTCTCGCACAAAGATTTTCCGACATTTTTTCCTAGCGCAAAAAGAAATGTATTGGCCATGCCGCCGCCAACAACAATGCTCTGTGCTTTTGACGTTAGTGAGTTCAGCAGATCAATTTTTGTAGAAACTTTGGCGCCACCAACAACTGCCATCATCGGCTTTGCAGCATTTTCCAAAAGATTTGTGAGATTATCTAATTCGGCTTCCATCAAAAATCCGGCGGCGGATTTTAGAATTGCCGGAATGCCAGTGATTGAAGCGTGGGCGCGGTGTGAGCAGGAGAAGGCGTCATTGACGTAAAGATTCCCGAGCGATGCAAGTTCGCGTGAAAATTCCGGATCATTTTTGGTTTCTTGTTTGTAGAAGCGTAGATTTTCGAGCATTATTGCTTCGCCGTAGTTTGTGGCCTCGACGGCTTTTCGGACTTTTTCTCCGACGCAATCATCGACGAAACGAACCTTAACTGAGCCAAGCAATTCCTGAACGCGTGAGGTGAGTTGTCCGATCGACATTGAAGGTTCAACCTTCCCTTCAGGTCGGCCAAAATGTGAAATTATGATCACTTTGGCTTTATTTTCGGTGAGATATTTTAGCGTTGGGATCACGGCTCGGATGCGAGTGTCATCTTCAATTTTTCCGTTGATTAGTGGAACGTTGATGTCGACGCGGACGATCACATTTTTGTTGGTCACCACGCAGTCCTTCAAGCGATTGAATCTAGGCATGTTTTAAAATTTGTGATTTTTGAAAATGGGGAAATAAAAACTTGATTTCGTGGCATCGATTTTTACTTTGCGCGCCCTTCCAAATTTTTCCAACCAAAAACTTTCCAAAAAATGGGCACTAAAAACAACCCGAAAAACCGGGTTAAAAATGTTGAAAAAAAGAAATTCAACAGCAAAGAAATCGAACCCGCTTACTACTACGGAGTTCACGCCGGACATGGCAAATACATGGCTGCGAAATATGCCGGAACATCTCAACTTGCTTCGAATTCTGAAGGCAAGCCGTTGCAATGGGATGAAATTAACTAATCACGATGCCTGAAGTAATAATCAACGGTCCGGCCGGTAGAATTGAAGGACGTTACCATCAAAACACTAATCCAAAAGCACCAGTTGCTTTGGTGTTGCACCCGCACCCGCTCTACGGCGGAACCATGAATAACAAGGTTACTTACAATCTTTACAAAGCTTTTGTGAATAATGGGTTTTCGGTTTTGCGCATAAATTTTCGTGGTGTTGGAAAATCGCAGGGCAAGTTCGACAATGGTGCTGGGGAGCTTCTTGATGCTACTGCGGTGATGAATTGGCTTCACGATCAAAATATGGAAGCGACAGAATATTGGATCGCAGGATTTTCATTTGGAGCTTGGATTGCATTACAAACAGTGATGAGAAGGCCTGAGCTCGAAAATTACATTCTAGCGGCACCACCAGCTACAAAATATGATTTTAATTTTATTGTGCCATGCACCTCATCAGGCCTTGTGATTCAAGGTGGCAAAGATGACATCACCAAAGAGGCTGATTCAGCAAAATTGGTAGAAAAATTAGCAGCAAGAGAAGGTGCGGAAGTTGTTTATCAAGTGGTTCATGGAGCTGATCATTTTTTCAAAGATCACATGAAGGAGTTCGAGTCAATCATTAACAAGCATATCAAACACCGCTTGGTTGTTGATTCGACAAAGGTGCGTAAGGTTAAGCGGGATAGAAGACGCCGCCGCAAGAAGAAGAATGTTGCGGAGATGAAGCCGGAGCGCAATCACTTTCCAGTAAAGTCCCTTGCGTCTTTTGAAGGCTAGCTGAAATGGTTGGTAAAGGATTTTTTCTGTAAACCCCAGTTGTTTTTTTAAAGCTGATTGGAAGTTTTAATAAATTCCTAATTCCTAAAAAAGCGAAAGCCTCTGCCTCAATCGTATCGCCATTCAAGCCGATTTCCTCCACTGCTTTTACCGAAATTCCGGTCAGCCATTTTTTCATTTCATCCATCATCGCCACATTTTTTCTGCCGCCGCCGCAAATAAAAAGCTCCTTCGGACGTTGACTCAAAAATTCTAAATTTATCAAAAGTGCCTTGGCATGCATGTAAGTGAAAGTGGCGAGGGCATCTCCAACTTTGAGGCTGTTGATTGGCGATAGTAGCTCGGAGAAGTCATCGCGATCAAAAGATTTTGGCGGTTTTTGGTGGAAAATTTCATTTTGAAGAATGCGGTCGGCGAGAATGAAATCGACCTCCCCACCTTTTGCCAATTTGCCATTCTGATCAAAATCGCAGCCGAATTTTTTCTTCATCAAATCATCAAGTGGAGCATTGCCGAAGCAGGTGTCGAAAGCCTCAATTTCATTTTCATCATCAGAGTTGAAGTAAGTAATATTGGAAATTCCGCCGATATTTAAAACGGCGACAGGTTTTTTTTGCGCGTGAAAAAGATGGAAATGGTAGATCGGAACCAGCGGCGCGCCTTGCCCGCCGAGCATCACATCACGTGTTCTAAAATCAGAAACAACATCAATGTCAATTTTGTGAGCGAGTAAATGGGCGTTGCCAATCTGCCAAGTTATTTGCTGCTGCGGATCGTGCAAAATCGTGTGTCCATGGAAGGCAACTAAATCAATTTCTTTGCGATCAATTTTATTTTCAGCGAGAAATTTATTCACTAATTCGGCGTGAAGTAGAGTGAGCTCGTTTTCAATTATTTTAATTTCGTGAAGTTTCGGAGCGTTGTAAATCAAGGCTCTGAGACGTGTTTTAAAATCTTTGCTGTAAGCCAAATAAGCAGAACCTTTGCGGTGAATAATTTTTTTTCCGTCCGATTCAATCAAAGCCAAATCAATGCCATCCATCGAAGTGCCACTCATTAACCCGATGCTTTTGTAGAGTTTAGTCATGCGTTAATCGTAAATTAATTTTTCCTCACCATTAATTTTTTCTTGTCACCCCGTCGCATGACGGGGTCCATCTCGCCAAAAGCTCGAATACTTAAATTGAACTAAGAACTCGTGACTAAATCGACCCCGACATGCGACGGGGTGACAAGAAAATTATGAAGTTGGGGATGAAAAATAGTTAAAAATATTTATAAAACTCAGCTTTTTATCGAGACTCATCGCGGTCGTTTTATGCAGTAAAATCAAGGCTTCATCAGCTATCGCGAAAATTTCTTTGTGGGAAAATTTTTGCGTCAAATTCGCAAAAACTTCTTGCTCATCGAAAAAAAATTTCATCTCGCTATTCATTAAATTTTTCAGCAAGCGAGCAATAAAAAATTCGAAAATTTTTTCAAAAATTATGAAGGAAAAATTTTTGTCGGAGATTTTTTTTAGCAATTCTTCGCCGATTTTTTTATTGAGGATCGAGCGCAGGAAAAGTCCGTAAAAGCGCGTTAAATCTGCGCCGAAGGTGATGGCGTCCGCCGGAGAATTGTCGCAAATTTCTGACAAAAATTCCAACTCATCTGCAATAATCCGCGGATTTTTTTGCCGCAAAATTTCAGTAAAATTTTCCAAAGTAAGATCAGGAATTTTAACGCTAAAACAGCGCGAACGAATCGTCGGCAAAACACGATGCAATTTATGCGAAATTAAAATCAGAAAATTATTGGGATGAGGTTCCTCGAGAATTTTTAAAACTGCGTTGGCAGCGGATTTATTAAGCTCGCAAGCCGAATCGATGATGATGAATTTATGAGGCGAAATCGCTGAAGTTTGATTTACAAAATCTGCAATTTTCCGAATTTTATCGACCGTAATTTCCTTCTTCTCCGCCTCTTTTTCGATCAGCAATAAATCGGGATGATTGGCACTTCCGCCGCCAAAAATTTCCGCCACAAACTCCCGCGCAAACATCGCCTTCCCAATCCCTTTTTTACCGTGAAGCAAAATCGCGTGATGGAATTTTTGGTTTTGGAATGAGGTGTGGAGGGCTGAATTTATTGTATCGAACCCAATCAGCATTATTCTCCACCGCCTAAAGAATGAACATAAATCGCCAGCTGCTTGATTGTGTTGTCATCCAACCTCCCAACCCAATAAGGCATCACGCCATTACGGGCATAGGTGATGCTGAAAAGTAAATCTTCTTTCGTGTCGCCGTAGAGCCAAATTGCGTCGGTTAAATTTGGTGCGCCTAGGCTGCTATTGCCTTTGCCGCCAACTCCGTGGCAGGCGACGCAATTTTGTGCGAAGATTTTTTCGCCGGCTGCATTGTGTGAAGCCTTGCTAGGCAAGGATAAAACATATTCCGCCACAGCTTCGACTTCGTCTTTCTTCAAAACTTTATCGAGGCCAAAGGCGGGCATTTGATTGCTGCGAGTTTTGTCGTGCGCCGAGCGAATTCCGAAGCGAATTGTTTGGTAAATATCTTCAATTTTTCCGCCCCAAAGCCAGTCATCATCATTCAAATTTGGAAAGCCTTTCGCACCTTGTGCGCCCGTGCCATGACAGGCGGCGCAGTTTTCTTTGAAGGCAGCGCGTCCGCCATTTAAAGCAAATTCCATGAGCTGCGGATCTTTTTGAATTTGGGCGAAATTTGAATGAGAAATTTTTTCGAGATGGGTGGCTTTTTTGGCGTCGATTTCTTTTTGTGATTCTGCGAGTTGCGATTGCTGCGTCCAGTTAAGCGAGCCCTTCGTGTTGCCGCCTGCGATCGGCCAAGTTGGATAAAAAATCCAATAACCGAACGCCCAAATAATGCAGATGATCCAAGTGATCAGCCACCAGCGCGGGGCGGGGATGTTATATTCGGAGATGCCATCCCACTCATGTCCCGTGGTGTTTGGTTTGTTGTCGGGATTTTTTTGGTTTTTATTTTCTTCAGTCATTGAGGGGGATCTTTGAATATTTATCGAATTTTTTCTTCGCGTCTTTTTTGAAAACGGCGAAAATTACGTAACAAAAAGCGAGGAAGAAAAAAATTGTGGCGATGGTTGGGGCGAGGTGGATGAAGGTTTCTAGCATGTTTTTAGTTGGTTGTCATTCCCGCGAAGGCGGGAATCCAGTTTACGAGCTTACTTCTGGATTCCCGCCTTCGCGGGAATGACAGGAGTGGGAGTCTTCACCGGCTCAAACTTCGCAAAATCCACAAAAGTTCCAAGCACTTGCAAATAAGCCACCAGCGCATCCATCTCCGAAATTTTATTTGGATCGCCGTCGAAATCGTGAACATTGACCTTGCCGCCGTAGCGCTTTTGTAGCGCATCAGCATCGCGATCATTTGAACCCTGAATCACGGCATCAGAAGTTGAATTTTGGATCATCTCGTCGGAATAAGGCACACCTAGCTTGCGCAGCACTTCCATGTCGGCAGAAATTCCAGAAATTTGCGCGTCGCGTTCCAGTAAAAATTTGTAACCGGGCATAATCGACTCAGGCACGACATCACGTGGATTGACCAAATGGCGCACATGCCAAGCATCGGAATACTTGCCACCAACACGCGCCAAATCTGGCCCCGTGCGTTTTGATCCCCATTGAAACGGAAAGTCATACATGCTTTCAGCGGCGAGGGAGTAGTGTCCGTAGCGCTCAACTTCATCGCGTAAAACACGAATTTGTTGCGAGTGACAGCCGTAACAGCCCTCACGTTTGTAAATCTTCGACCCCACGAGCTCAAGTGGCGTATAAGGCCGCATGCCTTCAACTTTTTCGATTGTTTGTTCAATGCGAAAGAGCGGCGCAATTTCTACCAAACCCCCGATTGAAACTAGGATGGTGGTGAGGATGAGGAGCAGAACAGAATTGCGCTCGATTTTGTCGTGATGTTTAAACATTTTTTAACCGAATAGTTTTGTAAAAATTCCACGCCATCACCCCAGCTCCGCTGAGGAATAGCAAGCCTCCGACGGCTCTCGTAAAATAAAGCGGATGTAAAACTTTTAACGTTTCGACGAAGGAATATTGCAAGAATCCCATTTCGTCGTAGGAGCGCCACATTAAGCCCTGCGCGATTCCGGAGATCCACATCGCTACGATGTAAAGCACGATGCCAATGCTGGCGAGCCAGAAATGCACTGAAACTAATTTCATCGAGTAAAGTTCTTTCTTGCCCCAGAGGATCGGAACCATGTGGTAGAGCGCGCCGAAGCTGATCATCGCGACCCAGCCTAGCGCGCCGGAATGAACGTGGCCGATCGTCCAATCGGTGTAATGCGACAAAGCATTGACGGTTTTGATTGCCATCAATGGGCCTTCGAAAGTGCTCATGCCGTAGAAGGCAACGGCGGTGATGAGGAAGCGTAAAACTGGATCAGTCCGAAGTTTATCCCAAGCGCCGGAAAGTGTCATGATGCCGTTAATCATGCCGCCCCAAGACGGCATCCACAGCATGATCGAGAAAGTCATGCCAAGTGTTTGCACCCAATCAGGCAGTGAAGTGTAGTGCAAATGGTGCGGCCCCGCCCAGATGTAAATGAAGATCAGCGACCAAAAATGCAAAATTGAAAGCCTGTAGGAATAGACTGGGCGCTGTGCGCGCTTGGGGACGAAGTAATACATCATGCCGATGAAGCCTGCGGTTAAGAAAAATCCGACGGCGTTGTGGCCGTACCACCATTGGATCATCGCGCTTTGCACGCCGCCGAAAAGTGGGTAACTTTCGCTGCCGTCCCAGCGTAGCGGAATCGCGAGATTATTGACGATGTGCAGAATCGCGACGGTCACGATGAAGGCGAGGAAGAACCAATTGGCGACGTAAATATGCGGCTCGCGGCGATTTCGCAGCGTCATCACGTAAACCAAAAAGTAGCAAACCCAAATAATGGTGAGCCACAAATCAGCGTACCATTCCGGCTCAGCATATTCTTTGGCCTGCGTGACGCCAGTGACGTAGCCGATCGCGGCCATCACGATGAAAGCTTGGTAACCCCAAAAAATAAATTTGAGTAAATTTTCGTGACCCCAAAGTCGCGCCTGCGAAGTGCGCTGCACCACAAAAAAACTGGTGGCGAAAAGCGCGTTGCCGCCGAAAGCGAAAATTACGGCAGAAGTGTGAAGCGGGCGCAGACGGCCGAAACTCGTCCATTCCAATCCAAAATTTAAAGCCGGAAAAGCGAGCTGTGATGCGATCAAAACGCCGATCGAAAATCCAACAATTCCCCAAAAAGTCGCGGCGATGGTGAAGAGTTTTAGGATGGAGTAGTTGTAGTTTGGGGAGGCGTTGAGGTTGTGATCGGAAGACATTTTAGTATTTTTTAGTTTTGTATTTTCTCTCGTGTCATTCCCGCGAAGGCGGGAATCCAGTTTACAATATTCTGGATTCCC
>CAIYMZ010000103.1 GCA_903927415.1 uncultured Alphaproteobacteria bacterium
AAACTCCAAATGTTCGCGCACATTTTTTTTCAACTCTTCCAAATCTTTTTTCGATCCCGCTTCACATCTCGCCACTAAAACTGGCTGCGTGTTCGAAGCGCGGATCAGCCACCAGCCTTGTTTCGTCGTCACTCTAATTCCGTCAATCTCGTCAAAAATTAATCCAGATTCTTTCAGATTTTTTTTCAGATCTTCGACGATTCCGAATTTTTTTTCTTCGCTGCATTCAATGCGAATTTCCGGAGTTGAGAAAGTTTGCGGCAGTGCTTTGCGCATTGCCGACAGGCTTTCCGACGACTTCTCAACGATGTTGATGATGCGGATTGCGGCGTAAAGCGCGTCGTCAAAACCGAAATATTTGTCGGCGAAAAAAATGTGGCCTGACATCTCTCCGGCCAGAGCTGCCTTGGTTTCCTTCATTTTGGCTTTGACGAAAGAATGTCCCGTTTTCCACATTACAGGCTTGCCGCCTGCTCTCGCGATTTCCTCGAACAAAACGTTGCTGGCTTTGACGTCAGCGATGATTGTCGCGCCTTTTTTTTCGGCTAAAATTTCGCGGGCAAAGAAGATCATCAGCTGGTCGCCCCAAATGATTTCGCCCTGCCCGTCAACGACGCCGATGCGGTCGCCATCGCCATCAAAAGCAATTCCTAAATCGCAGCCTTCATCCAAAACCACTTTGATTAAATCGGCGAGATTCTTTGGCACTGTAGGATCGGGATGATGATTAGGAAAAGTGCCGTCAATTTCTTCGAAGAGCAAAATGTGATCCGCGGCAATGCGCTGCGAAATTTTTTTCATGATCGCGCCAGCGGCACCGTTGCCATTGTCCCAAGCGATTTTTAATTTTTTCTTCGGCGCAAATTCGTCGAGCTCGTCGAGCAGCGCGCTTTCGCTTTCAGCAATGATGCAATCAGCTAAAAGTCGTTCGATGTAATCAGCTTCGACACTTTGTTCTTCAAGGCTTCCGCCACCTTCAACAAATTTTCCTTCCGCCACAATTTTCGCCAAATTTAAAATATCGTCACCAAAAAATGGCCGCTCTTTGAGCATCATTTTGAAACCGTTGTGATCCTTCGGATTGTGCGATCCCGTGACCATTATTCCGGCGTCGCAGTCAAGATTGTAAACCGAGAAATACAGCATCGGCGTAGGCCCAAGACCAACATCAATCACTTCCAAACCAGATTCGAGAAGTCCGGCGATGAGCTGCGCCTTCAACGCTGGCGAGCTCACGCGGCCATCGCAGGCGACAGAAATTTTTTTCTTTTTTTGCGAGATAAGAAATGCCGCGAAAGATTTTCCGACGAAAAATGCGTCGCGATCAAAAAGTGTTTGGCCGTAAATCCCGCGAATGTCGTAGGCGCGGATGATGGAGGGGTGGAAGGTGTGTCGTAAGTTGTGAGTCATAAGTCAGATTTTCCCAATTATTGGCGATGAAGGCGAAGCGAATTTTTTTCTTTCCATTCTGCCAGCGAGGAACGCAGCGCGTCCGGCTTCGATGGCGAGTTTCATGGCGTGGGCCATGAGGATTGGATTTTGGGCTTTGGCGATTGCGGTGTTCATCAGCACGCCGGCGCAGCCGAGTTCCATGGCGATGGCGGCGTCAGATGCGGTGCCGACTCCGGCATCGACGAGAACGGGAACTTTTGATTGTTCGACAATGAATTCGATGTTGAGGCGATTTTGGATTCCGAGGCCGGAACCGATCGGAGCCGCGAGTGGCATGATGGCACAGCAGCCGATATCTTCTAATTCCTTCGCAACAATTGGATCGTCGGAGGTGTAAACCATCACGTCAAAACCGTCTTTGATGAGGATTTCCGCGGCGCGGATGGTTTCGACAACTTTGGGGTAAAGTGTTTTTTCGTCAGCTAAAACTTCGAGCTTCACTAAATTCCATCCTCCTGCAGCCCGCGCCAAACGTAGTGTGCGGATGGCATCTTCGGCGGTAAAACAACCTGCGGTGTTTGGAAGGTAAGTGTATTTTTTGGGATCGAGAAAATCTTGCAGCATCGGCTCGCCTTTTTTCTCAATGTTGACGCGGCGCACGGCGACGGTGACGATCTCTGTACCGGAAGCTTCAATCGCGGCTGCTGTTTCTTGAAAATCTTTGTATTTGCCAGTGCCAACGAGAAGGCGGGAGGAGAACTTTTGTCCGGCTATTTCAAAAAAATCATTCATAAAAAATCTTTAGACTCTTCGCTGGACGTAAGTTTGTAACCCCGTTCAACCGCTCATGTAAAACTTAACTTTGAAGTGAACATGAGGACGGGGTTACAAACCCCGTCCCGCATCAGTGCAAAAATTAATCACATCCCAAACTTACTCGGAAAAACCGTAATCAAAACCAAAACCACCGGCGCCACCAGCATCATTCCATCAAGCCGATCAAGCACTCCGCCATGACCGGGAATGATGTTGCCAGAATCTTTCACGCCGAAAATTCTTTTGAATTTTGATTCAAGCAAATCGCTTGCTTGCTCAACCACCGACAAAAAAACGCTGATAAAAATAAAAAATAAAACTCCGCCGCTGAACATGAATGAGCTCATGAAGCCAATCAGGGCGCTGGCTAAAATGCCGCCGGCAAGGCCTGACCAAGTTTTGTTGGGAGAAATTGTTGGCGCGAGTTTTGGTCCGCCTAAAGTTTTTCCGGCGAAAAATGCAAAAATGTCGGTCGACCAAATAATGGCGAACATCCAAAATAAAATGTCGGCGTCGTAGAGACGGATTTTGATCACGGAGTAAATGGGGATGAGGATGTAGAAGAGTCCGATGAGACGCCATTTTTTTTGATCAGGCGCGGCTTTGATGATGTCGAGCCATTCTGCAGTCATTAAAATCGCAATCGCAATGCTTAAAAAAAGAAAAACACTTTTGGAATAAAAAATTGCGTAAAGTGCGATTGGGATCAGGATTAGCGCGGTTACAACGCGTTGTTTAGTATTTTCTTTCGGATCAAGAAAATGAACGTGAGAAATTATTTTTCCGAAAATTTTTTCGGCGAAATCGGAAATATTTTTTCCACCATGGATACAAATGTGGATAATTTTTGTGAGTTTATCTTTTGCCATATTTTCGCTCCCGTTTGTTGAAATCATTGATGGCCAGCAGCAAATCTTTTTTGCTGAAATCCGGCCAGTAAGTTTTGGTGAAGTAAAATTCAGTGTAAGCAGCTTGCCAGAGCAGGAAATTACTGATGCGATAATCTCCCGCGGTTCTGATTAATAAATCGGGATCAGGAATTTCTGGTTGGTACAAATTTTCGGCGAAAACTTTTTCACTGATTGCATCGACGCTAATTTTGCCATCACTGACCGCAAGTGCGATTTTTTTTGCAGCATCAATAATTTCCTGACGCGAGCCGTAACTGAAAGCAACATTTAAAGTGAGCGCGCGATTATTTTTTGTTTCAGCTTCGATGCTGCTGATCTTTGATTTTGTTGAGTTAGCGAGTTTTTCTAAATTTCCTGAAATTAAAATTTTTACATCTTTTTCAGCTAAAATTTTAGTTTCTTTTTCGAGATATTCGTCGAGCAGCTTCATTAAATAATTTACTTCATCAGCAGGACGATCCCAATTTTCGGAAGAAAAAGCGTAAACAGTGAGAAATTTTATGCCGAGCTCGATGCAACTTTCGGCAATTTTTTGTAAATTTTCGGCACCAGTTTTGTGACCGATTTTTAGTGGCAGATTTTTTGACTTCGCCCAACGCGCATTGCCATCCATGATGATGGCGATGTGCTGTGGAATGTTGGTTTTGTTGGACGCTTCGTTGTTTTTCTTTTTGCCAAAAAACATTAAACCTTCATCAAATCTTTTTCCTTCACCGCAATCACGTCGTCGACTTTTTTAACAAATTCGTCGGTGATTTTTTGGACGATGTCGGTGAAAGAGTGAGCTTGATCTTTGCCGACTTCTTTTTCGTTTTTCTTGAATTCGTCGAGCACGTCGCGGCGAATATTGCGCAACGCGATTTTTTTATCTTCGCCATATTTTTTGGCGAGCTTGACCATGTCGCGGCGGCGCTCTTCACTGAGTTTTGGAATCATGATGCGAACCAGCATGCCATCAACCATCGGATTGAAACCGAGATTGGAATTGATGATCGCCTTTTCCACTGCCTTCACATTATCACGATCCCAAACTTGAATCGAAAGCGTTGTCGCCTCAGGAACGGAGACGCTCGCCACTTGTGCAATCGGCATGAAACTGCCGTAAACTTCAACCTTGATGGTGTCGAGCAAAGTTGGACTGGCGCGCCCAGTTGAAATCGAATCCATGTCGCGCTTCAGCGAATTCATGGTTTCTTCCATTTTGTGGCGTGTTTTGTCGGCGAGTTGGTTAATCATAAATTTAGTTAATAATTGTGAATTTCCCCTTCCCTTGCACCACTTCCTGTAACGCGTTTTCCTCTTTGATGCAGAAAACTACGATTGGAAGTTTGTTACTTTTGGCCAGAGTAATCGCGGTTTGATCCATCACTTTTAAATCTTGTTTGAGCACATCGATATACCTCACTCTGTCGTAGCGGATGGCGTTTTTGTCGAGTTTTGGATCTGCTGAATAAACGCCGTCAACTTGCGTGCCTTTTAAAATGCCATCACAGCCCATCTCAACGGCACGAAGGACAGCCGCGGTGTCGGTGGTGAAAAATGGATTTCCTGTTCCCGCTGTAAAAATAATCACCCTACCCTTTTCCATGTGGCGCGCGGCGCGACGCTTGATGTAGGGTTCACAAACGGTGTTGATTGGGATTGCGGAAAGCATGCGATTATCGATGCCTTTTTTGTCGAGTGCGCTTTGCAGAGCGAGACCATTAATGCAGGTGGCGAGCATGCCCATGTAGTCTGCGGTAACTCTTTCAATTCCTTCTGCCGCTTGCGACACACCACGAAAAATATTGCCACCACCAACAACGACGCAAATTTCGCAACCAAGTTTGTGCGCAGAAATTATTTGCTCACAAATTTTTTGAATTGCTTGCGGATCATGACCGAAAGCGCGATCGCCCATCATTGCTTCACCAGAGACTTTAAAGAGGATGCGTTTGAATTTGAGGTCGGATTTCATGAAAATAAAATAAGGCGAAATTAGGCGATAGGCGGTAGGCAGTAGGCCACACTAAACGCCTATCACCTTACGCCTAACGAGCGCAGCGAGTTTAACGCGTCATTGATGCCACTTCTGCAGCGAAGTCATTTTCTTTTTTTTCTACGCCTTCGCCGAGAATGAAAAGTTTGAAACCGGAAATTTTTGTTTCGCCATTTTCTTTGCTGAAATTGGCGAGCAAATCTTTGATTTTGATTTTGTCATCCATCACAAAAAGTTGCTCCAAAAGAACCACTTCTTCGTAATATTTTCTGATGCGACCTTCGATCATTTTATCGATGATGCTTTCAGGCTTGCCCGATGCGCGAGCTTGATCTTTCAATACTTCGGTCTCGCGAAAAAGTTTTGTCGGATCGACTGCTGCAACTGAAAGCGCTTCCGGTTTTGCCGCAGCGATGTGCATCGCAATTTGTCTGCCTAGTTCTTCTAATTTTTCTTTTGCCGCTGCTGATTCGAGTGCAACAAGCACGGCGATTTTTCCCATATTTTGCGCAATCGCATTGTGGATGTAGCTAACGATCAAACCGCTTGCAACCGTGAGGCTAGCGAGTCGGCGGATGTTGATATTTTCACCAATCACGCCGATTTGAGTTTTAACTTCTTCGTCTTTTGCCGCTTGTAATTTTGCAATGTCGTCGCCGTAAGCGATTGATTCTTGCGCAACTTGCGTCACGAAATCTTGGAATTTTTGGTTACGAGCAACGAAGTCAGTTTCAGAATTTACTTCAACAACTGCCGCTTTGTTACCAGCGATGAAAACAGCAACCGCGCCTTCGGAGGTCACGCGTCCAGTTTTTTTCGCAGCAGAAGCGAGACCTTTTTTGCGCAACCAATCAACTGATTTTTCAAAATCATCGCCATTTTCTGCAAGCGCTTTGTTACAGTCTGAAATGCCACAACCAGTGATTTCGCGGAGTTTTTTAATGAGAGAGAGATCGGCCATAAAATTGGGAATTAGGAATTAAGGATTAGAGCTGGACCCCACAACAAGTGCGGGGTGACAGGACATAAATGCGTCACCCCGCACTTGTTGCGGGGTCCAGTAATTTTATTTTACTTCTTCACTGCCGGTTTTTTTACCGCCGATTTTTTCGTCACAACTTTCACTTCTGATTTTACTTCTGATTTTTTTGCCGCAGGTTTTTTGTGCTCTGCAGGTTTAGCTGTGCTAGCTGATTTTTCTTCCACCACAACTTCTACTTTTTTTACAACTTCTTTTTTTACATGATGTTCTGCCGCCGGTTTCGCAGCTGAGCTTTTCAATTCACGAATATTTGTTGGCAACTCTTCACCTTCAAATTTGCTGATATCAACACCAGCAATCGCCATATTTTCTTTGATGCCAGCAATTGCTGCATCAGCGATTAAGCGACAATAAAGTTTGATTGATTTTGCTGAATCATCATTTCCAGGAATTGGGTAGATAATGCCGTCAGGATTGCAGTTAGAGTCAAGAATTGCCATGATCGGAACGCCGAGTTTCTTGGCTTCAGCGATGGCCAAAGATTCTTTGTAAGTGTCAATAACGAAAACCAAATCTGGATATCCACCCATATTTTTGATGCCACCCAAAGCTTGTTCTAGCTTTAATCTCTGTCTTTCGAGCACCAATTTTTCTTTTTTATTATATCCAACTTCACTGTCTGAGAGCTGTTCTTCAATTTTTTTCAAAGTTTTGATCGATTGCGAAACGGTTTTCCAGTTGGTCAACATGCCGCCGAGCCAACGGAAATTTACGTAATATTGACCGCATCTTTTTGCTGCTTCGGCGATTGGCTCGATTGCCTGTTTCTTGGTCGCAACAAATAAAATTCGTCCGTTATTTTTAGTGATTTCTTTGACGGTTTTTAAGCAATTGTGAAGAAGATTCGCGGTTTTGTTGAGATCAATAATGCTGATGCCGTTGCGATTTGTGTGGATGTATTTCGTCATTTTCGGATTGCGACGCATGGTCTTGTGACCGAAGTGAACACCGGCTTCGAGGAGCTGACGGATGGTGAATTGCGGAAGTTCTGTTTTAGACATAAATTTGAATTTATTTGGTTAGTTATCAAATAACAGCGAACACGCTCCGAGTCTTGTTTGACAAGATCAGATGATGCACCAAAGTTGCTATTATTTGTGGGATAAAAAGTGAAATTTGTTTGAGGACTCAAACAGGGTCGCGCTTTCTAGGAATCGAGAAAAAAAATTCAACTTAAAAAAACCGAAGCAATTAAGGTCAAAATCGCCAGCATCAAACTCATGTAAAGGATCGTAACGAAGCAAGGATTTCTTAACGAAAAAATTCCGACTTTTTTTACTTCCGTAGTTTTTTCCCCAACAATTTTTTCACCTTCAATCACATTTTTTTTCTTCAAAATTTTTTGTAAAATTTTCTCCACCACCAACACCCAAAAAATGTAAACCGTGATTGGAATTAGTGATGGCCAGATTTTGAGGAGAAGTTTTAGCATTTATCATTTAGGATTTAACGTTTATACCCAATCTGATTCAAGATACCGATCTTTTACAACTTGACCCCGCAACAAGTGCAGGGTGACAACTCGCGCTCAGTGTCACCCCGCACTTGTTGCGGGGTCCAGAAAGATGAAAAGAAAATCGGCATCTTCAACTTGAAAGAGTATATCAGATTTTGAGATGATTTAAAAATCCGAAAAATATTCGGCAAATGTTAAATGATAAAAGTTAAATCCTAAATGATAATTTTCCCCGCGATCGATCTCAAATCCGGCCAATGTGTGCGCCTCTTCAAGGGTGATATGAATTTGGCAACAGTGTTCAACAACAATCCTGCGGCGCAAGCTTTGGAATTCGAAAAAGCGGGTTTTAAATTTTTGCACATTGTTGATTTGGACGGCGCGATTGCTGGCGAATCAGCCAATGAAGAATCGGTGAAAAAAATTTTAGCAGCAGTAAAAATTCCGGTGCAACTTGGCGGAGGAATTCGTTCGTTGGAGTCGATTGAAAAATGGCTGAATCTAGGCGTGAGCCGCGTCATTCTTGGCACCATAGCTGCAAAAAATCCTGACTTGGTGATTGAGGCTTGCAAAAAATTTCCGCAAAAAATTGTCGTCGGAATTGACGCTAAAAATGGCAAAGTTGCAACTGAGGGCTGGGTCGAAACTTCCGAAATTTCAGTTTTAGAACTCGCAAAAAAATTCGAAAATTGCGGCGTCGCTGCAATAATTTACACCGACATCTCCCGCGACGGCACCTTGTCGGGCGCTGATCTCGCCGGCACAAAACATCTCGCCGAAAATCTAAAAATCCCCGTAATCGCTTCCGGCGGAATCTCCAATCTCGACGACATCAAAAAAATTTCCGAGCTAGAAAGATTCGGCGTAATCGGCTCCATCGTTGGCCGCGCGATCTACGACAAAAAAATTGACGTTCGAGAATTAAGTCCATGGCTCTAAATTTTTTTATACCCACGAATCTTGATTCCATAGCCCTCAAGACCAATCACTGATTTTTTAGAATTGGTCAGCAGGGTCATGTTTTTAACTCCGAGATCTGATAAAATTTGGGCACCAATACCATAATTTCTTAATTCTTTTTCTTTGTTTTTTTCTCCCAAAAACAAATTTGAAATTGATTCGCTTGGTTGACGAATCAATACCAATACTCCACTTCCTGCCTTTGAAATCTTTTTCAGCGCCTTGATCAATGATCCAGTTTTTGGATTTTGAGCATCATCTAAACAATCGAAAAAAATATTTAAATGATGCATTCGCACTAGGGTTGAAGGGCTTTGATTAATGTCGCCCTTAACCAAAGCAATATGCTCAACGCCGTCAATTTTACTTTTGTAAACTGTTGCCAAAAATTCACCGGCGATTTTGCTGGTAAATTTTTTTTGCTCCACAACTTCAATTAATTTTTCATGCTTGCGACGATATTCGATAAGATCAGCAATCGTAGCAATTTTCATTTGATGCTTTTTAGCAAACTTGATGAGATCTGGCATGCGAGCCATCGAACCATCATCATTCATGATTTCACAAATTACACCGGAGGGATTTAGGCCAGCAAGAGTAGCAATATCAACTGCTGCCTCAGTATGACCAGCTCGCACCAAAACTCCGCCATTTTCTGCCTTCAATGGGAAAATGTGTCCAGGGGAAACGATCGCTTCTTTGCCTTTTTTAGAATCAATTGCGTCGGAAATTGTTTTAGCGCGATCAAAAGCTGAAATGCCGGTGGAGATTCCATCGCGCGCTTCAATTGAAATTGTAAAAGCGGTTTTGTGACGCGATTCGTTATTCATCGACATTAGCGGCAAACCAAGCCTCATGACACGCTCTTCGGTGAGAGCCAAACAAATTAATCCACGACCATATTTTGCCATGAAATTTACCTTTTTATCATCGCAAAGCATTGCGGGAATTACGAGATCACCCTCATTCTCACGACCTTCATCATCGACCAGAATAAACATTTTTCCCTGTTTCGCTTCAGAGATTATTTTCGAAATTGAGGTAAGATGATTTTTTTTATTGGACATTGATTTTAGTTTTTTGAACCCAGATCCGTCATTAGAAATCCAGGATAGTTCGCCTAGAGCCTGTTGACATTCAATTTGCACACACCTGCCATTGTCACCCCGTCGAATGACGGATATGGGTTGAAAGCAAATACCGCGCCACCACATCAATTTCCAAATTCACCAAATCAGCAATTCTTAAATTTTTAAAATTCGTATTTTCGAATGTGTGCGGAATAATATTCGCAGAGAAAAAATTCTTTCCGACCTCATTAACAGTAAGAGAAACTCCATCCAAAGTAACCGATCCTTTTTCAGCAATAAATTTCATTAATTTTTTTTCAGCTTCAAAAATAAATTTGTGAGAATTTTTTATTTGTTTGATTGCGGTAATTTTTACAACACCATCTACATGCCCTAAAACCATGTGGCCGCCAAGTTCATCTCCAACCTTCAGAGCAAATTCTAAATTCACTACCTGCTTAATCGACCAGTTTTTTAGAGTAGTTTTCTTGTATGTTTCTTCCGAAGCCTGAAAAGAAAAAATATTTTTTGCACAAGAAATCAAAGTTAGACAGATTCCGTTAACAGCAATGGAGCAACCGATTCTTGGTTTTTGCGAGATCTTTTTGAGGACAGAAATTTTGAGAAGAAAATCTTTTTTTGAATCAAACTTTAGCTCTTCAACCACGCCAAGATTTGTGATTATTCCCGTGAACATCTGGCGATTTTTTTAATTTTCTGAATCGTTGGCGATTGATTTTTTAATTTTTTTAATCGCATTTTCCTCAATCTGTCTTATGCGCTCGCGCGAGACTTTGTATATTTGGCTGAGCTCTTCCAACGTCAAAGAATTTTCCGACATTTGACGCTTGATCAAAATATCTTTTTCACGTTCGTTTAGGGCTGTGAAGGCTTTCTTGAACATGATTTCTTGACGCGATTTTTCTTGGTTTAGAATCGCAATTTCTTCTTGGCTCTCATCATTTGAAGCCATCATATCAACTACTTCTCTTCCATCGCCATCTTCGTCACCAACAAAATTATTGAGCGAAGTGTCTCCTTGTGAAAGACGAGAGCTCATGTCGGAAACTTCTTTTTCTGAAACATTGAGATCGGTTGCGATACGCGCTATTTGATCTGGCGCAAGACTGGATTCTGACATTCCTAGTCTTTTTTTAATTTTATGCAGATTAAAAAATAATTTTTTTTGCGCGACTGTCGTACCAATTTTTACCAATGACCATGAGCGCAAAACATAATCTTGTATGTAAGCACGAATCCACCACATGGCATAAGTTGAGAAACGAAAACCCTTATGTGGATCAAATTTTTTTACCGCTTGCATTAACCCCAAATTTCCTTCCGAGACTAGATCGATTATCGGCAAACCATAATTTTTAAATTTTCCTGCCATTTTTACAACCAAGCGCAAGTGACTTTGCACCAACATTTTTGCCGCTTCCTTATTGCCGGTTTTGGCAAAATCTACTCCATAAGCGAACTCTTCTTCGGCAGTTAAAATAGGAAATTTTTGGATCTCACGCAAATATTTTAAAAAGCCGTCACCCGATTTAACTAAATTGGTTTTTGTTGTAAGACTTCTATTCATGACTCATTTAAGAAAGTTTAATTCCCCACTTTTGACTGAGGTATTTTTCAACCGACAATCTTTCTTCATTTTTTAAAGCACGATCAAAAATTATAATTTCGCCAAGATTTCCATCAAAAAACTCTGCTGCGGTTGTGCCGTTGTGATATGCTCCAATAGCAAAAACTTTCAAAGTTTTAGTGCCACTATCGGCAGCAGTAGAAGTGCTGACGCCGTTCAAATAATGAACTATTGTCGCGTTATTATCGACAACCGTGTGAACGTAATTCTTTTTGGCAGTTAGTACGCTGCTAGTGTAGCCAATATCGAGAGTATCATCACTATCCACGTCATTTCCACTATTGTAGCGCGCTTTGTTGTCGGTATGAATACCATAAAATATCGATTTATCATCTTCGGCATACGCACCTTTCGTTCTAATCAGCCAGTGAAGTGCAGAGTTAATTGTGGTTGGACTAAAGACTGTAAAAATTGTGATGGCAGTGCTTTCTCCGATGAAAGTTGTTGAGTTATCCAAAGAGGAAAGCAGGTATTGCGACGAGCCATTAAATTGCAGACAAGGAAGATCGTTGATGCATCTGTTTTTGTAGGTAGGACCAGTGCCAGGTGCGGCATTATTTTTTGCACTTAATTGCGGATTGATGTCGTACCAATTGGCAATTACAGTTCCATCATCTTTAACCGTGCTGTCCAAACTGGCTGTCGATGTTGACTCAAGCCAAGTCACGAGATTTCTAATTGATGCTACTGGTGAACTTTGAGTTAAAGTCTGCGCTGATTTTTTTCTAAACTGATCTACCATTCGACTGCTTGTCATGACCCCGGCCACAAGAACTCCAAGGATCAAAAGAACAACAGAAAGCTCAATTAAAGAGAAGGCTTGATTGGTTTTTTTCATACAATTTTTCTTAGTTTTAGGGGGAGATAAGACGAGATTTAAATTAGGCTAATTATCTTTTCAATCATTACATCGCCCAATTCTTCCAAACTTTTTATTGTGATCGAATTGCGATAAAATTCTTCCGTCGTGTGACCGATTCCAATTCCAACAATTTCAATTTTTGACGACTTCTCGATCTTGTTAATCACGTGATTTAAGTGATCAGAAAGAATGTCAGAATCGTTGGCGGACGTGGTTGAATCGTCCACTGGCGTACCGTCCGAAATCACCAATAAAATTTTTCTTTTTTCGCTTTGCTGCATCAATCGTGAGCGCGCGAAAAGCAGCGCTTCGCCGTCAATATTTTCTTTGAGCACGCCTTCTTTCAGCATCAAACCCAAATTTATTTTCGCTTTTTTAAAACTCTGATTGAAGTGCTTGTAGATGATGTGACGCAGCTCGTTGAGCCGTCCGGGATTTTTTTGGCGACCGGAACTTTCCCAAAGTTTTCGCGCTTTGCCACCTTTCCAATCTGAAGTCGTGAAGCCAATTATTTCAGTTTTGACTGAAAATTTTTCCAAAATTTCGGCGATTATTTCGCAAGCAAGAGCCGACATTACGATTGGACTGCCGCGCATTGATCCCGAATTGTCGAGCAAAATTGTCAGCGCTGTGTCTTGATATTCGTGATTTTTATTACTGACGTAAATGCCTTCCACCATTGGGTCTATGACCAACCGCGAAAGTTTTTTGCGATCCAAAATTCCGCGCGAAGAATCAAATTCCAGAAAAGAATTTCGCTTCGAGAGCAATTTTCTTTTTAGTTTCAAGCTCATTTTTTTGGAAATATTTGAGAGTTTTGCGAGCTTCAAATCGAGCTGATCACGAAGAGTTTCGAGCTCATTTTTAGCAATTAATTTTTGCGGAAAAATTATTTCGTCAAACTTGCTGGTGAAAATTTTGTAGGGGTTTTTGAATTTGACTTCCTCCTCCGAAGTCATGCCGGATGGGGTTTGTAACCCCGTCCCCATTTTCATTTCCTTCAAACTGACCGTGGGGACTGGGTTACAAACCCCATCCCGCTCCGAGTCCTGCGCTAAATTTTCTTCCTCACCTTCAAAAATATTCTCCTCTTTTTCGTCAATTTTTTCCGCACCAAAATTATTCAAATCACTTTCGGATTTTTGATTTTTTTCTGCTGATTTTTTTTTGTTATTTTCTTTTTCTTTGGCTTCTTGCTCTTTCCTCAACATCTCCAAAATCCGCGCCACCGCTTGCGTAAAAGCCTTTTGATCCGCAGTAATTTTTGCGAGTTTTTTTATTTCACCAAGAATTTTTTCGCTGAGATTTTTTTTAAGAGCGGAAATTTTTTCGTGAGTTTTTTCACCGATTTCGTCGGCAAAAAATTCTGGCAATAAAATCAAAGCAAGCTTTTCGCCGGACGGGGTTTGCAACCCCGTCCACACATTCATTTCCTGATTTAACTTTGAACTGAACATTTGGACGGGGTTACAAACCCCGTCCAGCGCTGAATCCACATCATCCTCCACCTTCCCCAAAATATTTTTCACCACCCCGCGATAAATATTCCGCACCTCTGCCACCACGCGAATTTTTTCGAACTCGTCAAAAAATTTTTGTTCCCCACTCTTGTCATTCCCGCGAAGGCGGGAATCCAGTGTCGCAAAAACATTCTGGATTCCCGCCTTCGCGGGAATGACAGCAGAAAAATCGTGAAAAAGAATGTAACAAGCCGCCAAATCCGACGCGGCACAAAAAGACCGACAACTAACAACCGACGACCGACAACCAACCTCCGGCAACCGAACTCCCCCCTCGCCCACCAGCCCCTGATCCCACGCAAAAAAATTATTTTCCCGCGCTTCGTCAAACTCAACTTGTAAAAATTCCTGCGCCACAAGCGCGCGCAAAGTTGCGATTAGGTTTTCTTTTTCGACGTTGGTTTGAGAATTTTTTGAGCTCAATTTTGGTAAAATTTTTGTGAAATTTGTACTAGACTTGAAACATTGAAAACATTGGTTTTAGAGTGGATTTCTTTGAATATTCCGCACGTGCGGAATATTTGTTTTTTACGCAACTTTTTCCCGCAAAAAAAACCTCAAAATCTCCGCCAATTTTTTAATCTGATTTTTTTTGTGCGCCGACGAAAAAGTGATTCGCAATCTGGCTTTTCCGACCTCAACAGTTGGCGGACGAATTGCGGAAATTAAAAATCCTCGCGTGGCGACTTGTGCGGCGACGTCCAAAGTTTTTTTATTTTTGCCCAAAATAATTACGACAATTGCTGATTGTGGTTTTGGCAAATTCATTAATTCGCAAAAATATTCGGCGCTTTCGAGTGCTTTTTTTCCGAGATTTTTTTTGGAAATAATTTTTAGAGATGCGAGCGAAGCTGCGAGGATTGCGGGAGGAAGAGCTGTGGAGTAAATTTGCGATTTGGCAAAGTTGCGTAAGTAGTCGATTAAAATTTTCTCGCCAGCGACGTAGCCACCTAGGGAGCCGAGGGATTTGGAGAAGGTGCCGAGTTGGAGGTAATTACTAGCGCCGGACGGGGTTTGTAACCCCGTCCGCACGTTCAGTTCCTGATTTAACTTTGACACAAACGTGCGGAC
>CAIYMZ010000104.1 GCA_903927415.1 uncultured Alphaproteobacteria bacterium
AAATTTTCATCAACAATTTTGCAATGCATTGATGTTCCCATTCTGATTCTTTCTCTTTTTCTACCTCCAACAAATTTTAGACAATTATGTCGATCAGAAAAACAGTCGATGGTATATTCATCCCCACTTAGATATTCTTGAATTATAAAATCTTTGATATTTTTAATTTTTTTAAAACTCTCTCTATCCCAAATTAAATGGGTATTTTGTGAACCATAGCCATTATCAGGTTTTATAAAAACTGGAAATTCATCAATTGCCTCAATCGAATCGTAAGACATCGCAACCGGAATAACCTTGCGCAATACTGCTGTAGTAAGCTTCTTTGACCTAGTAACATTGATTACTCTTTCATCCGGCAAAAGAATCTTTGTCTTTATTTCGCTTCTATGTCGATTGAGATAATCAATCACAAAAGAATTAGCCGGAAAAATTAGATCGATGGAATTCTCTTCTATTACGCGATTTAAATCTCTGATCCATCCATTTTTACCAACCTCTCTTATAACGTGATTTATATTATAGACATAAGGAGCATGGTTGAGAGCATTGCTCGTTGCCGAAAATATTTTTACTTCTTTTATATATCTTAGTGATCTGAATATTTCCAAAGCATTTTCTGTGCCACCGGGGAAAATGAGAATATTAATTTTTACTTTGTTGATCATTTTGATATTTTTTGTCTTTCCGCGTAAATAGAAAACATCTCCAAATAAGCATCCTCTAGCTCTTTAACATATTTTTTTATATTACTTCTTTCCGAAGAGGCGATATCATTTCGTAAAACATTACGATATCTCTCTATTTCTTCCGGATCATTTGCTAAGTCCACAGCCTTCTTGATAAATTCTGCTTCAGAGTAACATATTAGCTCTTCATGCCCAACATTTCTTAAATTAATTAAGCCATGTTGCGAACAAAAATTATTTCCAACCAAGCTAATCACCGGAGTCCCCTGAATGAGCGCCTCAATTGTTGTGGTTCCAGCTCCATAAGGATAAGTATCAAGAGCTACATCTACTCTTTCATAACATTTAAGCAGCTTATCATAGTCAGACCCTCCCTCAAAAATTACTCGCGATAAATCAATGCCAGCATCAGAAAAATGCCGCTTAAATGCCGCGACACAACCATCTCCATTCAGAGCATTAGCTTTCATAAAAAATTTCGAACCCTCAACTTTTTGTAAAACTTTTGCCCATAAAAAAATTTGCTCTCGCGAAACTTTATGCGCTTGACCAAAGCTACCAAAAGTAATGTGGCCATTTTGATGAAATGGAATCTTATTTTTCACATCCGGAAAATGACTTCCTATTTCCGTTGCTAACTGGATGCCTTTTTTATGAAAAAATTTTTCTGTATAAAATTTTTGTAAATGATTGGTTTTTACCTCCTCCCCTACCAGCACATAATCAATCTCACTCACTCCTGAAGTTGCAGACAAATTATAAAATGAAACTTGAACGGGAGCTGGCCTCATATTAAGTGCACGATACCTGTTTAGTATGCAAAAGCCATTGAGTTCTAACATCACATCAATTTTGTCACTTCTTACGATCTCACAAAATTCTTCATCTGACATTTTATGGGTATCGCGCCAGACATCTGCTGATTTCATTGTTTGGAGCTTTGTTTGCTCTGGATTCTGATCAGAATAAATAAATATTTTTACCCGATTACGATCATGATTTTTTATTATCGGTAAAAATAATGTTGTACCTGTCGTATTATCAAAAAAATGGCTGGTATATCCAATATTTATTATTCTATTCGCATCTAATCTATTGAAATGACTACTTTTGGTTTTAACTTTAGCAAGTTTGCTCATTACATTTTTTGTAATGTTATAAATTTTTTCTTGACTGTAAATTTTCTCAGAACAGCACATCAGATTTTGCAGATAATTTATGGCAACACCGTCATCGTGACGTAATTTTAATGAAGTCTCAAACATTACTGCTGCATCGTTTTGCAAACCAAAACTCATCATATGAGTTGCGATTTCTGCATAAAAATTAGGTATATCATTCGCTGCTATATTTCTTAGTAGCGATTCAGAGATCAAATCTTTACCCGCCAGCCTAACGATATCTTTACCAATATCCAACTTACCCAAAAATTTTTGTATTAGATAATCTATGACATTAACTTCTCGCTGCTTAGGCAATATTTTAAAGTTTTTTAAAATTTGTGAAATTTTTTCTAGACCTAACCATCTTTTGGTAATCGATCTAATTATTTTTGACCTTTTCATTTGATTTGCCAAATTTTGTTCAGAACAAATTCACTCAATTATACATTGGCATAAATACCAAAATCCTATTTTTCATATTTTTTGTTTAAAACGGTCCTTTAAATTCTTCTAACTCTTGGTTTTTCAAATCAATTTTTGACCAATCAACTCGACTCTCACCAAGCATCTCACAAACTTTATCCGCAATAGTTTTGCTGTTCGGATAAAATAAATCTTCGAGTGATTTCGTTGTTGGGCACGTTGTCGGCGCAAAGCCCATTCTCGCAATTTGGATTTTTTTCTCAGGAAACTCCTCGCAGATTTTTGCAACAATTTCTGCAGAAACTCCGAACTCCACCCAGCCATTATCAACCACTAAAATTTTGCTGGTTTTAGCAACTGATTTTTTAATCAGATCAATATCGAGCGGATTAATCCAAATCGGATCGATCACTTCCGCATTTATTCCCACTGATTCAAGATGATGAGCTGCTCGCGTTGCTTCAAGCGCCATGTGCGAAATTCCAACAACTGTAATATCTTGCCCTTCTTTCACCACGCGACCTTTTCCAATCTCCATTTCAAAAGCATCCGATGGCACGTAACTTTTGGCGTTACAAAGCAAACGATGCTCCATAAAAATTACCGGATTATTGTCGCGAATCGCCGCAATCATGCAGCCCTTGGCGTCATGAGCATTTGATGGCGCCACTACTCGAAGTCCTGGAATATGTGCGAACATTGCGTGCAGAGCTTGTGAGTGCTGAGCACCCTGCCCCCATGATCTACCAATCATTGTCCTTACAACCAATGGAACGGACAAAGTTCCGTTATACATGTAATGTGCTTTCGCCGCCATGTTGATTAATTGATTCGCTGCCAATGCTAAAAAATCCATTCTGATGTGAACGTGAATCGGACGCAACCCACACATCGCTGCACCAACAGCAACGCCGGTCATAGCATCTTCTGAAAGTGGAGTTCCAAACAATCTTTCTGGTCCGAATTTTTCAATTCCTGCGGTTGAGCCTTGGATTTTTTTATGATCATCAACATCTAAACCAAAAACAAAAACACGCTCATCGCGCGCCATTTCTTGAATACAGCCTTCAGCAATCGCGTCAACGTAACGAATTAATTTTTGTTCAGATTTTTTTTCTGATTTTTCCACGATCTTCTCAAGCCTTGGCGCAAGCACATTCTCAAATAATTCTTTGACGCCAGGAAATTCTGATTTTTCTGAGAAATCGATCGAGTCAGAAATTTTTTTCTCAACTTTTTTATCAATCTTTTCTTTTTCTTCAGCGCTTAGATTTTTTCCCAAAACCTCAATCTGATCATTAGCCAACCATTTTTTATACTCTTCTAAATCACGATATTCTTCATTCAAATCCTCGGTTGGACCAACATGCTCCATATATCGATAAGTGAAGCACTCGATAAAAATTGGACCACTTTCAGGATTTTTTTTGATCTGCTCCACAGCTTTTTTTGCTACATCACGAATTTCAAAAACATCACCACTAGTAATTCGATATGTTTGGACTCCGTAAGTTGCAATGCGCTCACAAATCTTGTCCGTAGGCCATCTGCGCTCGATTGGATTGTGAATCGCTAATTTGTTATTTTCGCAAAGAAAAATTATTGGAAGTTTGTGAAGCGCCGCAAAATTTATTGATTCACTGAAAGCTCCTTCCTCGGTTGCACCATCACCAAAAAACGAAACTGTGACACATTGCTTACCAGTTTTTCTTGCTTCACGCTTAAGTGCCATCGCATAGCCTGTAGCCACTGGAATTGTAGTTCCAACCACCGCTGACGCACCCATAATTCCATTTTCTATGTCGATCAAATGCATGGATCCAGCCTTGCCGCCAGCACATCCATCTTTTTTTCCGTAAAGCTCGGCCATCATTTTGTTAATATCTCCACCTTTAGCAATGTGTGTAGCGTGGCATCGGTATGTGTTGGAAACTATGTCATCTTTTTCCAAAATATCGCAAACTCCAACCGCAACAGCTTCTTGACCAATCGATAAATGCACCGGACTTTTGATGGCATCAGTATGATAAATCTTGGCAATTTTTTCTTCGAATTTTCTGATTAACAGCATCGACTCATAAAGACGCAAAGCCAAGTTTTGATCACGAGAAATTTCTGTCATTTTAGAATTTAAATTG
>CAIYMZ010000105.1 GCA_903927415.1 uncultured Alphaproteobacteria bacterium
AGCTTTTTTATAGGCGTCAGCTAAACTTTGATTGCTACTCAGCGCCCCACGAAACTTCTCATGATCATCTTTGAGGCTATTAAGATATTTTTCACTCAGAGGAAGCTTCTTCTTTAATTCATCAATCTCTTTTGGAATAGCTCCGATTCTGTCGCCAATTGATTTTAAATCGTTTTCATATTGTTCAATTTTATCTAATAATCTTTTTTGCTCAATATCGATTTTGTCCTTCGATTCACTCGCTCCAAACACCACCACTGTCGCACCTTTTGCGCGCAGCTTATTCATAAATTCATATCTTTGCTGCTCAACGGTTCTGGAGCCTAGTTCTGCCGCTGCTAGAAATTTTTTACTGTAAAAAAATGCTTCGTCGAGCATCACCAAATGATTGTTTGACTCTGCTACAAAAATTTTTGTTAAATTTTCTTGGGTGGTATTGAGATCAATATTATGAATTTCATCTACAACAGGAGGCTTTCCAGATGTGTATGTATCCACTATTTGTTTAGAGAGAAAGGTTTTGCCAGCGCCGGTTCCAAGAGTAATTACTGCTTTGCCAGCCTTGTTATTGTCACGGTCTTTTGTAGCCGCAATTGCTCCATCTATCGCCTCCATTGCCTCACGTTGCTCTACTGAAAGAGCTGCCTCAATAGTAACTCCAAGTTTTGAAATAAATGGTCGCGCTGATGGAGTTTGAAGGGCAACTTTAAGACTTCCATCGAGCCCAATTGCTGCTATTTGCTTCAAGCATGCGTCTGCCGGATATTGAGTCTCTTTTTTGATAGATTTTTGAGCATCAGACTTTTTTGCTGCGAGTATTTCTCTCGATGGAAGTCTAAAATATTCAAAAAATTTAGGCTGTGGATTATAGTCGATGTAAGAAGAATTTTTTTTAGGTTCCAGTGAGTACAATTGCTCTCTAATCAAATCCATCTCACGAAAAAGAGCGTATTTAATAAAACTAAGCGGAGGACGTTTATCAGTGTCGGTAAATTGTTCTAGAAAAGGACTTAAGAGTTCTAAAAATTTTCCATCTTCCGTCTTTGCTGCGATGTCATTCAGATATGATTTAAGATCGCTAAAACTTCCTTTATTTTTAATATCGCTTTCTAATCTAGAAAAGACCCTATCTATCTCTTGTCTCGCATTATTTTTAGGATCAAATTTAGTGCCACCTCCTCTGCCAAAAGATTTTGTATAAAAAATATCAAACAGCGTTTCTTTAAATGCTTCCGACTCAATTACGCCAGCTAATCCCGTAAGTTTAAAATTTATTAAAGTTTCTGCAAAAATTCTGGGCTGTTTTTTTAGGCGTATTAAATCTTCAATGTAGCTCGGATTATCCGCATTAAATCTCAGAAATTCGTCGGGAAATTCTCGATATTCTTTTTTGCGAGTTGGTTGTGTTAGAGTAGAAATGGTTGGTATAGATTCCTCTTTTCTTACAACCTCTTTGACTGGGAATTTTGGAGACGCACCTTCTAACGGACTACGACCTACTAACCATCTAACGTTGCTAACAGCCCTTCTAATATCTGCAGGAGTTTTTCTTTTTCTACTCATTCAAAACTCAAATTAATTTATTTTTAACTCGTCTCACAATTTTTTTTGACGAACACTCCGCAGCCTCCATTGCCACCTTTTCACTCTCAATTAATTTTTCCAAACTCATCGCTTTGGATTCAGTTCTGTCCAAAATAAAAACAATTTCTGGCACCACTCTCAACGTCAATCTTTTTGCCATTTTGTAGCGAAAATGTGGGGCTATTTCGTTTAATTTTTCGACGATTTTTTCATGCATTTTTTCATTGCCAAAAATATCAATAAAAATTTTTACGTTTTTTGCATCAGGGCTAACATCAGCTTCGAGCACAGTGATGAAGCTACCTGGCACTGTCAGAATATCATCGCGCAAAAAAATTTCTGAAATAATGCGTTTGATATTTTCACCGATTTGAAGCTGACGTTGAGATTTCATAAATTTAAATTCTGATGCTATAAACCCATTCAAGTTGAACCCCGCAACAAGTGCGGGGTGACACTGAGTATGAGTTG
>CAIYMZ010000106.1 GCA_903927415.1 uncultured Alphaproteobacteria bacterium
CAACTCATACTCAGTGTCACCCCGCACTTGTTGCGGGGTCCAGCTTTAAAAGTTCGGTTTCTTGAATCAGTTTCAGTATATTCCCTTGCGAGTGATATTCTTGGCAGCTTGCCACAAATTACTTACATAACTTCCAATAAAAATGAATATTTTAAAAGAAATTTACCAACATAAATTAATCGAGGTTCGCAATCGCAAAAAACTGCTTTCGGTGCAGGAAATATGCGCCCGCACAAAATGTTTGAATGCGCCAAAAAACTTTTTTTCTGCGCTGCAAAATAAAAATGATCGCGGCGAAATTGCGCTGATTTGTGAGATAAAAAAAGCCTCGCCTTCGCATGGAATAATCCGCGAAGATTTTGATCATGTTGAGATTGCTAAAACTTATGCGAAGGCAGGTGCGACATGCCTTTCTATCCTCACTGATGAAAAATATTTTATGGGAAAAAATGAATATTTATCTGAGGTGCGCGCTGCGGTTGAACTGCCGATTTTACGTAAAGATTTTATGGTCGATACTTACCAAATTTTTGAGACAAAAATGCTTGGCGCCGATTGCATTTTGCTGATCGTTGCCATGCTTGATGATGCAAAATTAAATGAATTAGAACAATGCGCTTTAGACCTTGGCCTATCTGTTCTCATCGAGGTTCACGATGAAGCAGAATTGCAACGCGCTTCACACTTAAAAAGCAAACTTCTCGGCATCAATAATCGCGATTTAAAAACGCTAAAAACTGACTTAAAAACATCGTTAATTTTATCCGAAAAAGTTCCGGCAGATTACGTTTTAATTTCTGAAAGCGGCATCAAAGATTCAACAGACATCGAATTATTGCAGCAGGCGGGCATCAACTGCTTCCTGATCGGCGAGCATTTCATGCGGCAGAAAGATATCGCCAAAGCGGTGGGAGATATTTTTAGATTGGTTTAAAAACCATGCGGTAACCGAAAGCTTTGAGCACCAAGCTAAAAACTTTTATTGTTGGATTGCCTTTTTCAGATAGCATTTCGTAGAGATATTGGCGGCTAAGACCAGTTTCTTTTGCAAGGTTGGTAATGCCTTTTGCGGCAGCGGCTTGTTTTAAAGTTTCGCGCAGAAAAAAATCATCGCCGGTTGCGGCATATTCCTTCAAACGGCGCTTTAGGGCTAGTCTTAGGAATTCTGGATCACGTTTAAATTCTTCAATAACAAAGCTATCCCAAGTTGGAAATTCTCGTTTTTTTCTATTATTTTTTAGCATTTTTATAATCCTCCCAAAAAAATTTTGCTTTTTTTACGTCCTTACTTTGCGTGCTTTTATCGCCGCCACAAAGCAATAAAACTATGTCTCTTCCATTTTTGCCGTAATAAATTCTGTAACCAGCGCCTAGATGAATTCTTAACTCAAAAACTCCTTCACCTAAATTTTTGTAATCACCAAAATATCCAGATTTTACTTTTTCTAATCTCTCGTAAACCACTTCTCTCGTCATTGGATCAAGGCCTCTAGCCCAATCGGTGAAAGGTGTTTTTTGGTTACGACTTCTGTAATAAAAAATCTGCTGCGGAATCAAAAACATAAAAACTGTGGTGAAGTTTTAAAAATGATTTGTCTGGTATACCTGACAGTTTTTTTACTAGTCAACTTTAAAATTCACCACCTAGGCTGCGCCCTCACTCTTCAAAATAAATTTCCAAAATCATGTTCAAAATCGCAATTATCGGACGGCCGAATGTTGGAAAATCGACACTCTTCAACAAATTAATCGGCAAATCTTTTGCAATTACCGACGACACTCCAGGAGTTACTCGTGATCGCAAAGAAGCACGTGCGAAGCTTGGACCACTTGAATTCATGGCGATCGACACTGCTGGTTTAGAAAATAAAATTAACGACAAATCGCTGGAAAAAAGAATGGTCGAGCAAACTGAAATCGCAGTTTCTGACGCCGATCTCTGCTTATTTGTCGTTGATGGAAAAGAAGGCGTGACGAATTCAGATCAACATTTCGCGCAATGGCTGAAAAAAATCGGCAAAAAAACTGTGCTGTTAGTGAATAAATGTGAGAATCTACGCGAAGAAATTTTCGACAAAGAATATTTTAAACTCGGCTTCGGCAAACCGCTTGGGATCTCAGCTGAGCACAAGTTAGGATTTGGAGAATTATACGAAAAAATCGCGCCAGAAATTGAAAAATACGAAGAAAATTTTTCTGAACTTGGAGTTGAAGATGAAGATGAAAAAGCGCTTTTACAAATCGCAATTGTTGGTCGACCGAACGCCGGCAAATCAACTTTTCTAAATAAAATTTTAGGCGCAGATCGGATGATTGTTGGCCCCGAGGCGGGCATCACGCGCGACGCCATTGCGATTGATTTTTTATACACCCCCCATCGCGCCGCTAACGCGTTCGCTCGCTCCCCCCTAAATAGGGGGGAACCTGATGCCCAAAATGATCCTGTAAAAATCCGCTTCATCGACACCGCTGGAATCAGAAAAAAAGCCAGCATCACCCAAAAGTTAGAAAAGCTTTCAGCCCTCGACAGCTTTAGAGCCATCCGCTTCGCGCAAGTTGTGATTTTGCTCATCGACGCTAATTCGCCGCTCGATCATCAAGATAAAGCGCTTGCCGGAGAGATTCTCCGCGAAGGCCGCGGGCTGGTTTTTGGCATCAATAAAATCGATATCGTCAAAGGCGACAAGGAACATTTTTTGCGTGAATTGAGGAAAGATATTTTGGCCGCGCTGCCGGGAATTGAAGGCGCGCCGATCATCGGCCTGTCTTCTAAAACCGGTTACAATGTTGAAAAATGTCTAGAATTCGCGCTGCAAACTTACGAACAGTGGCAGACTTACATTCAAACTAACAAGCTCCACGACTGGCTGAAAGCAGCTGAAGCAAAGCACTCGCCGAAGCTCTACAAGGGTAATGCGATCAAATTAAAATATGCGACACAGATAAAAAAACGCCCGCCAACCTTCGCTGTTTTCACCAATCATATCAAGCCTCTAGAAGGTTCCTACCAAAATTATTTGATCAATTCTTTGCGCGAATATTTCGATTTGAAATTAACACCGATTAGGTTGGTTTTGAGGAAATCGGAAAATCCGTTTGCGGAGAGGAAGGAGAAAGTTTTTTCGAAGAAGACTCACAAGAAAAAATGATCCAAGTAAGACCTTGAGCAAGACGGGGTTTGTAACCCAGTCTTCCCGTTTGTATCAAACTAAAGTCGACATGAACGGTTGGACTGGGTTACAAACTTACGTCCAGCGCTAGTTTTTTGTCACAAACTTAAAAAATCATGAGTAAAAAAATCGACTGCAAAAAAATCTTCGGAACCACCTGCGACTTCGAAGTGCGCGCCTTCGCCGAGAAATCCGAATTCGTTCCAGCCATCGACGAAAATTATCTTTTCGATCACGCTACAACACTCGCCATCCTCGCCGGCTTCGCTTTCAACCAACGTGTTTTGGTGCAAGGAATGCACGGCACCGGCAAATCAACTCACATCGAGCAAATCGCCGCGCGCCTGAATTGGCCTTGCTTACGCATCAATTTCGATTCGCAAATTACACGCCTCGATCTCGTCGGCAAAGACGTCATCAAACTCAAAAACGACAAGCAAATCACTGAGTTCAAAGAAGGAATTATTCCCTTCGCTTTACGTCGCGGAATTGCGCTGGTGCTGGATGAATATGATGCGATCAAAACCGATGTTTCTTTTGTTATTCAACGTTTGCTCGAAGAAGACGGAAAATTTGCGCTGCTCGAAGAAAATGAAATTATCACGCCGAACCAACATTTCCGCCTCTTCGCAACATCCAACACTCTTGGCGCGGGAGATGATTTAGGAATTTATCACGGCACAAATTTGATTAATCAGGCACAGATGGATCGCTGGAATATTGTCGCCGCGCTGAATTATTTGGATGAAAAACACGAGCTCGAAATTCTGCTGAAGAAGCTGCCATTCCTCAATTCGAAGCTGCATCAGAACACCGCGAAGATGATGGTGCGACTTGGAAATTTAACGCGCGAGGCTTTTAAAAATGGCGATATTTCGAATTTAATTTCGCTGCGAACTTTAATTTCTTGGGGAAAAAATATTGAGATTTTTGGATCGGTTGCGACTGCCTTCACTCTAAGCTTCGGCAATAAAGTGATCGATGATGAGAAACCGATTATTCGCGAATTTTATCAGCGGGTTTTTGGGGAAGAACTTTTGAATAGATTCTAACCTGCCACCATTCCACCGCCATATCCATGATGATGCGCTTTATCTCCCACGCGCCGCTGCGAAACATACTCAGCCCAAGAAGATGGCTGTGGACTTGATCCTGGCTGATCTTTTGCAGAATCCAATTCCTCTTTCGCCTCACGCAATGTGTCTTCCGACATTCTCAAAGGATCTTGGCCTTTAAATCTATCAGGCATATCCACAGTAACAGTGATCACGCCTTTTGATTTTGAAATATCACATTTCAACCCTAATGCTCTTAATTTTTTTTCCACCGCTGCCGCTAAATTTTCCGTCTCTGCTGGAGAAGAACAACTTTGGAATATTTCATCTCCCGCCCTCTTTTCACCAGACTCAGCGCTGCTACGCATGCCATCTTTTTTTATTCCTTCTTCAGACAATTTTTTTAATTCACGTTCCTGAATTTCTGTTTTTTGCCGCTCAATCATAGCAATTTGCTCTGCTAAATCTTCTGCTTCCTCACTATCATCAATCGCGGTTCCACCCTCCGTAAAACCTTTCATTTCCTCTTTTTCATTTTGTCTGTTTAGGGCGTCAAGTTTTGCATCCAAACTTTTGATGGTGACTCGAACTCCATTCCTTCTAGCTGTTTCTAGTGATACGCGTGTTTTCATAATTTTTTAAATTGTGCGCTAAGCGGATGATGAGAAAACACCAGCTCCTTCAATTTTGAATCTAAAATGTGCGTGTAGATTTCGGTAGTGGAAATGTTGCTGTGACCCAGAAGCTCTTGTAACACGCGCAAATCAACGCCGCTATTGAGTAAATGCGTAGCAAAAGAATGGCGGATAACGTGGGGATGGACGCGGCTCGGATCAATCCCAACTTTCAATGCCAACTCTTTCAGCATCTGGTTGAATCTTTGACGCGTGAGATGCGCATCCTTCACCACGGAATTTTTCTGACGAATTTCACCATGTTTTTTACTGCTCCTGATCACTCCAACAAAAAGCCATTTTGAATTTTCCTGCCCCAATTTTTTACGTAATTCCAAATATTCGAGCAACATTTTGATCGCAGATTTGTTGAGCGGAGCGATTCTTTCTTTATTTCCCTTGCCCTTCACGATCAAATAATTCCGTAAAGTTGCACCATCTTTTTGAATTGCCATTGCCGGCAGAGAAACCAACTCCGTGACCCGCAAACCAGCTGCGTAGAGAATTTCCATCATGCAAGAAAGTCGAATTCCAAATTCTGATTTGTCAGAATTAATGAAGTTTAGAATCTTAAAAACCTCTTCTTCGCTTAAAAATTTTGGTAATTTCGTATCACGCTTTGGGGACTGCAAATAAAGAACCGGACTCGTTTTAACCAAATTTTCATTTTCCAGAAATTTGTAAAAATTTTTAAGACAAGAAATTTTTCTTGCGATTGACGCCGACCTTAAATTTTTTTGGTGCAGTTCGTAAAGATAATCTTTGATGTCGTCAGCAACGACATTTTCAAAAGCGATATTTCTTTTGCGTAGAAATTTAGCAAAGAGTTCGAGGTCATTGCTGTAAGCGGCAGTGCTGTTGAATGACAAGCCATCTTCAGCTGTTAATTTTTCTAAAAAATTGGAGATGTGAAAGTTGTGTGATGGAGCATTCATCAAAAATCAAAAAAAGATTTTTCGGAAAATTCGTCATCTTCTGGCAAACAAATATTCACTTTATTTTTGACATCGATCTTCAGAATGATTTCTTTTTGTGGAATTTTTGCATCATCGCGAATTAAAAAAACAACCAACAGAAATAATGCCGCAAGACTCACCCAGCACATTGAATGCTTGATTAATCTAGCAATATTGTCGTCGTGAGAATGGTAAAACATTAAAAATTAGAACTTGATTAGATGTCAAAAAAACTGATTTTTTTCAGCCTAATTTTCACTTTTTTCTTAGCAAAAAATTCTTTTGCGAGCATAGCTTTAATTCGTGATGCTGAGATTGAAAAATTTTTACATAATCTCGCCGACCCCATATTCCACGCTGCTGATCTCAATCCAAAAAACATTAAAATTTATATCGTTAATGACGACTCAATCAACGCCTTCGTTTCCGGCGGACAAAATATTTTTATCAATACCGGCCTAATTCGAAAATTCAAAACTCCAGATGCACTGATTGGTGTAATCGCGCATGAAAGCGGACACATTGCTGCTGGGCATCTAGTGCGCTCTGCTGAAGGAACAAAGGAAGCTGATGGTGCAATGCTTTTGAGCTATTTACTTGGCATTGGTGCCGCAATCGGTGGATCTCCTGATGCAGGGATGGCGCTAATCGCTGGCGGCTCACAAAGTGCGCAGCGCCTCTACATGAAATTTACCCGCACCCAAGAAGAGGCTGCGGATCAACATGCCATCAAATATCTCGATAAGATGAATTATCCCGCTGATGGCCTAGTGAATCTTTTAGAATTTTTTGAAAGTGAAATGGTAGGCTACAAAGGACAGCTCGACGAATATCTGATGTCACATCCCGTGAGCCGTAAAAGAATTGATCTGATCAAAGTGCGCACCGCCGACAGAAAATTTTCCGACAGAAAAATAAATCAGCGATTACAGAAACAGATGAATGTGGTGTTGGCAAAGCTAGAAGGCTTCACTGACAATACCGATCAACTGCTCGCGAAATATAAAAATCAAAATGATGCTGAAGCAAATTACATCAAATCCATCGCTTTTTCGCGCAAAGGCAAAATCGATGAATCCTTGGCATTACTCGATGCAATCATTGTAAAAAATCCACGCGACGGATTTTTATTTGAACTCAAAGGTGAAATTTTATTCAGCAGCGGTCGCATTAGCGATTCTATTTTGTCTTATAACCAAGCACTGAAATTGCTGGATAAACAAGATGCAGAACTAGCAAAAATTTCTTTTGCCACCACAATTTTGTCTCTAAAAGAAAATGATGCGACCCTGATTAAACTAGCAATCGAGCGGCTTATCGAGGCAAAAGGAACAGAAGATGAAAATCCATTTTTATTCAAACAACTCGCTTCCGGTTATTCTAAAATTGGCGACGAAGGCCGATCTTTTTTGGCTCTAGCAGAGTTTAATTTACTGATCGGTGAAAAAGAAAAATGTCAAAAATATGCCAAAGAGGCAAAGGAAAAATTGGGAAAATCGGAGAAAATGGAACTGCTGCGGGCCGATGATTTGATTGAGTTGGCGAAAGGAGAAAAGGAGGAGAAGGAAAATTAGTTTAATCTATACTGAATCTGATTCAAGAAACCGAACTATAAGTTTGTCATCCCCGAACTATAAGTTTGTCATCCCCGCGAAAGCGGGGATCCATGATGTTTAACTAGTACTGGATCCCCGCCTTCGCGGGGATGACAAACTAAAGAATGAAGGTCGGCTTCTTCAGCTAGAATGGGTATAACACCACCCCTACCCCATCAACCCCTGAATCCTCCGTGAAAAATCTTTCGCATCCTTAATCGGTTCATCCTCAATCACGCAGGCCAAGTCAAACAAAGTGAAAATCACATCACGCGCAGCAGATTTTTTTACCTCATCCAAATAATCTTCATTCAAATTTTTGATGATTTTATTGCCGATATTCACTTCAAAAATTTTCGCTGTTCCCGCCTGAATTTGTTTTTGTTCAAGCAAAAATCTTTCGAGACGAATATCCATCGAACCCGCATCAACAGCGAGACAAACTGGGCTGTCAGTTAATTTTTTTGAGATGCGCACGTCTTTAATTTTGTCGCCCAAAGTTTCTTTGATGAACTTAATTAGGCCTTCGAAATTGCTGTTGGTTACGTCTTTTTCTTCTGATTTTTCTTGTGCTGAGCTTGTCGAAGCATCGACATTTTCTAGGTCAACATCGTGACGATTGATCGAGTGAAATTCCCACTGAGAATTAGCTGCCTTGTAAGGCAAAGCAACCGTCACCCAAAATTCATCAACCGCATCAGTGAGAAATAAAACTTCGACATCCTTCTGCGAAAAAATTTCTAATTGCGGCGAAGATTTTGCTTTTTCAACTGACTCTGCAGTTAAAAAATAAATCTTATTTTGGCCAGATTTGGCACGGTCCAAATACTCCGCGATTGAAATTAATTTGCCCTCCGATTTCGACGAATAAAAGCGGCAAATCTCCAAAAGTTTTTCACGAAATTCTGACGATTCGCACAATCCTTCTTTCAAAACTGCGCCGAAATTATTCCAAAATTTTAGATATTCTTCTTCACTCTCCGCAGCCTTTTTCTTCAGCTCTGACAGCACTTTATTCACCACCGATTTTCTGATTTTTTCAAGCACTGCACTATGCTGCAAATTTTCACGGCTGATATTGAGCGGCAAATCATCGGAGTCGATCAAACCGCGCAGGAAACGCATATTCGCTGGCACCAAACCTAACTCTTCCGAGATAAAAACTTTTTTTACGTAAAGTTTTACTGCAGTTTTTCGATCAGGATGAAAGAGATCGAACGGCTTAGTTGCTGGCACGAAGAGCAAATTGGTGTAGCTGACAACTCCTTCGATTTTGTTGTGAATTGTCATGAAAGGTTCACCAGGCAAATGCGAAAAAGATTTGAAAAAATTTTGATATTGCTCAGCCGTGATCTCGCTTACAGGCCTTGCCCATAAAGCTGAAGCAGAATTCAATGTTTCAATTTTTGCACCCGCTTCAAGATTTTCGGGAATGAATTCGATTTTGAAATTGATGTGATCGGAGTAAGTTTGGACGACGTGTTTAATGTGAAAACGATCGAGAAAATCGCTAGCGTCATCCTTCAAATGCAAAATGATTTTCACGCCGCGAGCTTTATGCACCCCCATCGCGCCGCTAACGCGTTCGCCTTCTCGCTGAGAACGATCGTTTAGATCGTTCTCTTTACGCTCAAAGCCCCCTAAATAGGGGGATCCTAATTCCTCAGACTCAATCTCCGCAATCGTGAATTGGCCAGTCCCCGCTGATTCCCATCTCCAAATTTTCTCCTCATCAAACTTACGCGAAATCACCTCAACTTTATTTGCAATCATGAAGCTCGAATAAAATCCGACGCCGAATTGGCCAATTAATTGCACATCTTTTTTTCCATCCCCAGTCAGTGATTTTAAAAAATTCTCAGTGCCTGAGCGCGCAATCGTGCCAAGGTTTTGGATCAAGTCTTCGCGATTCATTCCGATGCCATTATCAGCAATGATTAAAAGTTTTTTGGCCTTGTCGGTGGTGATGGAAATTTTTAATTCATCTTGCAACAAATCCGGATTTTGCGCCGCTAAGTAACGCAGCTTATCACAAGCATCGGATGCGTTTGAGATCAACTCCCGCAAGGCTACGTCCTTGTTGGTATAAAGTGAATTGATCATCAGGTTGAGAATTTTCCCAACCTCAACGTCGAAATTAAATTGTTGTTCTTTCGGCATTTTTTAATTTTTTTTGATTGATTTTGATGGAAGAAGTAAAGCTGCAAGTAATGCCACTCGATCTAATTTCAAGATCGCAGCCAAGTTTAAAATTTTTTGAAAAACCTTGCGAACAGAACATTCAATTGGTTATTTTGTCTAAATTCGAGAGACCAAGCTTTGTTTTTAAAATTTAATTTTTGAATTTATGCCAGCAGATTCTAGTGCCGCACAAGAAAATATTGATCATCTGCTTTTGGGTAGAAAAGAAGGAGATAAAACGCTTCCGAACTTCACGAAGGCACTAGAAGCTGCAACAACACCTGAAGAAATTCATGCGGCGTTACATGGAATATCTGAAATTGCCACAAAAGTTGTTAAATCTTTAGGAGGAATAACACCACATGAAACTGTCGCAGAAGAAACACTGCATACCCCCGAACAAAAACGAGAAAATAAAAACAAGGAAACTGGCAATCAAGATTTGAAAAATTGCCAAGATCTCATGGCAACAATTCCAGAACTTATCAGTCGCACACAAAACGGATTCGTAACAAGTTTTGAATCACTGCAAAAAGCAGCATTAGCACTTGCGACAGTCGTTAATAAGGCCGGAGAAGCAGTTGGAAGCGCCATAGGAGGGCATGAAGCACCTTCAGAGATTGGTCAAACCCATACAGCCGTCACAAGATTTACCAGTGAAGCAAGAAATTCTGCTGCTAAAGTTGAATCCTACAACGAAGGCCATCCTCCGTTTGGAGTGATCATGAGTGACTTAGCAGCAGGAAAAAGAGAGATACCGGAATTTCTCAAAGCACTTGTGAGAAAAGATGGAATGAGTGAAGAAGACATAAAAAATAGTTTATTAGAAAAAAGTTCAAAGCTTCTTGCGGCAGCACTCATAGATCCAGATAGTGCCAAAAAAGCTTTAGAGTTAGAGGATGGTGGTCCAAACAAAGCATTTCACAAAGGCAAAACGGATGTGGAAACAGCAAAGCCTGGAGAAGAAGCTGAGAAGCCAAATATTTTTACATTAATTCTTCAAGCTATGGCTGCGGTTATTAACTCCGTAGCTAAGTTAATCGGTAGCGTTGCTTCGGCAATTGCTCCGGACCGCAAATCCAAAGACCCAATTCTTCAGGCACTTGAAGATGCTCTTGAAACCAAGACTGCGCGGCGGGTTGAAACTCCAGCTCCTACTACTACCGTCACAATAGACCCAAAAGCCATGGAAGCAGCAATTACAGCAGCAAGTGCAGTTATAGAAGCTCTTAAGGGTAGCAACGAAGCCGCCGCTACCCTAACCGGTGGAGTCCCCGCAGCAACAGTGGCAACACCTCCATTAAGAAGCGGTGGTGGCAGAGAATAACTCCAAGAATTTTTTTTCGATCAAACTAACAAGTTTTTTTTCATCAAAATTTCCATCGATAATTTCTGCAATTGATGTCACACCAAATTCTTTGATGCCGCAGGGAATGATGTTTCGAAAGCCATTCAAATCAGGATTCCCGTTGATCGCGATGCCGTGATAGCTCACCCATTTTTTGATTTTAATTCCGAGCGCAGCGATTTTTTTCTCGCCGTTTTTGGTCTCGACCCAAATTCCAACTCTGCTTTTTTTAATTTCGCCTTTGATTCCAAGATCAGCTAAAATCGCGATCACCCAATTTTCCAAAAACTCAACAAAGCGCGCCACATCTGGTTTTTCGGGCGCAAAAAATTTTTTTAGATCGAGCATCACGTAAATTATTTTCATCCCCGGTGCATGAAAAGTGTACTTTCCGCCGCGATTAGTTTTGAAAATTGGGATGTCAGTTTGACCAATAAAATCCTCATCTTTCGCACTAATTCCAGCGGTGTAAACGGGATGATGTTCCAAAATCCAAATCATTTCCGGCGCAGTTCCAGCGATGATTTTCTCAACGCGCTGCTGCATAAATTCCAGCGCCTCTTCGAAATGAACAGGCTCTTTGCTGACGCGCCACTCGATGTTGTGATTGCTCTTTTTTAGCATGATGAGTAAAAAATTCTCCATCCGTCATCCTTGAGTCCGCAGGACTCGAGGATCTCATGAGTTTTGATTTTAAAGCTAAAACTCCTGAGATCCTCGGCGCTTTGCGCCAAGGATGACGAGGTAAAAATTGATAAATAAAATTTATTTATGATCGGCAAACTCCGCGGTTTTATTGACTCAATCACTGATGACAAGTGCATTATCGACGTGAACGGCGTCGGTTATGTCGTCGCTATTTCGCAAAAAACTTCGGCGTTTTTAAAACAATTTCCGCACGAAGAAAAAGTTTCACTCACCATCGAAACCGTCGTCAAAGAAGATGCGATTGAGCTTTACGGATTCAGCTCTGAAATCGAAAAAATTTGGTTTCTCGAACTCACAAAAGTTCAAGGCGTCGGCGCAAAAATGGGACAAAAAATTCTCGGCGCTTTCGCAATCGAAGACCTCGCCAAAGCATTAATTTCCGGCGACGAGAAAGCATTTTCAAAAATCTCTGGAATTGGCCCGAAGCTTGCCAGTCGCCTCACGACAGAGTTGAAAGATTCGCCGAAAAAACTTGGAATCGCCCTTGATTACAGCGGCACAAAAATCACCGACTCCACAAAATTTTCCAACAATCAAATCACCACCGACGCCCTCTCCGCCCTAGAAAATCTTGGCTACAAAAAGCATGATTGCCTACGCGTGATTGATTTTTTATTCGGCGAGAATTCGGGGATTACCCTAGAAAACCTAATCACCTCAAGCCTTCGCGAGTTGAGTAAGAATAAATTTTAACCATGACAAAAAAATACCACATCACTGAAGACTTCGTCATAAACATAACCGAGGGCAAGGATTACGAATTTAAATCAGCTCAAGGTGGCTTACCAAAAAGCGTTTGGGAAACTTACAGCGCCTTTGCTAACACGGATGGCGGAGTAATTTTTCTTGGAGTTGAAAATAGCGGATTGGTTAGCGGCATCGATCGAAATATTATTTTCAAACTACAAACCGACTTTTGGAACAACGTCAATAATCGCCAAAAAGTCAGCGCGATGCTTTTAACCAACCAGGATGTCAGAGAAGAAAATTTTAAAGACAGGGTTATAGTTTTAATCAAAGTTCCACGCGCTACTAGGTCAGAGCGTCCAGTTTATCTAAATTCAAATCCACTAACCGGAACTTATCGTCGCAATCACGAAGGCGATTATCACTGCACCGAAGAAGAGGTTAAACGCATGCTATCCGATCAATCAGACGAATCTTTTGATTCTCAGATTGTTGAGGAGTTTAACTTGGATGACCTTGACCAACGCAGTCTAAAAGAATATCGCTATAAACTCTCATCTCACAAACCAACTCATTCTGGATTGAACGAAGATGATATCGGCCTTTTGGCAAAAATAGGCGGCTGGAGAGATGATAGAAAAAATAAAAAAGGGCTGACCGTAGCTTCAATTTTGATGTTTGGAAAAGACGAAATAATTCGCGAAGTCATCCCGCAATATCTTGTTGATTATCGAGAAAAACTCGACTCTTCGCGCTATACCGATCGCATATGGAGCGACGGCTCCTGGAATGCCAATCTCTTTCAATTCTTTGAAAAAACACTGCGCTCACTAACCAGCGACTTAAAATTGCCGTTTCAACTTGATGAAAATTTGATGCGCAAAGGAATCAGTCCCGTTCACGAGGCGGTTCGCGAAGCTTTGGTTAATTCTTTGATCCATGCAGATTATCGCGGAGTTGGTGGCATCGTTATTGAGAAACATCCAGATCAACTAATCTTCACAAATCCTGGATCACTTCTGGTTTCGCAAGAAGAGCTGTACCGCAAACCAAGAGTAAGCATCAGCGAATGTCGTAATAAAAACTTACAGCAAATGTTTACGGCAATTGGGGCATCTGACAAAATGGGTTCCGGAGTTGATAAAATACACGCCGGCTGGGAATCGCAGCATTGGCGTACACCAAAAATATCCGAGAATTTTAGGCCAGATCGGGTGTGCTGGACGCTTCCCATGATTAGCTTGATACCAGAAGAATCATACTCACGACTTAGCAAATTATTTGGCTTTGATTTTCAACAACTTTCACAACCAGAAGTAAACGCTCTCGTTATTGCTGATACTGAAGGATTTGTGGATAATGCGAGAATGCAGCAAATCACAAATGATCACATGGCTGATGTTTCAAAAATGCTGCGATCTTTGGTTGAGCGAGGATTTCTATTACAAGAAGGCAAAACCCGCTGGGCAAGATATCGACTTAACTCCCTAGATAACGAAGGTAACTCCCTAGATAACGAGAGTAACTCCATAGATAACGAGAGTAACTCCCTAGATAACGATTCAGAATTAACGCTGCTGCTAACCAAGATGAAGGGTCGCATCAAGCCAGAGCTGATGGAAGAAATAATAAAAAAATTATGCAGCAACAGATGGCTCACTAGAAGAGAAATTGCGATCTCACTAAAAAGAAATCCTGAAGACCTGAGAAATAGATTTTTAAATCCAATGGCAGCTCATGGAATTTTAGAATTGCGCTACCCAGAAACCCCAAACAGACCAGATCAAGCTTACAGCCTAAACATCAAAACAACCAAACAATCAGCGACCTCTTAAATGAAAAACGAAAACCTAAACCCCATCCAAAAAAACGAAGAGCGCAGCAACGAAAATATTCTGCGCCCGAGCTATTTGCGCGATTTTCTTGGCCAAGAAAAACTTAAAGAAAATTTAGGAATTTTTATCAAGGCGGCGAAAAGTCGCGGCGATGCACTTGATCACACTTTGTTTTACGGACCTCCGGGACTCGGCAAAACTACACTCGCACAAATCATTGCTCACGAAATGGGTGTTGGATTTAAAGGCACTGCGGGGCCGGTGATTTCTAAGTCTGGAGACCTTGCCGCACTTCTCACAAATTTGCAGGAAGGCGATATTTTTTTCATCGATGAGATTCACCGTTTGAATAAAAATGTCGAAGAAGTGCTCTATGCCGCGATGGAAGATTTTAAGCTCGATATCATTATCGGCGAGGGTCCGGCGGCTCGCGCGATTAAAATTGATTTGCCGAAATTCACTCTCGTTGGCGCTACAACTCGCGTCGGATTAATCGCCAATCCACTCAAAGATCGCTTCGGAATTCCACTGCGGATTAACTTCTACAGCCCTGCGGAGCTTGAGCAAATCGTCATTCGCGATGCCCGCATTTTGGAAATCGAAATCGAAAAAAATGCCGCGCATGAAATCGCAAAAAGGTCGCGAGGTACTCCACGAATTGCCATACGTTTGCTAAAAAGAGTGCGCGATTTTGCATCTGATGCTGGAGAAAAAATCATTTCACAAAAATGTGCCGATCACGCGCTGCTGCGGCTTGAAATCGATAAGGCCGGACTCGACGCCGCTGATTACCGCTACCTCAAATTCATCGCCGAAAATTACCGCGGCGGCCCCGTCGGCATCGAAACCATCGCCGCCGCCATCGGCGAAGAGCGCGACACCGTCGAAGACACCATCGAGCCTTATTTAATCCAACAAGGCTTCATCGAAAAAACCCCGCGGGGGCGTGTTTTAACCGAAACTGCCTTCAAACATTTAGGATTAAATTAATTATCACAAACGCGTCATCCTTGATGCACAGCATCGAGGATCTCATAAAGCTAAAACTCCCGAGATCCTCGGCTCTGCGAGCCAAGGATGACGAAATAGAAAATTATGAAACAGAAAAAAATCCTCCTAATCATCACCGGTTCCATCGCCGCTTACAAAGCCATGGATTTGCTGCGCTTGCTGCAAAAAAAATCTTACGATGTCACTTGCGTTCTGACTAAATCAGCATGCGAATTTATCACGCCTCTCTTGGCTTCATCGCTTTCCGGTAAAAAAACTTACACCGATTTATTTTCGACTGACGATGAAATTGAAATGGGACACATCAAGCTCTCGCGCAGCTCTGACCTCATCGTCGTCGCACCGGCAACAGCAGATTTTATCGCCAAAATCGCCAATGGTTTTGCTGATGATTTAGCGTCGAACGTAATTCTCGCGGCGAATAAAAAAATTATTTTAGCGCCGGCGATGAATGAAAAAATGTGGGAGAATAAACAGACGCAAAAAAATTTGGTGAAGGTCTTGGAATCAGGAATAGCTTGTGTTGAGCCCGAGAAAGATATTCTCGCTTGCGGCGAATTGGGAATCGGAAAAATGGCAGCGCCGGAAAAAATTTGCGAAAAAATTTGCGATTTTTTTGCACGACAAAATCAACTCAAAGGCAAAAAAATTCTCATTACTGGCGGCGCAACTTTTGAACAAATCGATCCCGTCCGCTTCATCGGCAATCATTCTTCCGGCAAACAATCGATCGAAATTGCAAAAGTTTTACACGAGATGGGAGCAGATGTGACGCTGATCGCGGGCAATATTCGCGAAGTGATTCAACTGCCGAAGGAAAAAATTATCCGCGTAAAAACGGCGCAGGAAATGTTCGATGCGGTGAAAAATATTGTCACCTCTTTCTCGTCATCCTTGGAACGCAGTTCCGAGGATCTCAGGAGTTTAGACTCCGAAGCCAAACTCATGAGATCCTCGGCCTTTCAGGCCAAGGATGACGGAAGAGGTGTCGATGTTTTCATCGGCTGTGCCGCAGTTTCAGATTTTAAAGTTGCAAAAATTTCGCAGCAAAAAATCAAAAAAACTGCCGCCAAAAATCTCACGCTCTAGCTAGAAAAAAATCCTGATATTTTGGAATTTGTTGGAACCTCAAAACAGCGCCCAACCCTCGTGATCGGCTTTGCCGCCGAAAGTCAAAATCTTGAAAAACACGCTCGCGAAAAATTGAAAAAAAAGAACTGCGACCTGATCATAGCCAACGACATCGAATCCGGCAAAATTTTCGGCAGCGACGAAACAAAAGCGATTTTTGTCAGCAAAAATAAAACGGAAAATTTAGGAAAAATTTCGAAGGAAAAATTGGCGGAGTTACTTGCAATTAATATCTCCCACCACCGCCCGTAATCCTATCACCCACCAAAAATTCCTCCACCCTCGTCATATCAACCCTTCCCGCAGAAGGACCTTCAACAACATCTCCAGGACGTCTTTCTCGCATCGGAGTTAAATCAATCAAACATGGTAAAAAACCATCTTCTTTCACCGCATCAACTCCAACCCCAACTCCAAAATTTCTAATTTTTGTTGCAAGATCATTCTCATACACATCTCTGCTACGTAGTTCAAAAATAAATTTGTAAGGCTCGTAACGATTTGTAAAAAACCCCCTGCAATCACATCCAAGATCATCCGCCACTTTACCTGCAATTTGCTCTCTAATTTTATGCCCAGAATCTGAGTTAAAATTATCTTTATTGTGACCAATAAGATTTTGATAAATTTCTACCAGATCCCTCGCGCTTAATTCCGCCGCACTCACTCTCGTCATTTCGCTAATCATATTCGAACTGCTCTCCGCAAGTCTATTTCCGGCCAAACTAACGCCTATAATTACCGCAAGAATTTGCTCCCTAGTGAGATGACTATTTCCTTCACTTTCATGAACAACAACACGATGAGGCAACATACTTCCACTTAAAATATTTTTGCTTTCAATAGCGGCACCTCTTGATTCCACCATTGCTTTTGCATGCCAAAAAATTGCCAAGGTGCTATCTGATGGATTTTTGTAGTAGGAATAATTTGCAAGCTCACCCATCGCATTAACATCACCGCTTACAGCTCTGCCATTAAGTTCCTCCTCTTGAGCTGGAGTAAGATGCGGCACGTGCTCGCCTTCAGCTGCAACATAACTTTTAGCCATTTCCTCATGCACTCTACTCATGTTTTTTTACCTAGTTTTTTAAAAAAATTTCCCCGCTCAGGAAAAGTTTCTAAAATTCTTTCGTGATATTCTTCCAGCCATTCCTTCTCTGGCCTCGTCAACATTTCAAAATCGATTAATTTTGAATCAATCGGCGCGAGTGTCAGGGTTTTGAAACACAAAAATTTCTCATCAAATTTCTCCACCAGCATTAAATTTTCGATGCGGATTCCGTATTTTCCTTCCGCATAAAATCCGGGTTCGTTCGACAAAATCATTCCCGGTAAAAGCGGTTGATGCGCGCGTTTGCTGATTCCTTGCGGACCTTCGTGAACTGATAAAAAATGACCAACTCCGTGACCAGTTCCATGGTCATAATCAAGGCCAGCTTGCCAGAGATGGGAACGGGCTAGACTGTCTAGCTGTGCGCCGGTTGTGCCGATCGGAAATTTAGCGCTGGCGAGAGCAATGTGACCTTTCAAAACTCGGGTGAAATTTTCGATCATTTCAGCGCTGGGTTTGCCGATCGCAATCGTGCGCGTGACATCAGTTGTGCCACAAAAATTTTCACCAAAATATTGGCCACCGGAATCGATGAGGTAGAGCGAGTCGGTAATTTCTGGACCCCGCAACAAGTGCGGGGTGACAAGGTGGGAGTGCATCTCTAAACTTGTCACTTTAGCGCTGGACGGGGTGACAAGGTGGGAGTGCATCTCTAAACTTGTCACTTTAGCGCTGGACGGGGTGACAAGGTGGGAGTGCATCTCTAAACTTGTCACCCCGCACTCGTTGCGGGGTCCATTACCCACAAATTTTTTATTCGTCTCCGCCATAGCCCGATAGTGAATCACCGCGCCATTACTAGCGAAAGCCGAGATCGAAGCAAAGCTCGGATATAAAAAATCCGGCGATTCTTTTCGGAACTCCAACAACTTTTCTTCCGCTAAAATCTCATCAATTTCGCCAGAATTTTCGAGCCAAAATAAAAATTTCGTCAGCGCTAATCCATCCGCTTCGTGCGCCTTAATCACGCCATCAATTTCAATTTTATTTTTGACCGATTTTAAAATTTCGATCGGATCTTTTTTGTCGCTGATCTCAAAATTATTTTTTTGCAACAGCTCGTAAAGCCAGTAATTCGTAGTTCCCGCATCAATCTGAATTTTTTTAATTTTCCGCGCCAACACTCCGATTCGCAAATCAAAACAATTTGGCTGCATCAGATTTACTTTTTCGAATTCGATTCCAGCACTTCCCACTGGGCATCTTTTTTCCTCAACAAAAAGTTCAACTTCGCCGTTTTTAAAAAGAATTCCGTAAGCCAAAAGTAGCGGCGTAAATTCGACGTCGCTCGCACGAATATTTAACAACCAGCAAAGATTTTCTGGCTTGGTAATAATCATCGCATCCGCCTCAAGCCCTTGCAAAACCTGCTTGCGCTTACTCATCGAATCGAGCCCGCAAAGTTTTTCGCTGAGTGAAAAAACCGCAGAATTTTTTTGCGCCGGACGATTTTTCCAGATTTTGTCGATTGGGTTTTCTTCGAGGAAAACAACTCTTCTCTCCCAATCCACCTCCTCACCCTCCCCCCTCTCGTCATCCTTGGCACGCAGTGCCGAGGATCTCATGCGTTTTGACTCCGAGGCTAAACTCACGAGATCCTCGGTGCTGCGCACCAAGGATGACGAGAGAGTTAAACTCGTCAACTTCGCATCCAACGCCAATTTTTTTCCTACTGAAAAATTTTCAGTGAGCCACATCAAAACCGATTTTTCCGCGATGTTAAAAATCTCAAACTCACCCAAATCCAACTGCTGTTTCGCCTGCAAAATGTAACGACCATCGGTAAAAAAATACGACCTCTCTTGCCCGAAAATCACCGTTGCACTTGAGCCGGTAAAGCCAGTCAAATACTCGATCCGCTTTTCACTTTCCAGCAAATATTCTGAAAAAAATTCGTCGGAATTTGGGAGGAGAAAAAAGTCAAGTTTTTGATCTTTTAAAAATTTTTTTAGTTGGGAGAGTGCTTCGCGTTTCATAATTTTTTTAAATTCTCGGTCTAATCACCCTCCCCTTGAGGGAGGGTGATTAGACCGAATATTCCCAACCTAAATCCTCACCCAAAATGTCCACTAAAAAATCAGCCTTCTCCTGCCAATCCTGCGGCGCAATTCATTTCAAATGGGCGGGCAAATGCCCTGATTGCAACGCTTGGAACAGCATGGTCGAAGAATTTCCGGAAGGTGGAGCGTCGCACTTCACACGAATTTCTGACGAGAAAAAATCTACAAAAAATTCCTCCACAAAAAAAATCGAACTCGTCGCCTTAACCGGCGAAGCGCAAGATTTTCCACGCATTAAAACCAACATCGGTGAATTAGATCGTGTGCTGGGAGGCGGCTTGGTGCAAGGCTCTGTCGTGCTGATTGGTGGCGATCCGGGAATCGGAAAATCGACTTTGCTTTTGCAAACGGCGGAAAGTTTAGCCAAGAAAAAAAATCAAATTATTTACATTTCCGGCGAAGAATCGGTCGATCAAATTCGCCTGCGAGCCAAAAGAATGAATGTTCACGAGGATGCGATTCAACTCGCTGCAACGACAAATGTTTCAGAAATTATTGAATCAATCAGACCCCTCCCCGGATCGCTGCGCTCCCCGACCCTCCCTCAAGGGGAGGGTAATAGCCCTGTGATTGTCATCATCGACTCGATCCAAACCATGTTCATCGAAGAGCTTTCTTCCGCACCTGGAACCGTCTCACAAGTTCGCGCCGCTGCCGGTGAACTCACAATTTTCGCCAAGAAAAATAACATCACTTTGCTAATTGTTTCCCACGTCACCAAAGACGGCCAAATCGCTGGCCCCAAGGTTCTCGAGCACATGGTCGACACCGTGCTTTATTTCGAAGGCGAAAAAGATTTGCACTTCCGCATCTTGCGCGCCGTCAAAAATCGCTTCGGCGCCGCCAATGAAATCGGGGTCTTCGAGATGAATGAAGTCGGCCTTTCCGAAGTTTCGAATCCCAGCGAATTATTTTTAACTTCTTACGAACACACCACTTCCGGCACCGCCGTTTTCGCCGGAATTGAGGGCACACGTCCACTTCTTGCCGAAATCCAAGCGCTAGTTTCGCCGTCATTCATGCCGACGCCAAGACGCGCCGTTGTTGGCTGGGACGTCAATCGTCTTGCAATGATCATTGCAGTTTTAAACAGCCGCTTCGGCCTAAATTTATTCGACAAGGAAGTTTATTTGAACGTCGTCGGCGGATTAAAAATCGAGGAAACCGCCGCTGATCTCGCCGTCGCCTGCGCCCTAATCTCCGCCGCCCGCGACATCGCCCTTCCCTCTTCCACAATCGCAATCGGCGAAATCGGATTGACGGGCGAAATCAGAATGGTCAGCAATTTGGAAGGAAGATTAAAAGAAGCGGCCAAGCTCGGCTTCAAGCACTGCCTGATTCCGCAAGCGAATGAAAAAAATAAAAACTTCGCCGCGCTGAAGAAAGTTTTGCCGGAATTGGAGTTTAGTTTGGTGAAACATGTGCGCGATTTGGGGAAGTTTTTTCGCAAAAACTAAACAGATCTTTTTTGGCCTTTCAACAAGCCCTACAACCTCGCCATTCAAACCCCGTCAGAAATTTTTTCTGGCGGGGTATTTTTTTGTTCAAAAATTTTTTACTTGCGAGTTTTTTTTCGGTGAAAAAAGTGACGAGGGAAAATGAATTTGACGCACGTGCGAATTATTTAAAACACTACTCTTCAGATCAACAATCTCAACATTTCAAGACCAATGCAAGTCTCCCTCAACAATTACAAAAAACTCCTTTCACAAATCCAAAAAATAATTGGAAAAACTGAACAAAGAATCGTCGCCGACGTGAATCACGAAAAAGTTTTAATGGCGTGGGAAATTGGAAAAATAATCGAAGAACATTTGCTAAAAAATAATCGCGCCGATTACGGGGTGCAGTTTTTTAATCAGCTCGAAAAAGACATTTCGATTGCAAGAATAACTCTCTACCAAATGCGAAACTTCTACAAAACCTACCCTGTTTTACCCGCCAAGGAGAAGGGTTTGAACTGGAGTCACTACCGGAATTTGTTGGTGGTTAAAAGTGACGAGCGGAGAAAATATTTGGAGGATTTGACGGCGGAAAAAAAACTTGGTGTGCACAGTTTGCAGAAAAAAATCTCCGCCACAAATGCGCGCCGGAAGAAAAAATCGAAACCGAAAAATCAAAAATTAAAATTTAATCGCGGTGTGCTTTTCACCTACAAACTAGTGAAGTTAGCAGGTTCAAAAAAAACTTTTGTCGATTGTGGCTTCAATATTTTTACTGAAATCAAAACGAGCTTGAAGGGCGGTGACGAAGTTGTTTCGTCAGTAAAAAGCGGCGAAAAAATTGCGCTGCGGAAGTCAAAATTAAATTCAGAACAGCTGCACACCTACAAAGCCTATTTGGATCGCGTAGTCGACGGAGACACGATCCACGTGACTCTCGACCTCGGCTTCAAAATCCGTCACAAAGAAATTCTCCGCCTCGCAAAAATTAACGCGCCGGAAGCAGAGACGTTTGAAGGAAAAAAAAGTTCCGACGCATTGAAAAAAATTTTGGCTGACGTGCCGTTTTTAATCGTGAAGACAAACAAGACTGACATTTACGGACGTTACGTCGCGGATGTTTTTTTGGCAGGAAAAAATGAAACTGATTCTGAGAAAGTTGCGAGCGAGGGAGTTTATTTGAACCAGATGTTGATTGATTTGGGGGTGGCGGAGGTGTTTTGAGTTTATACCCATTCAAGTTGAAGAGGCCGACTTTCATTTCTAGCTTTCTGGACCCCGCAACAAGTGCGGGGTGACACTGAGTGTGGGGTGACACTGAGTGTGGGGTGACACTGAGTGTGGGGTGACACTGAGTGTGAGTTGTCACCCCGCACTTGTTGCGGGGTCCATTTTTAAAGATCGGTATCTTGAATCAGTTTCGGTATAGATACTGATTAACTCGTGGGGCGCTGATTGATTCTGGAACGGCAGAAGTTTTTTGATTTTCACTTGTAAGCAACCTAACCTTCTCACAAACATCCTTCAAAAACTTTCCAAAAAATGAAAAAACTTTTCACCGTAATCACCGCTTTATCCTTGTCCCTCGCGGCTTCACAAACATTCGCTGCCGAAAAAGAATTTTTAGTTCAAATTAAAAATCACAAATTCGAGCCTGAAAAAATCACGGTTCCCGCTGGCGAAAAATTCAAATTAATCGTCGAAAATCTCGACAAAACTTTGGAAGAATTTGAAAGCGTGGATTTGAAAAAAGAAAAGTTGGTCGGCGGCGGGAAGAAAATTACGATTGTCGTCAGCCCACTGAAATCAGGCGAATACAAGTTTTTTGGAGATTTTCACCAGAAGACAGCGCAGGGGAAATTAATTGTAGAGTGAAAAATATGAGTAGAGCAGAAAAAATTTTTAAAGGAGTTGTTGCAACAGTAATCGGCACACTCGGACTTTTTGCCAAAAGAGATTACGACCCACAGCTGGACGGGGTTTGTAACCCCGTCCACACGTTCAGTTCAAAAGTGAACAGAAAGACGGCATTACAAACCCATCTCCCCCGCCATCTCCCCCACCATCTCCCCCACAATCTTCTCCGCAATATTTTCAGAATTTTTGATCACGTTTGAAGCCTTGTCCGCCAAGGCTTTTCCGAGCTGCTCATCTTGCAAAAATTTCCGCACTTCACCGATTAATTTTTCCTGCGAATCAACAATCACGCAGGCATTTTTTTCAGCTAAATTTTGGTAAATTTCTTTGAAGTTGAAGACGTGCGAACCAGAAATTACAGCACAACCGAGCTTGATTGGTTCGAAAGGATTGTGGCCGCCGACTTCAACAAGTGAACCGCCGAGAAAAGTAAAATCGGCGAGGGAATAAAAAGTTCCGAGTTCGCCGAGTGTGTCGGCGAGGTAGATTTCTGTAGCGCTCGCGATCTTTTCATTTTTGCTGCGCTGCGCGAATTTTTTCTCCGCGAATAGGTTTTTTATTTCGTCAGCGCGATTGGGGTGACGTGGAATTAGGATCGTGAGCAGATCGGGAAATTCTTTTTTTAAAGTTTGGTGCGCCGCGATTACGATCTCCTCTTCGCCCTTGTGGGTGCTGGCGGCAACGAAGATTTTTCTGCTGCCGATTTGCGATTTTAATTCGTCCAATTTCGCCACGTCGCAGGTCAAATTTTGCGCCTGAGATTTCAGATTTCCGAAAAATAAAATTTCCTGATTGGTCAATTTTTCGAAACGATTTTTGTCGTCAGAAGTTTGCGCAAAAATTTTGGTAAATTGATCAAAAATTTTGAAGCCAAACATGCGAGCAATGCGCCATTTTTTTGCCGATTTTTCTGACATTCTGGCATTGACCAGAAACGTCGCAGCGCCTGATTTGCGCGCTTCAAAAATAAGGTTCGGCCAGATTTCTGATTCAACAAAAATCGCTGCACGCGGACGCCAAAAATCTAGAAAATTTTTCACGCAAAAAAATGAATCGACAGGAAGAAATTGGTGAATGACGCGACCGCGAAAATCAGGAATTTTTTGTGCAAGAATTGCCGCAGAAGTTAGTGTCGTCGTTGTGAATAAAATCGAAATATTTGGCGAAGATTTTAGCAGCTCTTCAACGAGAATTAGCGACGAATTTGTTTCGCCGACGCTAACAGCGTGAAGCCAGACCAGCTCGCCTTCGACACGTGGTTGCGTCGGATTTCCAAATCGCTCTTTCAAACGCTTTTTATCCTCTTTTTTTTTGGCAACGCGGTAGAAGAGGTAGAGTTCGATGAAAGGAAAAAGAAGGACTGAAAGGATGCGGTAAACTAACATTTAAAAACCACCTGCAGATTTAATAAAAAACTTTTTCAACTTCGGAATTTTATTCACAACACCAAGTCCGAAGTCGCGTAGCAAGCCGATCGACAGGCTTTTGGTTTCGAACAAGGAATTCAAAATATCAGTCGCAACAATCATTTTCCTCGCCTCGGATTTTGCTTTTTTATTGTAAGCCTCAATCAAGCTTTGACTTGAGAAATCGGGATTATTTTTGATCAAATCACGCAATATTTTTATTCCGACAATCGCCAAATTAAATCCCTGCCCTGCGATTGGATGCACGCCACAAGCAGCGTCACCGATCAGTAACATTTTTTCGTGGTAAAATTTTTCGGCCTCAATCGCGATTAGCGGGTAAGAAAATTTTTCCGAAATCACTTCAACTTTTCCTAAAATATTTTCCATTTTTTTTGTCAGCTGCTGCAAAAAATTTTCTTCGTCTAAATTTAAAATTGCCTGCGCCACCTGATTTGGCGCGATCCAAACGATTGAGGAATGATTTGGATTTTGGAAAGGCAAAATCGCCAGCGGCCCACCGGGTAAAAATTTTTCGTGAGCAATATTTTCGTGTGGATGTTGGTGAGAAATGTTGAAGACGATTGCAGTTTGGTGGTAATTTTTTACGGTGGTGTGAATTTGGTAGAGCTCGCGGAGCTTAGAGAATCGGCCGTCGCAGGCGAGGAGGAGTTTGGAATTAATTATTTCTTTGTTGTTGAGTTTTATTTGAACTTTTGAATTTGCGATTGGACCCCGCAACAAGTGCGGGGTGACAAGGGGAGAGTGCGGGGTGACAAGGGGAGAGTGCGGGGTGACAAGGGGAGAGTGCGGGGTGACAAGGGG
>CAIYMZ010000107.1 GCA_903927415.1 uncultured Alphaproteobacteria bacterium
AAATGGACCCCGTCATTCGACGGGGTGACAATTGAGAGAAGGTGGGGTGACAATTTAGGTGGTGGAGCGACAATTAGGAAAGGATGAAACAAGAGAGTGAGGCGAGAGGAAAATCGTGGTAAGAACGAAAATCTGTAAATCCTTGAAATCACTGGCTTAAGGATGGTTTTTTCAAAAAGTCGCCCTAGGGCGACTTTTCAGTTTCTCTCCAAAAAATCTAAAGTTTTTTTGCCACCTTCAACCCCAAAACCAAAACCGACAAAGTTACAAAATAAGCCACGAGTTGCGAGCCGGCTGGTTGGTCAATGTAGCCGAAAAAGATGTGCAGAAATTTTCCGAAAAAACTTTGTTGCGACAAAATGTGGGAGAGGTCGATGGCAGGATTGCCAAGGGCTGGCACGATTTGAGCGTTGATCCAAAATCCGATTCCGGCAGCGGAAATTCCGGCGGAGAGAAAAATTAAAATCCAAGTTGTGACCGAGAAAAAATATTTGCCGAAGGCTTTCAACATTCCGAAATAAAGCGCCGCACCGCAGCTGATTCCGAAAAATAATCCGACGATTAATCCAAAAATAATTTCGTTAAATGGAGTGCCAGAGATGAAGTAGCTGTAGGTGAAAAGCACGATCTCCGCACTCTCACGCAGCACCGACAAAAACACCACGACGAGCAAAATGTAGAGCGGTTTTTTACCGTCGCGAATGGAGTGACTTAGTTTTTTTAACTCGCCGGAAATAGATTTGGCGTGCTTCTGCATCCACAAAACCGTCCAGCCAATCATTGTTGCGGCGGCGAGTAAAATTAATCCGTTGAAAAATTCCTGACCCATTCCGTCGAGACTTTCGGAAATTTTGTCGGTCGAAATCGCCAGAAGAAGTGAAGCTGCGACGCCAAGACCCAAGCCACTCCAAATCCATTTCGCCCGACCAGGAATTTCTTTGGTTGCAGCAGTTAAAATTCCGACGATTAGCGAAACTTCGAGAATTTCGCGGAAAACTACGATTGCGATTTGGAGCATAAAAATGGAAAATTTTGAAATTGAAAAACGAATCCACACTGCGTTCCAAGCCAATCAGATCAAGAAAAATTGTGACAAAAAACCTCTCCCTCTACATCCACTACCCCTTCTGCAAATCGAAATGCCCCTACTGCGACTTCAATTCGCACGTGCGTGACGGCGTCAATCACGAAAATTTTTTGCGTGCCTACGAAACCGAATTGGATTTTTTCGCCGAAAAATTACGCGGCAGAAAAGTTACGACGATTTTTTTTGGTGGGGGCACGCCGTCGCTAATGCCGATTTTTTTGGTCGAAGGAATTTTGAAAAAAATTTCGTCGATTTGGGAAGTGGCGGAAGATTGTGAAATTAGTTTGGAGGCAAATCCAACATCCTTCGAAGCCGTGAAATTCAAGGATTTGCGCAAGGTCGGTGTGAATCGTTTGTCGCTCGGAATTCAGGCTTTGAATGACGTTGATCTGAAATTTTTGGGGCGTGAGCACAGCGCAAAAGAGGCGATTCAAACAATCGAAACTGCGGCAAAAATTTTTGAAAATTTTTCTTTTGATCTGATTTACGCGAGGCCGCAGCAGACGCTTGAGGATTGGGATCAAGAGCTCCGTCGCGCAATAAATTTTGGCACCACACATCTCTCGCTCTACCAACTCACGATCGAAAAAGGCACAAAATTTTTCTCCGAATTCCAGCAAAAAAAATTCGCAATGCCCGACGAAAATTTGTCGGCGGAGTTTTACGAGATGACGGAAGAAGTTACGGTTGGCGCGGGTTTTGAGGGGTATGAGATTTCGAATTATGCGAGAAAAACTACTGGACCCCGCAACAAGTGCGGGGTGACAAGTT
>CAIYMZ010000108.1 GCA_903927415.1 uncultured Alphaproteobacteria bacterium
GGATTGCTGATTAAAGCTAAACCCATGGCTCGAATTGCTGTAGTTATCACCGGCATTGCCAGACCAACTAAAGTAACAGTTGTTCTGAAAGCGAGCAAAACTCCTTGCGCTGTTAAGAAAGCACCTCTGACAAAAGTAAAAGCATAACCAAGAGCGATAGTGGCAATTTTCAAGCCAATGACGCTAACAATAGTCAGTCCGATATATTTGGTTAATACCGGAAATTTTTCTGAAAAATTACTGACCTTCAAAGCCATACCTGCAATTTCTCTGGCGGTTGTTGAAATGGTTGGAAGCAATGTAGTTCCAAGCGAAATTCCGATTGATTCAATTGCAGACTGAAACTCAAGAAACGAACCACGAGCGGTGTCGCTTAGTCGATCAGCCATTCTTTTGGCAGTACCATCGGCGTTATTAACTTTCTTTAAAACTTCATCAACTGAACCAGTTTCAAAACCTTTAAAAATTGCGAGTGCTCCAGATGTTGAATAAGTGCCGAAAATATCTTTGATAACTCCAAGTTTTTGATCATCAGAAAGATTTTTGGTCGCTTTGTGAATATCACGCATGATCTCAACCATTGAACGCATCTTACCAGCACTGGTAAATATTTTAACTCCAAGACCATGTAGTCTATTTTGTGCAAGTAATGATTCCTTGGCAACATCAGGCATTTCTTCAGCCGTGATCTGCATTTTGTTTTTAAATTCACCAAGAGCTTTTGCGCCAGCCCTTGCCGGAGCAGCAAGGCGCAAATATGCTGATCTGAGCATTGTTCCCGCCATAGTTGCCTGAATCCCTGCGTTACTTAAAACACCGGCAAGAGCTGTGGTTTCCTTTAAACTTCCGCCAACTGCAGCTGCTGCCGGTGCAACGAATTTCATCGTTTCACCAAGCATTTTGACATCGGTGTTTGTTGCAATTGCAGCCTGAGCCAAAACATCCGCCGCTTCGCCAGCTTGTTCAGCTTTCATGGCAAAGCCGTTTAGGATATTAGAAACAATTTCTGCTGATTGTCCTAACTCCATATTGTCGGCAATCGCTAGGTTTAGAATTGCCGGAGTTGCTGCCAAAATCTGATTAGTGTTAAAGCCAGCCATGCCTAAAAATTTCATGCCTTGGGCAGCTTGAGCAGAAGTAAATTGAGTGGTATTTCCTAACTCTCTTGCTTTAGCAGTGAGCTTTTTAAATCCTTCAGAATTGGCCGCTTCTTCAGTTACCGCTCCTACCTGAGCCATCGCATATTCAAAATCTACTGCTGGTTTAACTACAGAATAAAGAACTGCTCCAAGCGCAACAGCGTCTCCCATCTGTGCGCGGTAATTAGAGCGCTTAGAAAGGTTTTGTGATTTGGCATCCGTATTGGCTTGAAGTGCTGCTTGTCTCTTTTTTAAAGTTTCAAGAGTTTTGCCTAAAGTCTGCTGTTGTTGATTTAAGTTTTTGGAATCAACACCGGCATCTCTTAAGGCTTTACCCATTTCGCGGGTAGCTTGCGCTGATTCCATGAAAGCAATTTTAGCTTTCTGCGCTGCTGTTTCTGCCTTACGAAAATTATTTTGAAGTTCTTTGGAAGGAGTAAGGCTTGAAACCATCTCTCTGTTCAACAGATTCAATTTCTGTTTTGCTTCCTGATAAGCGAGAGACGCTTCTTTTGTGGCGCGTGATGATTTTCTGAAAGCCTCAATTTCTGAGGCTTTATCATTTACTTTTTTAATCGCATCACCAAGTGCGGAAAGTTGTTTGCTGGCTCCAGAAAAAGAATCCCTGAAGGACTTTCCCAGATCAGCACCAATCAATATTGATACAGCAGCGTGAGCTGAGTTTGTCATGTTAATTTACGGATTCTTTTTGGACTTCAATTGCAGCATTGAAGAAGAGGCAAAAATCTTCTTCGGTCATTTCTGAAATTTCAGAAAGTTGCCAGTTGGTTATTTTCGAGAGGATGATGATTGCGCTGACGACATCTCCTCTGAATTGAAAAAACCTAAATACACCTTTTGCAGATTTGAGTAATCAGCTTCATCCAACTCTTCAATCACCTTTGGTTCTACTTCACAAAGATTGGCAAAAAGCCTGATTTCTTTTTCTTCGTCAGAAGCGGTTTTCATTTTGGCGACTAAGAGACGATCTTTGATTTTTGAGCGTCTCATGCTGAGTTTGTCGTAAGACTGACCGGTGACTTCCACCAGATATTTTAATGCGATATTTTCCATGTTTTGCAGTAGTTAAATTTTTTAATTTCTTGGAGTTGAAAATTTTAACTCCAAGTGGGGAGCTAGATTCCGAGAGCCTTGCGAATATCAATCATCTTGTCTTGACCGCCGATCTTTCTGGTCATGTTGTCGATATCGATTTCGATTAATTGTTCACCATCAATCTCAAGCGAGTAATAACGACAAGCGATGGTGCATTGCAGCGTTCCTTTTTCGCCGGCAGAAAGTTTGCCCATATCCATCTCGGTATACATGCCGCGCAGTTTGATAATCACTGGAGAAACAGTAGTGTCGTCTTGTAAAGCGCCACGAATGGTTACGGCAATGGCATTGCCACTAACCAAACCAAATTGCTTCAAAACATTTTTGTCATACTCAAGAAGCGTGAACGAGCCTTCGAGTTTTTCGACACCCATGTCAACCATCACCGGAGAGTCCATGCCACCGGCACGAAACTCTTCGGTTTTGATGTTTAATTTTGGTGGATTGACTTCCTCAACTTTGCCCACATAGCCACGGCCATCGATGAACAAATTGAAGTTCTTTAAAATTTTAGGAATCATGTTTGTTTGTGTTTTTAGTTAGAAAAAAGCTCTTCGAGATATTCATCGGTCATTCTTGAACGGAATGTGATATGCTCGGCCGGATAAGGCGGAGTGAAGTCAAAATCGAAAGTGATTTTACCCTGAGCGATTTGATCAGGAGTGTTGAGTTCGGGATTAATAAATGCCTTACCGTCAATTATTGCGCCGATGCTTTTCAGGTAGCGCAGATAGTTGTTAACGCCTTCCAAAACATCTTCGATGTAGGTTTTCGTGATGTTACGATCCACCGCCCACAAATGAGCTTTTAGAAGTGAATCATTGATCATATCTGCTGTTCTTCTGGTCTGCAAAAACATCCATTTCGGATCAGCCGATGCTGTTCTGTTTCCCCAAAGTCTGAAGCCATCTTGCTGAATGATGGTGGCAATATCGTTTTCATTGAGGTAGTTGGCTGTGCAGTTGGTATCGCCCAAAGCAAAATCAATCGGTTTGGAAATTCCAACGATGCCGTTGATCGCCATGTTTGATGGAGACCACCAGAAACCGCGCTCGTTATCTGACTTGGCAATAAGACCAGCTATTCTTGCAGATGATGGTTTTTCAACGATGGTATTGTTAGCTGTGTTTAGAATTTTTACCCACGGAAAAGCAGGATAAATTCTTGAGCTGCCCCAATCTTCACGATAGTTAACTGCGTCGGTTTTGTTGGTGTTTGGGCAGTCGGCGACAATTATTGCTCTTAGTCTTTCGGCAACAGTTAGCAGCTCAGCAACAACTGGATTTGCAACAGGTTCTTCGTTTTCATCAAGAGGTGTTTGATGAGTAAAGTTTGGTGCAATCAGAATTCTTGGGGTTACAGCAACTTCAGACTGCGCAGCAAGAAGTGCTGAAACACCTTTGTATTTACCAGTCTCGGAGTCTACGCCACCAACGATATCACTTAGAGTGATTTTGGTTGGATCAAGAACTCCTGTCGTTAAGTGTGCTGAATTTTCTGGATCAGCAACGTTGATCACTACAACCATCGCGCCGCTCTGTTTAAAGATGGCATCAAGTGCAGACGGAATGCTGAAATTTGCATCAGAGCCAAAAATACTCACTGCTTCTGCTGGCGAACCTAAGATCAAAGTCGGCGTGTTCACTGGTCCTTTGGAAGCCGTTCCAACAAGTCCGATTACTGAAGATTTAACTGTTTGTATAGGGCGCGCACCATCATCGATTTCGATGATTTCTACGCCATGTAGAAATTGCTCGGTCATAAGTTTTAATTTTTAAGTTTTGTTAGGAATGAATTTTAAAAAGCGGGAGTCTTTTGCCGCTAGAGCTCCGAATTTGCCGTCCAGTGAAAATAAGCGTCGGGATAAGTCGCTTGAGAAGTATTAGTTCCCCCAGTCCATTTTGAAGTTCCAACTTCTTCGTAGAGAACGTTTGTGGTATTTGATGATCCCCATCCGAAAGCTATTTGACCAACGGCTCCTGTTACAGGATTGTAATAAGTAATTGTTGATAACGCTCTCTTTGGTATTTTGAAAAAAATGTTTTGTCTGAATGGAGAGTTGGCGATCAAAAAGGCTCTGGTATTTCCGCTGTTAGAAATCGTTCCTGGCGGATCAGCCACATCGTAGCTTTTTTCGTAATATCGCTGACACAGTGAAAGCTCTTGCTGAAATGTTTTCTGTTCGAATGGCGTAGGAATTGATCCGCCCTCTATCTGAACGCCACATAATCTGAAATTATTTGCTGCGTTGTCGCAGGAATTTACTTGATTTGAGGTGGCTGAAAAATCTCCGTTTTGCCAAACATTCGGAGTGGTTTGATAATTCGATCCAGCTGCTAAACAAAAAACCGCATTGATTCCAACGCCGTTTGTATAATCCCAATTTCCGCCGCTTGGAGAAGCTGGAACGGTAATGGTTTTTTTCTCCCAGGTATCTGAAGTATTTACGGTGTATTCTGCAACATATCCTCTGTCTCCGCTACTGTTAGTGAATGCAACGCAGTAGATGCCGATCTTTGTCGCTTTTACCCAAAAACTGATAGTAAAAGTTTTTTGTGCGATTGGTAAAAAGCTGTAGCCTTCAATCCTCTGAAAAAATACTACGATGTCAGCAGCACTAATAGACGCATCAATTGTCTGGCAATCGATTAGAACCGAGTAGTTAAATTTTCTTCCTGCTTGTGCTACTGTTGGCACATCTGTCGATCTAGAAATATCATGAACCGCAGTGGTGTTTATTTTTCTGTAAACCCAGCGATCTACGGTGTATTGATTATCAACTACACCTACAAAAGAAGTGCCTCGCTGCCAAATGTTAAAATCGCCATTGATGACGGTATTTTTATTGGAAAATAGATCGGCAAGCGCCAGTGCTCCAGCGGCAGTAAAATAAGGAACTTTGTTTTCAGCTCCAACCAAAGCGGCAAGTGCAGCAAGATTTGCAGCAAAGGCCTGAATATTAACTCCGATCTCTAGGCCAAGATTGATTCTTGCCTCAGCAGCATCTTCAAGATCAGCAAGATTATGTGCTTTTGCGAGTTTTTGCTCTAAAGCATTGAAAACATTGGTCGAAAAATTCGGATCATAATTGAGATTTTCAGACTGAATTAAATTTGCTTGAGGTGTGCTGGTAAATGCCAGAATCATTCTGACATATAATTTTTTCCCAGAGCCGCTTGGTAAATTCGGCTTGAAGGTTTCCGGAAATTTTCCGATGGCGAATAAATCTCCGTCAGCGTCAAAAATTCCCACTTCGCGCACATAGAACGGACCAACCGTTTCATCAATAATCGCCTCAACTATTAGCTGATTTGAATTGCTCTCATCAATTTCAACATAAGTTAAAGTTGTTCTGTGACGCTCATTTTGCAGCGCCGTTGCTGTTGCAACCGGATCGTAAGAAGTGCCATTTGAATCTCCGACTGCAAGGTGAGTTAGATCAATTGGATCACCACCAAGACTTGCCGTAGCGTGTTTTGCCAAACCGCTGTTGGTAATAATGCTGTAATATTCTTGAGTCATTAATGACTGATTTTGCTGCTAAATTATTCTTGGTAGTTTTCTTCACTCTTACGCCACAGATCAGGAATTATTATTGCAGCAAGAGACTTGACAGATCTTAGTTTTTTTATGGCGTTTTTTATTTCTGTCTCGATTGAGTAAAGTTTGGTATCTCTTTTGGAAATCAGGGTTGCGAGTTCTTTAAAATTCTTAAGGCTAAATTCATATGAGTTGTTGTTTTTATCTAACCAATATTTTTGCGCCGAAGAGCTAGTGACCAGAATGTTGTTCATGATATTTTGTCTTGCCATTTCTGAGGCTGAGAACTCGGAATCCTGATATTGAATTGGCTGGAATTGTTGAGTTTTTCTAAACTCTTCCAGCTCCTGATATTTTTGAGATTTTATTTCCTCCACGCCAAATTCAGGTTCAACAACTCCGCCATTTTCTATCCATTCCCGCAACTCAACATAATGCCTGTTAGCCTCATCTTTTGGAATAAACATTCCGTCAGCAAAATAACCATCTCTGGAGATCTGAACATTAATAAAAGTTGCGTTGTTCTTCTTCATTTTTTGAGGTAATCAATTTTTCACTACAATTCTGCATCTGCCATAAAGTGGCCATAACTTTCTCCGTTAGAAGCGATAGGTATAGCTGCGTGTAGGTTCAATTTATTTGATGTTTGAGCGAATACAGTAACTCCAGGAGCACCCCAAACAGCTTCAACGACATTTGTAATTGTTGGCGCAACTCTCATTTCTACAGGGAAATTAAATTGCCTTATGCTGTGTTGATGATTTGTGCTGCTCCAGCCAAAATACCATAATCTTTTGTGCCAATATCTTTGACATAAAGCCAATATTTCATTTATATGCTTACGCTCAAAATCTGTCGCTATATTTCCTTCTTCTATTTGAATTTGTGCTATATCCACTGTAAATATAGCACTTTCAGGAAGTCTGATTCTAGATGCTAAAAAGCTGCTGCTTCCTACAGTTTTACCAGCAATTGAAGGGATATCAAAAGTTAGGGTAAATTTTTGAAATGAGGTATTTAAATTAATGGTTTGTGCTACAACACCAACACTTACACTTCCTCCGCTTCCAAATACTTGAACAAAGTCAATATCAAGATTTAATGCTGCTAACGCTTTTGCATAAAAAGATATTGTACATTTTTTACCTGCCAAACTTCTTACATCTTCTAGGCGCTGTTCTAATATTGGGTTATATCCGCTTCCGCCGCTAGTTTGATCAAATCTCAAGAAGTATGTTGGCTCATTTGGAACATCTGTTTGACCAGCCGCAAAAGCTTGTCTACTTATAGTTGCCGCTCCTCCTATTTGAGTTACGCAATTCCATCTGTCTGCTGTATAATAAACAGTTGTACCTGATATGTTAAAGCTTGCGGCTCTTTGCCATATATCAAAATTACCATTCATGATGTAATTTCTGCCTATCTTGCCGTTAAGATAGCTTTTACTGTAAACTCCCAGGTTATCTCTGGCCTCAGAGACATTTTCCAAATCAGCCAAATTTTCTGTTTTAACAAGACGCTCTGCTAAGGCATTATTAACATCAGTAGAAAAATTTGGATCGTTATTGATATCATTAGAAATAATCAGCTCAACATTTGGAGAGCTGGCAAAGCCAAGAATCATCCTGATGTAAAGGCGCTTGCCTGAACCTGCTGGCAAGTCCGGTTTGAAAGTTTCCGGATATTTTCCGATCGCAAATAGATCTCCATCTTCATCAAAAACACCAACTTCACGAATATAAAACGGCCCAACTATTTCATTGATAACCGCTTCAACGATCAGCTGATTCGGGTTATCTTCATCTACAACAACATGAGTTAAAGTGGTGCGATGCCTTTCGTTTTGAAGTGCAACAGCAGTTCCCGCAGGATCGTAGTAAGTTCCGTTTGAATCACCGACTGCCAAATGAGTTAAATTTACAGGGGAACCACCACTGTTAGCGGCGGCGTTTTTTATCAAACCCGCATTGGTTATAATACTGTAATATTCTTGGGTCATTTAAGACAGTTGTGCCTTTTAATCTGTTTAGAAATTTCTGTAATTTTCTCACGCTCCAAGCGTAATTGTTTCCACCTCTTCGATGGTGGTGGCATTATTTATTTCAGCTTCAATCGTAGTGCTTAGCTTGTAGTTATCGTTATTTCTTTGTGCTATGCGTTGACGCAGCAATGCTACGGTTTCGGAGGTAAGTTCAACAGAGATTTTGTTGCCATTTAAGTCTTTTGTAAAATATGGCATCGAACCCAAATCCAAAGCTCTAGAAATGATTGAGTCAGGATCGGATGCGGGGTTGGTTTGATGGCGATTGGTGTAAAAAACAAAGTGAGATTGTTGCGTGGTGTTATTGCCTTCGTCATCAAGCAAAAAGGCTTCAAAATCAGTTATTGGTTCGATGTTTTTTTGATCGCGAATTGATTTTATTTCTGAGATTTTTTTTAACTTCGCTTTGGCTAATAAATCTTCCTTCTCAACAACGCCGCCTTCCGCAATCCATTTTTGAATTTGCTGATAATCGGAATTTTCAGAATTTTTTGGAACGGCGTTGCAGTCATTTACGATGTAGCAAGATTCCATTTCTTTAACTTTTTCAATTTTCATATTTCGGCATTTAGAGTTAAAACATTTGAATTGTTTTCTGGTGTTGGACAAGAGCAGGCAATGCTGTTGGTCTGACCTGAAGTGTTAAAATTTCCTAAAGTAACATAGCAGGAATCTTGGCTGGCGTAAGATGCAGTAATGCTTGGTGAAGATTGTGTGTTATTAAATCCCGTCCCATTTTGTGCGTTGATGATGCCAGTTTGCCCGATTGACGGGGATGTTCGCATCTGTTGTCTAAAATTTGCCTTAACAGAAACGACGCCGGCAGAGGCGTGAATAACTATGATATAAGATGAACCGGAGTGAACAAATTGGTAATATCTTTCGCATAATTTTAACTCTTCTTGGAACGACCTGTGTTCAAATGGCGTTGCTACCGAACCAGCTTCTAATTGCGCTCCACACAATCTGAAATCGTTAGCGGCGCTATCAACACCATTTACCTGATTGGATGTTGAGATAAGATTCGATGACGACCATGAATCAGCAGCTCCTTGAAAAGCTGAGCCAGCAGCTAATACAAAAATAACCTGAAGACCAGCTCCATTTGTGTAATCCCAAGTGCCAGCGGAAGGAGATGCCGGAAATGTGATTGTTTTATATTCCCAAGTATTTGAGGCACTGATTGTGTACTCTTTTACTATGGTTTTGTCGGAGGCGGAATTTTGTAAAGAAACGCAATATATTCCGGTCTTCGTTGCTTTAACCCAAAAAGATAAAGTGA
>CAIYMZ010000109.1 GCA_903927415.1 uncultured Alphaproteobacteria bacterium
CCCGCACTTGTTGCGGGGTCTAAAAATAAAAAACTGCTGGCGATTGTGATCTGTAGCGCCTTGGTGGTCTCAACAATTTTTTTACAAAAAAATATTTCTGATCAAAAACTCGAAATAAATTCTGCTCAACATTCAATTTTCCTCTCCGGATTAAAAGGAGGATTAACTTCTTTCGGTGGCGCTTACACCACGATTCCACTGCTTCAACGCGACATGGTCGGAAAATATGAAGGCATCACCGACGAAACTTTTTTAGACGCGCTTGCAGCTTCCAGCATCATCCCCGCACCGCTAATTATCTTCGCGACATTTTTGGGATACATTGCCTCTGGCCTTGCTGGCGCTGTGCTCATCACCATCGGCATGTTTCTGCCGGCATTCGCTTTTTCAATCATCGGCTTCGATTATTTGGAAAAGATAATCGAAAATAAAACATTGCACGGAATTTTAGAATCCATCGCCGCCGCAGTAATAGGGCTGTTCGTCGTCACTGCGTTAGAAATTTTTTCCAAATCAATCACTGGATTTTTGTCGCTAACAATTTTTGCCGTGGCGTTGTTTTTATTTTACAAAGTGAAGAAAAATTGGATCACGCCAGCATTAATTTTAACGGCAGGAATCGCCGGAATTTTTTACTAAATTTTTATGGAAAATAAAGAAATTAAAACGCTGTTCGAATCGCAGGCGAAACAGTTGGAAATTTTGAAGAGAATTGAATCGCGATTTGTTTAGGAGTTTGTAGTAATCCCAACGATTAAATCACCGTCATCAAGTTTGTTTTCGAAGGAAAATTTTGCAGAAATTTTTTCAGTAACGCAGTGCAGATCATCGGCTAAAACTTGTGCTTTGATGTAATTTTCAAAAGATTTTGCCACCTCCAAAATGCGCGGATTTGTGGAAAAAATTTGGAGCTTGATGTGATCAGAAATATTTAAATCCGCGTCTTTTCTGTTTTGTTGAACTGCGCGAACAATGTCGCGAGCAATGCCTTCATCTTCCAAATCTTTTGTAATTTCGATATCGAGTTGAATCAGACAATCATTGGTTGGAAGCGCTGCGATGGCGAATTTTTTTTCGTCATTATTTTTTGTTGTCAGTTTAATTTCAAACTCATCATCCACCAATTTTACGCAATTTTCCCCTGTGGCAATTTCAATTTCATTGTCAGAAATTTTTTGCCATTTTCCTTCTTTTGCTGCGAGCGTAATTTCTTTGATTTTCGCGCCGTATTTTGCACCAATTTTTTTGAAATTAATTTGTAATTTTAGCTCGGCCAAATCGGAAATTTCTTCTTTGATTGCAACTGATCTCACGTTTACTTCTTCAGAAATAATTTCGGTAAAAGGCAAAATTCGTGCTGCGTTTTTCCCTATCACCGTGAGTGAGTTCAGTGGCAATCTCACCCGCAAATTTTTATTGTCGCGAATTGACAAGGCCACGGAACAAACGGCGCGGACGAGGTCCATGTCGGCGACTAATTGCTGCTCGTCATTGAAAAAAGAAACGTCAGGAAAATCTTGAAGATGGACGGAGATTTTGCGGTTGATCATGCCAATTCTCCGATCACAAAAACTTTTTCCCCGGATTTTTGTAAAATATTTTTCACTTCATCGACATCACTTTTTTCAACTATTAAAACCATGCCGATGCCACAATTGAAAGTGCGCTGCATTTCTTCATCAGAAACATTTCCGAGTTTTTGGAGGAAGTTAAAAATTTCGGGACGATCCCAAGATTTAAAATCGATTTTTGGTGTGGTGTTTTTGCTTAAAACTCGTGGAAGATTTTCAGTTAATCCGCCGCCGGTGATGTGTGACAAGGCCTTTATTTTGTTGGTTTTGAATGTTTCTAAACAAGATTTTACGTAAATTTTTGTTGGTGTTAGCAGCTCTTCACCGATCGATTTTTTTTCAGAAAATTTGTTGGAAAATTTTAGATTATTTTTTTCCAAAATGAATCGCGCTAAAGAATAGCCATTGGAGTGAACGCCGCTTGAAGCTAGGCCAATCAAGACATCGCCAGCTTTTGTTTCGTGTGGTAAAATTTGACCGCGCTCGACGGCGCCAACGGCGAAGCCAGCTAAATCGTAATCTCCTGTCGAATACATCCCAGGCATTTCGGCAGTTTCACCACCGATGAGAGCGCAGCCTGCCTGTTTGCAGCCATCTGCGATTCCTTTGATGACTTGTGTTGCAACTTCAACGTTAAGCTTAGAGCAAGCAAAATAATCCAAAAAGAAAAGTGGTTCGGCACCTTGAACGACAAGGTCATTCACTGACATCGCAACAAGATCAATTCCGATTGTATCATGCTTTCCAACTTCAATTGCGACTTTCAATTTTGTGCCAACACCATCAGTTGAGGAAACCAAAACTGGATCACGAAAATTGCATTTTTTGAGATCGAATAATGCACCAAAACCACCTAAATCTGAATCAGCGCCAATTCTTTTTGTGGCTTTGGCGAATGGTTTAATTTTTTCGATTAGTGAATTTCCAGCGTCAATATCGACACCTGCTTGTTTGTAGTTTAAAGACATTTTTCTTGTGATTTAAAAACCGATGGGAATGTTGATTTACAGGCCTTCACAGCAGTTTCAAACATCCAGCCATTTTTCAATATGTCGAGATTTTTTTCAGTTCTTTTTACAATTTTTTTTGCTGTCACATCATTTTCTTATGCTGCGGAATCGATAAATTATTTGATTGAAGCTGTTACGGTTAATGTTGCCGGAAAATCACCGAGCGGTGCCAGAAATTTGGCGGTTGCAACTGCGCGTCGAGATGCTTTTTTGATCCTTCTCACCCGTCTTGAGATCAGCACAAATGTTGCTGACAATGTCTCTGATGATGAAATTTCTGACATGGTGAGATCAGAGCAAATTGATGGCGAAAGAATGGCTGGCAACACTTATTCTGCCACGTTTAACATCATGTTTGCCAAAGATTTTGTTGATCATATTTTGGCGCAAAAAAAATCTCCAAGCACCGAAATAACGACGCAAAAACCCGAAGAAACTCATCTGCTAATTCCGGCACAAATATCAAAACGTAAGACCGTTTTGTGGGAAGAAAATAACGATTGGAAAAAAGCACTTGAAAAAAACCTCAACAAAAAATCACAAAATAAATTTATTATTCCCGATGCTGACGTTGCTAATATTTCGGTTTTGGATCGCGATAATGTTGCGCTGATTGATTATGCCGGGCTTGAACCAATTTTGTCTCGATACAAGTCTGATGCGGCCTACACGCTATTTTTCAACTATGATGAAATCGAAAATAAGGTGAATATCAATGTTTTTTACATTCGTAAATTACAGAAAAAGCAAATCAGGCTTAGTTTCATCAATGTGGATCGTTTAGATTATGCGTCCTTGCTGGACAAGGTTGCGGCAAAAACTCTCGATTATCTCTTCTCCTCGCAGAGCTCTGAAAATAAAATTTTAAGCTCAAATTTATTTCGTATTGAAATCAGAATTGGCAGTCTAGGCAATTGGCTGATGATTAAAAATAAAATCGAAAATAGTAATTTGGTGAGCCAGCTCAACATCGAATCACTCTCGCGTGATTATGCTTTAATTTCGATAAACTATGTTGACGCCAAAACAGACATTGTTGAGGCCTTCGCCAAAATTGGCATTTTGCTCAATAAAAAATCAGAAAATTTTTACACTCTTACGACCAACTAATCGAGAGACATATGACGATGAAATTAAGGGATAAAATTATTTTTATCATTGTTGCTCTGGCAGCTTTTTTATGGCTAATTTTTTTAATAAAATCAGTTCTGCCCCCATTTGTTTGTTCGCTGATCATCGCTTATTTTCTTGATCCGCTTGTAGATCATTTGCATGCAAAATATAGGCTATCACGCCTCACGTCTACCTCGCTAATCTTGGGGCTATTCGTTACTTTGTTAGTTGCGATTTGTTCGATTTTATTGCCAATAATTTACACCCAATTCTCTGCTTTGGTTGAGGCATTGCCGGGATATTTTCAAACCATCATTAATGACTTTTATCCAGAAATTGCGACCAGCCTCAACAAGTTTGGTTTCAAGCTACAGACCGATTTTTCGCACTTGATTGAAGATCAATATCTCTCCGCGCAATTTGTCGATTTATCGAAAAATATTTTTAACAATGCGGTTAGTTCTTCTTTTACGCTACTCAACATTTTGTCGCTGATTTTTGTTTCGCCAATTCTCATTTTTTATTTGCTCAAGGACTGGGATATTTTGATCGGAAAAATTCATGATTATTTGCCGCGTGGTATTTCTATTTCAGTAAAAGAAGTAACAAATGAAATCGATAAAACTTTGTCAGGCTATGTTCGTGGCCAATTTAATGTTTGCCTCATCCTTGGCATAATTTATTCGAGTATGCTTAGTTTTACCGGACTTAATTTCGGATTTTTAATCGGATTTTTAACCGGAATTTTTTCTTTCATTCCATATGTTGGGATGCTTTGTGGAGTGATGGCGGCAACTGTCATTGGATTATTTCAGTGGGGATTCGATCCAAATCATGTCATTGCCGTGACCGCGGTTTTCATATTTGGGCAGCTTATCGAATCAAATTTTCTGACTCCTAAATTGATCGGTTCAAAAATTGGACTTCATCCAGTCTGGATTATTTTTGGTCTATTTTTTTTCGGTGCCTTATTTGGATTTGTTGGCGTGTTAGTTGCGGTTCCACTCACTGCAATCTGTGGCGTCATCATCAAGCATTTTGCTTTGAAATATAAAAAACGTTTTACCTAAAAAGGCTCAATCAATGCCAAAATCAAAAAAAACTTTAATCGAATTGGATGATTTTATTGATCCAAATATCGAAATTAAAATTGACTCTTCGATCAATCCTAAAGCTAGATTGGTAGATTTTTCTAACATTAAAATTCCGATGATTGAGGCAAGAGTTCGTATGAAAATCGAGGAACGTCTAGAGGAGATTAAAAAAAATCTGCAAAAATTTAGAAATACAATTTCAAGCTAACAATCGCGCGCAATTATAAACTCTACCAGCTCTACCAATAACCTCGCCTTTTCACCAAAAATCTTTAGATGAGCAATTGATTGATCTCTCAATAGTTCCAGCTGTTTTTTGGCATTCTCTAATCCGATCACATCAACGATACTGGCATTTTCCTTCGGCTTTTTGTGGATTGCTTCATCAATTTCAACCTTGCCAATACTGATGCCGCGATGATCCAAAATGTCGTCCTTGATCTGGAATGCCAAACCTAAATCATGTGCAAAAGCTCGTAAAGCCTTTCTCTCATTCAAGCCTGTGCGACCAATAATTGCACCCATCTCCGCAGCTGCCATAAAAAGTTCGCCGGTTTTTAAACGATGTAATTTTGCCAATTCTTCATTGGAAATTTTTTGATCAGATTTTTCTAAATCAATCATTTGTCCACCAGCCATTCCTTGAAATCCAGAAGCTTTGGCAAGGGTTTTAATCAGCTCACAGCGAGTTGAAGCATCTTTGCTGGTTGTTGGATCTGCGAGGATTTCGAAAGCATAAGTTAGCAAGGCATCGCCGGCAAGAATTGCAGTTGCCTCGTCAAATTTTTTGTGACAAGTCGGTTTACCACGACGCATGTCATCATCATCCATTGCTGGTAGATCGTCGTGAATGAGAGAGTAGGCGTGAATAAATTCGATTGCGGTTGCAGCGTTTAAAGCTGCAAGTGGCTTCACTCCAAAAATCTGCGCCACTGTGATTAGCAAAAATGGGCGAATTCTTTTGCCCTCTGACATTGCACTGTAACGCATTGCTTCGACCAATTTCGAATCATCAAAATTTTCTGGCAGTAAATCATGCATGCGTTTTTGCACTAGGAGAGAGCAAGAGAGCAGGGAGGATTTTAGGGGGGAGTTGGGCATGAAAATAAAAATGAAGTCAACAGGGTTAACTACTTCAAAACCTTCGCCAAATATTTTCCTGTAACTGATTTTTTATTTTTAGCGATTTCTTCTGGAGTGCCTTCGGCAACGATGTAACCACCTTTTTCACCACCGCATGGACCGATGTCAATGATGTGATCTGCAGTTTTTAAAACGTCGAGATTATGTTCGATTACAAGAATTGAATTTCCGGCATCAACAAGCTTGTGCAGCACTTTTAAAAGTTTATTGATGTCTTCAAAATGTAAGCCAGTTGTTGGTTCGTCGAGGATGTACAAAGTATCGCCGGTTGCTTTGCGACTTAATTCCTTCGCCAGTTTTATGCGTTGAGCCTCTCCACCAGAAAGCGTGGTGGCGCTTTGTCCAACGCGGATATATCCCAGTCCAACGTCGCAGAGCGATTTAAATTTATCGTTGATGTATGGCATATTTGAGAAAAATTCTGAAGCATCTTCAGCGGTCATTTCCAGAATATCAGAAATCGATTTGCCCTTGTATTTAATTTCTAAAGTCTCGCGGTTGTAGCGTTTGCCGTGACAAGTTTCGCAGCGTACGTAAACGTCTGGTAAAAAATGCATTTCAATTTTGATTAATCCATCACCCTGGCAGGTTTCGCAACGACCACCTTTGACGTTGAAGGAAAATCTTCCGACCTTGTAGCCGCGAGCTTTTGATTCGGGCAAGCCGGTGTAAAATTCGCGAATGAAAGTGAATGCGCCAACGTAAGTGCAAGGGTTGGAGCGAGGTGTGCGGCCTATTGGCGATTGATCGATCTCAATAATTTTGTCGATGAAGTGATATCCGGATAATGATTCATAAGGTCCGGGGACAACTTTTGTTTTGTTCAAAATTTTATTTAGAGCTGGATAAAGTGTTTTTATGATCAGGCTTGATTTGCCCCCACCAGAGATTCCAGACACTGCAGCAAAAATTTTTAATGGCAGATTCAGTGTAAGATTTTTGAGATTGTTGATCGTCGCACCCTTAAGCGTGATCATTTTCTTTGCATCAATTTTTCTGCGTTTTTTCGGAGTCTCAATCTGCTTTTTGCCACTGAGATATTGTCCAGTAATGCTGTTTGGATCGCTGATTACGTGGTTCGGCAGACCAGCAGAAATAATTTCTCCACCGTGAATTCCAGCGCCTGGACCAACGTCAATCAGGTATTCTGCTTCGCGCATCATTTCTTCATCATGCTCAACAACGATCACTGAATTTCCGAGATCGCGCAAACTTTTTAATGTGGTAATCAATTTGCTATTATCCGATTGATGTAGGCCAATTGAGGGTTCGTCGAGCACATAAAGCACGCCGGAAAGTCCAGAACCAATTTGAGAGGCCAGACGGATTCTTTGAGCTTCTCCACCTGACAAAGTTCCTGCCTCACGATTGACCGTCAAATATTCCAAACCGACATTACGCAGAAAACCCAAGCGACGCGTGATTTCTTTAAGCAATCTTTCAGAAATCTGATTTTGCATCGAGGTCAATTTTTTTGGCAATTCGTCAAACCAATCCACTGCTTTTTCAATCGACATTCTGCTGACTTCGCCGACATGCAATCCGGCAATTTTTACAGACAGAGCTTGCTCGTTCAGCCGATGTCCGTGACATGTATCACAAATTTTTAAAGTTTGAAATTTCGCTAAATCATCGCGCATCGATTCACTTTCGCTTTCCAAAAATCTTTTTTTCAAACTATTCACAACGCCATCAAAAGCCTTTTTAACTTTGATTGCCTTGAGTCCGTCTTCAATTTTAATTTCAACTTCTTCCTCGCCAGTTCCATAAAAAATTATATTTTTTACTGCCGGTGAAAGTGTTTTGAAAGGGGCGTCGAGACTGAAATTATAATGTGTTGCCATTGCTGTCAGAACCTGTTGATAGAAGCGTTCTTGCACCCCTTGCCAAACTGCAATTGCGCCTTGACGTAGCGATAAATTTTCATCTTCAACGACTAAATCTTCGCTGAAATAAAGCTCGGTTCCAAGTCCATCGCAATGTTTGCAGGCGCCGAATGGTGAGTTGAAGGAGAAGAGTCGTGGTTCAATTTCCTGAATCGTGAATCCAGAGATTGGGCAAGAAAATTTTTCGCTGAAGATTAAAAAATCGCCAGTTTTGTGGGCTGATTTTGAACCTTCTGCTGCAGCAACAATTTCGACGTAAAGTAGACCATCAGAAAGTTTTAACGCGGTTTCGACTGAGTCAGCAAGCCGATTACCCAAATCTTCAGCGATGACGATACGATCAACAATAATTTCAATATCGTGTTTTTTATTTTTATCGATAGCGGGAAGAATTTCGTTTAGGTCATGAACTTTGCCGTCGACCTTAATGCGCTGAAAGCCCTGTTTACGCGCATTCATCATCTCTTTGCGATATTCACCTTTTTGTCCACGAACGATTGGAGCAAGTAAATAAATTCGCGTTTTTTTTGGTAATTGTAAAATTTTATCAACCATTACCGAGGCAGACTGGCTTTCAATTGGTTTGCCAGTAGTTGGGGAATAAGGGATGCCGATGCGCGCAAATAAAAGACGAAAGTGATCGTAAATTTCGGTGACGGTTCCCACGGTTGAGCGCGGATTACGAGAGGTGGTTCTTTGGTCAATTGCGATTGATGGAGAAAGTCCCGTGATTGATTCAACATCAGGCTTATCCTGCATGTCCAAAAACTGACGAGCGTAGGATGACAAACTCTCGATGAAGCGACGTTGGCCCTCGGCATAAATCGTATCAAACACCAAAGAGGATTTGCCAGAACCGCTCAAGCCTGTTACGACAACGAGCTGATTTTTAGGAATTTCGATGCTGACATTTTTTAAATTATGTTCTTTCGCGCCGGTAACTTTTATGAAGGTTTCTTCCATGAAATGAGGTAAATGATGAGTTGGGAGGAACGATTCTTAATTCCTAATTCCTAATTCTGAAAGAACTAAAAACCCGCCGCGGAAAATATTCCTGCGACGGGCCGTGCATAAGAAGTTATCGCTCGGATAAACTTCTCATCTTTTCTTGAAGGAAAAAACGCTTACGCAATCTCTAGCTCAATGAAGCAACTATTGATAACGTAACTAACACTGCCAGTGGAATGAATACCATGGTTAGCTCCGATATTTATAGTTAAAGACGAGAGGCCTATCACGAAACTGATTCTCTGCAGAACCAATCAAGCAATGACTTCAAACAGAATGCACAGCTAATTAAAACTGCGCATCACCTCATCCCGCACTTTTTTGAGTTCCAAATCCGTTAATGGGATGAGACCTTTTTGCAGCAAATAACCGTCACTGCCGATGGTATTTTTGCTGATAATTTCTTGGGCGAATTCCCGCATCCCCGCGACCAAATCGAGATGCTCTTTTTTGAAATAAATGAAAAGCGGACGAGAAACTGGATAAGCTCCCGAAACAATGTTTCCAAAGCTCGGCGTAGTTTGATTAATTTTTGCCGGTTGTAAGGAATCATGATTTTCTTCCAAGAAACTGAAGCCAAAAATTCCCAAAGCATCGACGTCATTTTTTAATTTTTGTACGATCAAATTGTCATTTTCACCAGCCTCGATGAAATGACCGTCGGAGCGAATTATGTGACATTTTTTCTTGCGGATTTTTGCATCAGGAAAAGCGGCGGAAAATTCTGGTATCTTAACACAAACATCTTCCATCACCAATTCTACGAAGGCATCGCGCGTTCCAGAAGTTGTCGGCGGACCGTAAATCGCAATGTTAATTTTTGGTAAAGTCGGATCGATGTCACTCCATTTTTGGTAAAAATTTTCGACTAATTTTCCGCTTTTTGGATCAGGAATTTTTGCGGCGAGCGCGAAGAAAATTTGTTTTTTTGTCAGGCTGTATTTCTTCCCCGACACAGAATTGGCGAGAACAATTCCGTCATAACCGATTTTTATTTCGACAATTTTTTTGACACCATTTTCGGCGCATTTTTTGATTTCACTTGCTTCAATTTTTCGCGAAGCGTTGGAAAAATCCGGATAATTAAAACCAATTCCTGAGCAAAATAACTTAAAGCCACCCCCAGTTCCTGTGGCCTCAACAATCGGAGTTTTAAATTCAGTATCGCGACCAAAGGTTTCAGCAATTACTGAGGTGAAGGGATAAACAGTTGATGATCCAACAATTTGAATGTGACTACGCGCAGCAATTTGGAAAGATGGAAAGGCAGCAAGAGCTGAAAAAGAAATGAGAAAGGAAAAAGTTGTGAAAGTGAAGAATCGCAACATGACCGTTATTTGAATTATTAAGCCTGATGAACGGATATATCGCGAGTGAATAAGGCGCGCAGAATTTGAATTTTTTCTTAAAAGTCAACCTCTGCCACAAGGGGCTGAAATTTGTCTTTAAGTTGAATTCAAAAAACCTGCCTCATACATTATTTCGATCTTGTCCGCTTCAATTTCCTTCCTGCAAAAAATAATGTCAAAAAATAACACGAAACCCCGGTTTTTTCTTGCCATTTTTTTAA
>CAIYMZ010000110.1 GCA_903927415.1 uncultured Alphaproteobacteria bacterium
CATATAACCACTTTACTTTCTTGGGGGTGTAGCTCAGCTGGTTAGAGCGCTTGCCTGTCACGCAAGAGGTCGCGAGTTCAAGTCTCGTCACTCCCGCCATTTCATTATTTGGCAACGTCCGAAGATGTTCATTAGAGCCTAGAAAATAAAGGCTTCACAGAAGTTTTCATCCAATACTGTCCAAGAAAATCCTGACAGCGAAATCGTCGCGTTAAAAAATAAAAACCCGATCACCATCGCCTGCAGAACCTCTGTTTTATAGAAGGCAATCCCGATGCTAAAATTTTTTGATTTAAAAGTTTTTAGCAAAAAAATATTTCCGGCGATTTGAAAAACCGCCGTGATTACGCAGTAAAAATAAATAATTCGCTCGCCAGAAAAAAAGTTTTCGCCGCAACAAACAGCGCCAAAGGCAGCGGCAGAATGTATCTCGACCAAGGAGTCGTCAGCACATCAAGATTTTTATTCAGCCCTTTTTGTTTCAAATTCCGAAAGGTTTGAAAGAGCGTGGCGGCAATGGTGTAGAGGATCCAAGACATTTAAAACACTTCTAGACGCAACATTTCCAAAAAGCTCGGCCTCTTGCGGATCACTTTGAATATATCTCCATCAACCAGAATTTCTGGAATCATCGGACGACAGTTATACTCGTTAGACATCGATGAGCCGTAAGCCCCCGCGCTTACGAATAAAAATAAATCTTCGGATTTCGGATCAATTAGATCGCGGTTCTTTGCTAAAATGTCAGTGCTTTCACACACCGGCCCAACCAAATCATAAGTCAATTTTACGCCACACTTTTTAGTCACCGGCAAAACTTCGTGATAGGAATCGTACAATCCTGGGCGCATTAAATCATTCATTGCAGCATCAATAATTACGAAATTTTTTTCACCAGATTCTTTCAAAAAAATTACTTTTGTTACCAGAGCTCCAGCGCTACCAATCATCGCCCTTCCTGGTGCTATAGTAATTTTGACTTCCAAATCTTTGGTAATTTTCTTGATCAATTTCACGTAATCTTTGATCAAAAGTGTATTTTCATTTTTGTATAAAATTCCGATGCCACCACCAAAATCGAGAGCGGAAATTTTGTGACCATTTTTGTGCAAAGTTATGCACAATTCTCGCAACTTCTGAAATGCTAATTTGAATGGTTCGAGCGTCGTAATTTGTGAACCGATATGCATCGCAACACCATAGATTTCAAGACCTGGTAGCTTTGCTGCTTTTGCATAAATTTCTTCCGCAAACTCAATATCAACACCAAATTTATCACCCTTTCTACCGGTAGAAATTTTGTCATGAGTTTTGGCGTCGACATTCGGATTTACGCGCAACGAAAATTTTGCTTTCTTATTCAAACTCACTGCCACCTCACTCAACAAAAACATTTCAGCAATCGACTCAACAGAAAATTCTTCGACACCATTTTTTAAAGCATAAGAAATTTCTTCACGCGTTTTTCCGACTCCAGCAAACACAATTTTTTTTGGATCACAACCCGCATGAATTCCACGAAAAATTTCACCGGCTGAAACCGCGTCAATTCCAGCCCCCAACTCTGTTAAAATTTTTACCAAATGAATGTTAAAATTGGCTTTGACTGCATAACAAATTTTGTAATCAGAAATTTCTTCTGCCGAAAATGCGTCAAAAAAATTTTGAAAATTCTCAACTAAAGTTTTTTTAGAATAGCAATAAAATGGGGTACCAACCACTTTGGCAATTTCAACGATCGCAACATTTTCAACAAAAATTTCGTCGTAATTTTTTTTATGTTTGTAGGAAAGATATTTCATGGAAAAAGAGAAAAAGATGTGAGAAGTTGAGAGCAAGAAGTTAGAATCAAAAAAATCAATTATGCAAAAAAAAATAAAAACTAAAAAAGTTAATTCCAATCAGAAGCGCAGCCTATCTCGCCTCATGGCCATACAAATTTTTTATCAACATAATTTTTTTGGTAACGAAAAAAACTTGGACGAAATAAAAAATGATGTGATCGAAAATTATTTAATCGATTCGGATGAAAATCTTTCTTCTTATCGCGAAAAAATTGACTCAGAATTTTTAGAAAATTTACTTTCTGGAATTGCGTTTGATGGGATAAAAATCGATACAGAAATTTCTGAATTTTTAAAAGATGGCTGGACGCTCGCAAAGCTCGATGATGTGACGCTACAGATTCTGCGGCTAGGCGCCTTTGAATTGAAGTCCATGTTAGACGCGCCTCTGAAGGTAATCATCAACGAATATGTGGACATAGCTGCCAGCTTTTTTGATTCAAAAAAAATCACTTTTATCAACGCAACTTTAGAAAATCTGGCAAAAAAATTTCGTAATGAAGAATTTAAAAAAATAAAAAATGACTAAAAAAGTTTTAATCGGAAAAATTATTTCTGTTTTTGGAATCAAGGGTGAGGTCAAGATTATCAGCTATCTCAGCGATCCTCTAAAAATTGAAAAATATTCACTTTTTGATGAATCCGGAACTTCTCTAAAGTTAAAAATTAGCAATAAAAACAAATCAGCAATTGGCACTAATGGATCTGGTGATGCAATTTTAATTGTAAAAATCGATGGCATTACTGATCGCAACGCCGCTGAGAAATTGCGCGGCACAGAAATTTTTGCCAATCGCTCTGACTTTGATGACACAAGTGACGATGAGTTTTATTACGTTGATTTGATTGGACTTGCTGTAATCGACATGGATTCAAAAAAAATTGGCAAAGCGCTCAACGTCTTTGATCACGGCGCTGGAGGAATTATTGAAATTGAATTTGATGAAGCTGATCCAAAAAATAATCGTGAAAAAATTGAAAATTTCCCATTCAAAAACCAACTTTTTCCAGAGGTGAATTTACAATCTGGATTCATCAGAATTGACATGCCTGAAATCGTGAAGGAATAAAACTCACTACTGCCTCCTCCCCCCTCCTCTTCCTCCGGAAAGCTGTTTTGCATTCGATCTTGTTATGGCCGACAGCGGTTTATTAATCGCATTTTCCAATGCCATTGTGAAATATTCTTGAGGATTAATATCGCCTTCAATTTTCTGATTAGAATTCAGCTTAGTTTGTCCTCGATCAGTATAAATCAAGGAATAGGCCTGACTTTCTCTGCCAATTATCGCTGCTATATTTCTCGCGGATTGCATCATTTTTTCACTATCCCCATTTTTGTCGCGCAGCCCAACAAGCATATTCAAACTCGCCTTATCTGACGCGGTTAACTCTGCCAGCCCCGCACCATCACGCACTTTCTTCAAAGCCCCCACAATTTTCTGACATTGGCTTCCACTCAAATCTAACGAAATCCATTCACTTCCACTATTGGGATTGGAGTTGCCACCCAAAGCAACCCCTCCTGAATCAGTCTCTCTAGACCCCGATCTACGTGCATACAACGCCGGTATCAAATGTTTGCTTCCTACTGAGTTAACCACAAATTTTGTGGATGGAGCTGATGATGCTGGAGCTGATGATGCTGGAGCTGATGAAGATGGAGCTGATGATGCTGGAGCTGATGATGCTGGAGCTGATGAAGATGGAGCTGATGATGATGGAGCTGATGATGATGGAGCTGATGATGATGGAGCTGATGATGATGGAGCTGATGATGATGGAGCTGATGATGA
>CAIYMZ010000111.1 GCA_903927415.1 uncultured Alphaproteobacteria bacterium
AAGCTACCGACTTTTATTTTTAGCTTTCCGGACCCCGCAACAAGTGCGGGGTGACACTGTGTATGAGGGTGACACTGAGTATGAGGGTGACACTGAGTATGAGTTGTCACCCCGCACTTGTTGCGGGGTCCGGTTGTAAAAGATCGGTGTTTTGAATCAGATCGGCTCTAAACTTTACCAATTCAAATTTATGAAAAAATCTCGCGCATTTTCTCTCATCGAGCTTTCAATCGTAATTTTAATCATCGGAATTTTAGTCGCCGGTGTGACGCAGGGTAGTAGAGTAGTTGCGCAAATGAAGCTCTCGACCGCGCGTTCTCTCACGCGAGGTTCGGATGTTAATGGAATTAGCGATATTTGTCTGTGGCTCGATGTAACGGCAGAAGGTATGCTCTCTAATGCTAGTGGCTCAACTAATGTTGGAGATGGTGATACCGTAAGTGCTTGGGCAGATCAAAATCCGCAAAAGACCGCTAGATATTCTTTTGCGCAAGGAACCAATGCTATGCGTCCGATTTACAAAGCTAATGGCATCAACGGTTTACCAACTTTATATTTTGATGCGACCAATAATGCTGATGGAAAAGCACTACTCCCATCATCATCATTCGTATTTCTTACAAGCGAAGTAACCGTGTTTATTGTCATGCGTCCGATTGAAGCGCCTGTTGAAGAAGGATATCTCATCGATTCCTATGCGGAGACCGGTGGCGAAAGATTTCTCATTGGGATATCTTCTGATGCTAAAACTCATTTATACGCCTCCGGTTCTGATGTTCTTGATCTTGCAGCTGTCGCTCTAAATAATAATTACATCACTTCTGCAGTCGCAACTAGCACCACCAGCAGTATCTATCGCAATGGAGTATTGCAGGAATCTGGAGCTGGGCTTCACTCGGCATTTACCGCAGATAATTTCTCAATCGGTTCCGTGTATGTAGGTGAAAGTGGTAACTTCGACGGCTACATCTCCGAATTCATCATGTTCAGCCGCGCTCTAAAAACTGCAGAAAGACAATCGGTGGAAAAATATTTGGGTCAAAAATACGGAGTTAAGATTTCGTAAAATTAAGTCAGAAGATTTAATTTTATGCACTGGCGCCGGAACAGTCGCTTATTGTGCTGCGGCGCTTGAGTGGTGGTTGAAAAATTCTTGAATACTAGAAATGGCTTATTTATTTCTAAAAAAATGTAAGCCTCAAATAATTACCAAATTTTTTGAATCTAAAAATTAAATTTATGAAAAAATCTCGCGCCTTTTCTCTCGTAGAGCTCTCAATCGTAATTATGATCATTGGAATTTTGATCGCTGGCGTGATTCAGGGCAGCAGAATTATTGCGCAAATGAAGCTCTCGGCCGCGCGTTCTCTCACGCAAGGGTCGGATGTTAATGGAATTAGCGATATTATTCTGTGGCTCGATGCAACGGCGGAAGGTATGCTTGCCAAGGCCAGCAGCGGCTCAACAACTGATATTAATGACGGTGATGAGATAAGTCCTTGGACAGATCAAAATCCGCAAACGACTTCTAAATTTTCTTTTACTCAATCGACCGCGGGCTCTTACCCGACTTATAAACAAAATGGTATTAATGGTTTGCCGACTTTGCGTTTTGATCCAGCAACGGATGGCACTGCGGGAGATGCTTTGTTTACAAGCTATTCAGCAACTTTAAATCCATCGCAATTTACTATTTTTATTGTGCTTCAACCAATAGAGATAGGGTCGAGTGGAGATACGCATCCTTTATACAACGGTGGTGGGTATCTTAGATTAGATTATCGTAATAGCTTGGAGCGGGTCGAGTTCTGGACATATTATGGTGGCTATGTGTCCGGTCCATCTATCGCCGGCGTTAGTCACAATAAAGTGCACATTCTTGATTTTATCATGGATGCAACGACAAAATATATTTATCGCGATGGCGCGAATTTGATCTCTTCTGTCGTCGGTGGCAATACACCTGCGAGCTCTGGTAACTTTATATTGGGCTCTTCATTTACTAGTGGTAGTAGCCAAAGCTTCGACGGCTACATCTCCGAATTCATCATGTTCAGCCGCGCTTTAAAAACTGCAGAAAGACAATCGGTGGAAAAATATTTGGGTAAAAAATACGGAGTTAAGATTTCGTAAAATTAAGTCAGGAAATTTATTATGCACTGGCGCCGGAACAGTCGCTTATTGGGCTGCGGCGCTTGAGTGGTGGTTGAAAAATCTGTAATGTCTGCCAAAATTATTGGACATAATTGGACATTTTTGTGGATATCTGAAGGTGGCCTGATTTATGGTTTTTCGATTATACTTAATCTGATTCAAGATACCGTACTTTTAAAATGGACCCCGCAACAAGTGCGGGGTGACAACTTACACTCAGTGTCACCCCGCAACTTACACTCAGTGTCACCACGCAACTTACACTCAGTGTCACCCCGCAACTTACACTCAGTGTCATCACGCAACTTACACTCAGTGTCATCACGCAACTTACACTCAGTGTCACCACGCAACTTACACTCAGTGTCACCCCGCAACTTACACTCAGTGTCACCACGCAACTTACACTCAGTGTCACCCCGCACTTGTTGCGGGGTCCAGAAAGATGAAAAGAAAATCGGTATTTTCAACTTGAAAGAATGAAGTCCAAATATTCCTGATACAAAAAAATGCCCCAAATCACAATCCAAAAACTCAGCAGCAAATCCGAAATTCTCTCCGCCTTTCCGATCATCCGCCAGCGTTACGAAAATATGAGTTTGGAAAATTACGAAGCACAGATTTCGGAGATGATGGCGATGAATGATTTTAAAATGATCGGTGCTTTTATTGGCGATGAAATTGTTGGGGTGTGCGGTTATTGGGTGCTACGGATGCTTTATTGCGGGCGCTATCTTCAACTTTCGAGTTTTATTGTTGATGAAGAAAAAAGAGGATCAGGAATCGGGAAAAAAATTTTGGATGAGATGGAAAAAATCGGCAAAGAATTGCGCTGCGAAAAAATTATTTTGGACTCATTCACCGAAAATAAAAAATCCCACCCGCTTTATTTCCGCGAGAATTTTTATATTCGCGGGTTTCATTTTATGAAAAATTTGTAGCGATGGCGCAAAGCGACAAAAAACAGCCTATGCCCAAACTGATTCAAAACACCGAACTTAGAGTTCGTCATTGCGAGCTTAAGCGAAGCAATCCATGCGTTGCAGTTTACTGGATTGCCGCGCTTCGCTCGCAATGACGAACTAAAAAATGAGTTCGGCCTCTCCAACTTCAATTGGTATACCATTCGTCAAATGACCCAAATAAAAATCGCCAGCTTCAACGTAAACTCGATCAACGCACGTCTGCCGCGGTTGCTTGAGTGGTTAAAAAATTCGCAGCCGGATGTGGTTTTGTTGCAGGAATTAAAATGTGTTGAAGAAAAATTTCCGTTCGAGGCCTTGTTTGATTTGGGTTACAATGCTGCGGTTTACGGTCAAAAAACTTACAACGGTGTCGCAATTCTTTCGAAATTTAAAATTGAGGATGCGGTGAAAGGGTTGCCAAGCTCTCCCCTGTTAGGGGGGAGTGAGTCGACGCGTAGCGCGACGATGTGGGGTTCATCAGTAATCGACGAGCAGGCGCGTTACATCGAAGCGGTGATCTCGGTTGGAAGTTCCGCAATCCGCGTCGCTTCAATCTACGTTCCCAATGGTGGCGGCGATTTGGCTCCGAACGAAACTCTCGAAAACAGCAAAAAATTTCTCTACAAATTAAATTTCTTCGATCGTCTTAAGTCTTACCTTTCTAGTCTCGCCGAGTTTGACGAAATGCAGATTTTCGGTGGCGATTTTAATGTTGCTGCTGAAGAGATCGACATTTTCGATCCACAAAATTTTTCGGGACAAATTCTTTTTCATCCGCTCGAGCGCCAAAAATTTCGTTCACTTTTAAATCTCGGACTTATTGATTCTTACCGCGCCACCAATCCACAGCATCAAGTTTTTTCTTGGTGGGATTATCGAGGGCAAGGCTGGCAACAGAACAAAGGAGCTCGCATCGATTATCTTCTAACTTCGCCACAAGCGGCGGATAAAATTTTTGCTGCAAGTGTTGAGGATCGCGGCGTCAGAGACCAAGAAAAAGCCTCGGATCACTGTCCGGTTTGTGTAACTTTAAAAATTTAATTTCATGAAAATTTCGCGCGCTTTCTCACTTGTTGAAATTTCAATCGTAATTTTAATCGTTGGAGTTTTGGTTGCTGGCATGACCGAAGGCTCAAAATTATTTAAAAAATCCAAACTCAGAACTGCTCGTGCGATGACCAAAGCTTCTTATGCTGCCTCGGTTGAAGATATGATTTTGTGGCTTGATGCAACGGCGGAAGGCTCGATGGTTAATGTGTCTGGTTTGGCGACGGTACAAAATGATGAAAAAATCCAAACTTGGAATGATGTGAATCCGCAGGTAATTTCAAAATATTCTTTTGTTCAATCAACCGATGCCAATCGTCCACTTTACAAAGATAACGGCATTAACGGTTTACCGACTTTATATTTTAATGCGGATGGCACTCAAACCAATGGGAATGCGCTATACTCGATATTTACGTTTCCATCAGATCAAATAACGATATTTGTTGTAATGCGTCCGATAGTAGCAGCAAATAATGGCTACATATTTGATGCCTTTTGTTCTTCTCCTAGCACTAGAATTTATCTTTTGCAGTCGCCTACCTATAAAGTTTCTTTAAGTACAAATGGTGGCGGAATTACTGATGGCTCAAGTGCAACTTTGAATAAAAATTATGTCTATTCTGCAACTGCCAATGCTAGCTCTGGAATTATTTATCGTAATGGAACGCAGACAATTTCTGGAACTATAAGTCATGCTGCATTTACCGCCAACTTTAATAATAAAGGTTTCATAATTGGCGCTTTTTCTAACGGTGATAGCACAAGTAACTTTGACGGCTACATTTCTGAAATGATTTTGTATAGCCGCGTGCTTGAAACAGAAGAGCGCAAAGAAATCGAAAAATATCTGGGCAAAAAATACGGGATTCAAGTTTCGTAGAAAATCAAGTCACTCCAGTCGTATGAAAATCTCCCGCGCCTTTTCTCTTATCGAACTTTCCTTCATAATTTTAATCGTTGGAGTTTTGGTCGCCGGCATGACGGAAGGCTCAAAGTTAATTAAAAAATCAAAACTCAAAACCGCGCGCTCTTTAACTAAAAGTTCTTACGCTGCCGTGGTTGATAATATGGTGTTGTGGCTTGATGCAACGGCGGAGGGTTCGATGGTTAATGCAGCTGGCTCGACAGTGGTGCAAAATGGTAACGCGGTACAAACTTGGAGTGACCAAAATCAGCAGTTAGTTCCAGCTTCAAGGGTGAATTTTACTCAAGGAACTGACAGCCTTCGCCCACTTTACAAAGATAACGGCATTAACGGTTTACCGACCTTATATTTTGATGCGTCGGCTGATTGCACTACTGGAAAAAAATTAGATGCAGCTTACTCGCCAGTAATCAACACGCCGGAATTTACCATCTTCGTTGTGATTAGACCTATGGAAGCGTCAACCACGCTTGGGATGTTTATTGATAATTATACCACAAGTCGTGGGTTTGAACTTTATAAAAATACCGCAGCTGATACTCACAAGCTCACCATGGAAATATACGGCAGTGGGGTGAAAATTGTTAAAGACTCAGCCGCGCTTGTCTTGGATTTGCCATATATCGTCACCGCTAGCAGAACCAGTCTCGTATCCATGCTGTACAAAAATGGCATTCAGGTTGGCACTAATACCGACACCGCCGCTTACTTACCTCCAGCTACAACGGCAACATTCCGCATCGGTGGATATGTCGTTGGCGGAAATTATCACTACGATGGCTACATTTCCGAGATCATCATGTATGGCCGCGTGCTTGCTGACGATGAGCGGAAGGAGATCGAAAAATATTTGGGTAGAAAATATGGGATTAAGGTTTCGTAGGTAGCACAGATTTGTTTATCACTTCCGTTACAATTTTTTTTATTTCACGTCGTAATTTTTATTGTCACCCCGTCGCATGACGGGGTCTATGGCGTCACAGCTTCTGAACTAAAATAAAATCAGAAATTGCGACAAGATGGACCCCGTCATGCGACGTGGTGACAAAAGAAGAATGGGATGGCGAAAAGAAGAGTTCTGTTGATCAGAATTTTTTTGCAAAAACGATATTGGCCTTGTGAAAAAATTTTTGGTAATTAAGTTGCGCAGCGCTTTTGGCTGTAAGGTCAAAAGACTATGACAATAAAATGAATTCGTAATAAACATTTGGACCTGGGGGCAGTACCCAGCACCTCCACCGAGAAAAAAGCCTAAACGGCTTTTTTCGGCCTGATGGCTTGTGTCATGGAATTAATTCCAAGTGGCAACGTCTTCTCAGATTAATTCCGGGGGTGAATAGCTTTCGACAGATACTAAAGGAATTAACTTTGTCCGGTTGAGAAACTGCCGGTTGTAAGGCGAAAGCCTGAAGACATCCGTTCAAAAAAAGTAAACGCAAACGATAACTTTGCTAATGACAATTTCGAATTTGCTCCTGTGGCTGTAGCTGCGTTAGCATAAGTGATTTTGTCGGGGCTCGCCCAGTGCCTGTCAACAGAAACTGGGCAATTTTTTTGTTAATTACTCACAATCTCATGCAGGATTTAATCGGATATGACGAAATTATCGAAAACTCGATGCGTTCGGTGATTTATGAAACCCTCAAAAAAATTGAAAAACCTGGATTACCGGGAGGGCATTATTTTCTAATCACTTTCATGACGCATTTTCCTGGCGCTTCAATTCCAGGATATTTGCTCGAAAAATTTCCCGAAGAAATGACCATTGCTGTGCAGTATCAGTACAGAAGCTTGGTTGTAGAAAGTGAATTATTCAGAATTTCTTTAAGCTTTGGCGGAAAATATGAAAAGCTAGTAGTGCCATATAAGGCGGTCACTTCTTTTGCTGATCCATCAATGAATTTTGCGTTAAAATTCAGCATGAGTTACGGTGACATTGAGAATTTGGGATCGGGAGATCATGGTGAATCAAATCGAGCCAATAAAAATTCTGGTCATGAAAAAAGTGAAGCCTCCGTTGATTTGTCAGCCAAAGTAATTTCTCTTGATGCATTCCGCAAAAACAAAAGCACAACTCACGGCGACGACAATTAATGACAACCCTCCTTCATCAGATTTTATTTTTAATCCTTACTTACGTGATTGCAGCAATTCCATTTGGTCTAGTCATCGCCAAAATTTTTGCCAAAAAAGATATTCGGGAATTGGGTTCAAAAAATATTGGTGCCACAAATGTTGCTAGAGTTATTGGAAAAAAACTCGGTTTTGTCACTTTGATTCTAGATGGTTTTAAGGGTGCTGTAATGGTGATTTTGGCGCGGTTTAATTTTTCCGATCTTGAAAATTTACATTTGTTTTTGGTTTTAGTCGGGGCTGTTGCGGTGATTGCTCACATTTATCCGATCTATCTTAATTTCAAAGGTGGCAAGGGTGTTGCTACAGCAATTGCAACTTTGCTGGCACTTGATCCTGCAGTTGGGTTTTTAATGATCTGTTTTTGGATCATGTCTTTTTGCTTGTTTCGCATATCTTCCGTTTCATCACTGATCGCAATTTTTTCTTCGATTATTCTCTCGTCAACTTACGCCGCTCCAACAGAGCAATTCTGGTTTTGTGTTTTTTTATTCATTGTGATTTTAGCTAGGCATAAAGAAAATATTATCCGCTTAATAACCGGTGAAGAAAAAAAAATATAACATGAGCGCGCAAGAAAAATTAATCGTAGCCCTTGATTTCCCTGATCTTGATTTGGCCAAAAAACTAATCGAAGAACTTTCTGACGAAGTAATTTTTTACAAAATCGGTTTGGAATTGCTGATGAGCGGCGATTATTTCGAGCTCGTAAAATTTCTAAAAGCGCGCGGGAAAAAAATTTTTGCTGATCTAAAATTTCACGACATTTCTGAAACTGTCGCCCGTGCTGTTGCCAATATTGCGCAATATGAAGTTGATTTGTTGACCATACATGCCGGTAGTCGCGACATCATGCGCAGAGCCGCAGAGAGTAAGGGAAAAGTGCGTGTCATCGCCATCGCTGCTCTGACTAATCTTGACCAAAAAGATTTAATTGAAATGGGCTCTGATCCCAAAATTTCACTCGAAGAGTTGGTAATAAAAAGAACCGCAATCGCTCTAGAATCAGGACTTGATGGCGTCGTTTCTTCGGCGCTTGAAGCAAAAACTTTACGTCAAAATTTTGGTAAAGATTTTTTAATCGTAACCCCAGGAATCAGGCTGACAACGCTTGCAGGCGATGATCAAAAACGCGTCACCGATGTTAAAACCGCACTCACCAATGGCAGTTCTTATTTAGTCGTCGGTCGTCCAATCACTCGCGACGCCAATCCGCGTGCCGCTGCGCAAAAGTTTAATCAACTGATTCATGAAGCTCTCCCAACTTCTTTTGCAAGCTAAAGTCGATTTCGAAATCAGTGGCGATCCAAGCCAGATCGAGATCGAAGACATCGCCATCGACTCACGTCTGGTAAAAAAAAATTCAGTTTTTTTTGCTCTACCCGGAAAATCAAAAGATGGTTTAGAATTCATCCCTGACGCCATCAAAAACGGCGCCGTTGCAACTGTAGCCGCCGCTACCCTGTCAAGGGGGGAGGGGGGGTTTCTCATCACAACCTCAAACCCATTTTCTCTCCTCACTCACTTCCTAAAAACATTCTACGCACCACTTCCAACCAACATCTACGCCATCACGGGTACTAACGGCAAAACTTCCATCGCCGAATTCACGCGCCAAATTCTCGAATTTCTCGGAAAAAAATCTGCATCGATCGGCTCTCTCGGAGTAATGATGACGCAGCGCGGTATCCAACTACAAAATTCATCGCTCACAACTCCAGACATCGTTTCGCTGTACAAAAACTTGCACAGCCTAAAAAAATCCGGCATTGACGATGTTGCAATCGAAGTGAGCTCGATTGGCTTAGAACAAGGCCGCGTCGCTGGTTTAAAAATTGACGTCGGCAGCTTCACCAACTTCACTCAAGATCATCTCGACTACCACAAATCGATGGATGATTACTTCAAATGCAAAATGATTTTATTTGAGCGCGTCCTAGAAAATGGCGGCGAAAATGGCGGAGTGGCAGTGCTTAATTCTGACATTCCTGAATTCGAAAAAATAAAAAAAATCTGCGAGGAAAAAAATTTACGCGTAATCGAATATGGTTTTAAAGCGCGCGATTTAAGGCTTCTTGGCATTCGCGATCACCACGTCACTTTTGAATTTCGTCAAAAAAAATATGAATTTGAATTAAATATTAGCGGTGAATTTCAGGTATTTAACGTGCTCTGCGCTCTCGGAAATGTGCTGGCGAAAAATGATCTCGACGAAGCTCAACTAAAAAATTTGTTGAAAAATTTTTACCTCTTGCAGCCAGCGCTGGGAAGGATGCAACGCGTCGCCACTTTACCAAATCGCGCTCAAATTTTTATTGATTCTGCTCACTCGCCCGACGCTCTCGCCAATGTTTTAAAGCTCGCGCGCGGACTAACAAAATCGCGCGTGATTGTGCTTTTTGGTTGCGGCGGCGATCGCGATGCCGGCAAGCGTCCGATCATGGGACGCATCGCTTGCGATTTGGCAGATGTTGTGATCGTCACCGACGACAATCCGCGCAGTGAAAAAGCGGAAGTAATTCGTGCCGAAATTTTTGCTGCTTGCGATGTCGCCAAAGCCGCTGAAATCGCCGATCGCAAAGTTGCGATTGAAAAAGCGATCACGACATTAAAAGCTGGTGACGTGCTGATTTTCGCCGGCAAAGGCCACGAAAAATATCAAATTATCGGCGCCGAAAAATTCGAATTTGACGAAGAAAAAATTGCAAAAGATGTCCTCACAAAACTTTCTTAATCCCGCGTTTGGCTTGGCTTTTGATGATCTTTACGAACAAGAAGGGTTAGAAAAATTAGATCAAAAATTTGGGGAATTTGAGATTAGGCGAAAGGCGGTAGGCGGTAGGCGAAAGGGGGAGGAGTTGTTGGATCGGGCAGTGGTGTTGGAGGATTTTTTGGTGGAGTTGTTTGGGATCGAAAAAGAAAATTCCGAGTTAAAAAAATCTCACGAAGAGCTGCAAAAAATTTATCACGTGCGGCGGGAATTTGTGCAGAGGCGGGTGGCGAAGAAGTTTTCCAATTTTTGTTTTTCTGCCTCCGCCCTCGATGTCATTCCCGCGCAGGCGGGAATCCAGGAATCTTTCGAGATACTGGATTCCC
>CAIYMZ010000112.1 GCA_903927415.1 uncultured Alphaproteobacteria bacterium
CGGGGTCAATTTCGTCACAACCAATAAAATCGTGTCTTTGACGAGATGGACCCCGCAACAAGTGCGGGGTGACAATCGCGATGAGATTTAGAGTGCGTAGCACTGAAGCTAATTTTTTTAAGCGTTATTGGGGTTAATTATGCCCACAACAAAAAAGCGGAGCCGAATTAATTTTCAGCTCCGCTTTTTTTGTTGGAAGAAAATTAATTAGCTAACAGTGTCTACGGAGCAAGACAAGGATTCACCACGCCGGATTGCCAAACACCAAATTCTCCACATCTTTTTGTGGGCTTGGTAACTCCGCTTGTATAACCCGCTGGGCAATTAGTACTGGAAACTACGACCTGTCCATATGATCCCGCTGGCCAGTTAATGGTAATGCCGTAAAGAGGATTTTCACTGGTAGCTGCGCAAGGAATCACCGAATAAGCATTAAAATCCTGCAACATCTGAGTTCTGTTTTTAGCAAAAACCACATCATCAAAAACATCGCTGCTAGTTGAACTAGAAATAAACATGGTATCAAAATTTGCAGTCGTGCCGCTAATCGTGCCAGTATCATTATCCATCTCATCGGCATCTGCGGAACGAGTGTTCGGAGTAGTGCTGGCGCTAGCGGCGTTGAATGCGCCAGACTTATTAGCGCCATGCCCAATCAAAGCAAAAATCGCGTATGATGTACTAATCACGCCTGATACTTTATCTTTAATCTGAATAATTGCAGAAGCGGGATCATATGGTACGGTCGTAGTGTGTCCGCCAGTATTATAGGCAATAGTGGTGGTAAAATCTCTGTGCACTACGTAAGAAATTTTACTACCAAACCCATCCTCTGCCACATCACTTGTGAGTCCTAAAGCTTTAAACGGAACCATTCCATAAACCAAACTAAGAGCGCCAGAGGTAGTTGAGAGATAAATACCTGCAGCAGTACAAGTTCCATCAGTACCAGCAGTGCCATAACTACCATTAGTTTTTTCCAATGTCAGTGCTGCTGGACATGGTAATTTTTTATTAATGAGTAAATAACTTCCCAACGCCTTGTAAATCTCCGCAATCCGATCATTCGTCACCTTAATCTTCGCATTATTAATGCTATTCACCGACACTGACAAAGCTCCGGTAATCAAAATCGAAATAATCAGAATCACGATTGAAAGCTCAATCAGGCTGTAGGCTTTTTTGAAATTTTTGCTCGGCATATTTTTGATTTTTATTTTGACAATTTTTTCTTCGTTTCTAGTTTCCGCCGCCTTATTTTTAGAAAGCTGCAGATTTTCTTAAATCACTTCCTTTTTTCAAAAAAATTTCTTCGGGGATATAGCTCAGTTGGTAGAGCACCTGCTTTGCAAGCAGGGGGTCAGGAGTTCGAGCCTCCTTATCTCCACCACCCACCTTCACGCTTTTACTGATGAATTAATTTTAAAAATTCATCACCAAATTTTAGATGTCCAGCCCCTTCCTTTACGATGAATTTTTTCACAACACTCATCTTCAGATGATTTAAAAATCACCGTTGCCTTTGCTGAAAAAAAACAAGATTATTTTTTATAGAGCCTGCTAGAGCGTGTTAACATTCGCTTTTATCCACAGTTTTTCAGAAATTTTTGCTCATTTTTTTACAAAATATTCTTGCGGTATGTACATACAGCGGCGAAATTTTGTAAAAAAGTCGCTAAAAATTTCTGAAAAACTGTGGATAAAAGTGAATATCAACACGCCCTGGCAACACGCCCTGGATTTTTAAATTTTCCTCTTTCAATCAATGTTCATCCCGCTTCGCAACCACACAACTTTTTCGCTGTGCAAAGGTGCAATAAAAATTCCTGACTTAATTGAAACCGCCATCACTCACAAAATACCAGCTCTAGGAATTACTGACTGTCAAAATCTTTTTGCAGCGCTGGAATTTTCTTCGGCCTGCAAAAAATCTGGGATTCAACCGATTCTTGGTTGCGAAATTTTGGTGAAATTTTTTGCGGCAACGGCGAATTCTTCTAATCTCGATTTCGAAAATTCTCTCGTCAAATTACCGCTAATCGCGCGCAACGATGAGGGTTATAAAAATTTGATGCACCTCGTCTCCCACAGTTTTTTGCAGCGTCAAAGCGGAATTTCGCCGCATATTTCTTTCGAACTTTTGAAAGAAAAATCCGCCGGATTAATCGCACTTTCTGGAGGCTGCGAAGGCATAATTGGCCGACTTCTACTCGAAGATCAGGAAAAAAAATTAACGGAGTTGCTCGCAGAATTAACCAAAAATTTTCCGCAAAATTTTTACATCGAAATCACGCGTCACGGAACTGAAATAGAAAAAAAACTCGAAGAAAAATTTATTGAGCTCGCCTTCAAACACTCTCTGCCATTGGTTGCAACCAATGATGTTTATTTTTTGACCAAAGAAATGCACGAGGCGCAAGATATTTTAACTTGCGTCGGCGAAGGAAAATTTTTCTTCGACAATGATCGCAAAAAACTTTCGCCCGAACAATTTTTTAAAAACCAAACTGAACTCGAAGCCTTATTTTCCGACATTCCCGAGGCCATCGAAAACACCGTAAACATCGCCAAAAAATGTCACGTCATGGCTTTTGAGCGCGCACCGACTTTGCCGAAATTTAGCAGCGAAAAAAATTTCGACGAAGCAGCGGAGTTAAAAAATCAGTCACTCGAAGGCTTGAAAGTCAGGCTCGCGCGCAAGTTTGAGCTCGAAGAAATCGTGCCGGAAAAACAAAAAGAAATTGAAAAAGAATATTTCGCTCGCCTCGATTTTGAACTCTCGACCATCATCAAAATGAACTTCTCCGGCTATTTTTTAATCGTCTCCGATTTCATCAAATGGGCAAAAAATAATTTAATTCCAGTTGGTCCAGGAAGAGGCTCGGGCGCTGGCTCGATCATCGCTTGGTCACTGCAAATTACTGACCTTGATCCGATTCGTTTCGGCCTGCTTTTCGAAAGATTTTTAAATCCCGATCGCGTTTCAATGCCCGACTTCGACATCGATTTTTGCCAGACGCGCCGCGACGAAGTGATCGATTACGTGCAGCAAAAATATGGCAAAGATTACGTCGCTCAAATCATCACCTTCGGAAAATTGCAAGCGCGCGCGGTTTTGAAAGACGTGGGTCGCGTGCTACAAATGCCTTACAATCAGGTTGATCGAATTTGCAAATTGATCCCCTTCAACGCCATCGAAGCCGTCACTTTGGACAAGGCAATTGAGATGGATAAAGACCTGCAGCAAGCCATCAAAGAAGATCCGCAAGTTACAAAATTGGTTGACATTGCACTGAAATTGGAGGGCTTAAATCGTCACGCCTCAACTCACGCAGCCGGCGTCGTTATTGGCGACAAGCCACTTCAAGAAATTTGCGCGCTCTACAATGACGATGGCGGCAGTATGCCTGCCGTTGGCTATTCGATGAAATATGCCGAAGCTGCGGGGCTAGTAAAATTCGACTTTCTCGGCCTTAAAACTTTGACGACAATTTCCGAATCGGTGAAGCTGATTGAAAAAACTCGCGGCATAAAAATCGACATTGCCAACTTAAAACTCGATGACAAAGAAACCTTCAAAATGCTTGCTACTGGCGATTCCATCGGCGTTTTCCAAATTGAGTCTTCGGGAATGAGATCAGTGTTGCGCCAAATGCGCGCCGATAAAATTGAGGACATCATTGCACTGATTTCACTCTACCGCCCCGGTCCGATGGACAACATCCCCACCTACATTCGCCGCAAACATGGCCAAGAAAAAATCACCTACCCTCACCCGCTTTTGGAGCAATGTTTGAAGGAAACTTACGGCGTGATTGTTTACCAAGAACAAGTGATGGAAATCGCCAAAGTTCTTGCTGGATACAGCCTTGGAGCCGCAGATTTATTGCGTCGCGCCATGGGTAAAAAAATTAAAGAAGAAATGGATCAACAGCGCGAAATTTTTGTGACTGGCGCCAAAAAAAATGGAATTGGGGAACAGCAGGCTTCAGAAATTTTTGACCTCGTCGACAAATTCGCCGGCTACGGCTTCAATAAATCCCACGCTGCCGCTTACGCCTTGATTTCCTATCAAACCGCATTTTTAAAAGCGCATTTTTTACCAGAATTTCTGACCGCCTCAATCAATCTCGAAATCGACAATACCGACAAAATTAACGTCTTTTTGCAAGTGGCTAAGAGTCACAAAATTCCCGTGCTCTCGCCTGATTTAAATGCGAGTGAGGCTTATTTTAGCATCGAGAGGATTGCTTAAAGTGTCCGTGTCTTTTTCTTAATTTTTTCCCCTTGTCATCCCCGCTTTTTCTTGTCATCCCCGCGAAGGCGGGGATCCAGAATGTTTAATTAACACTGGATCCCTGACCGAAGCGGGGATGACAAACTTAAAGATAGAACCCAGAAACCGGGTCCTAATTTCTTGAACAAAGAAAATTCCTCCACAGCAAGAGCAAGCCATTTTCCTGCTTCGCCGCATCTTCTTTCGCGTAAGACAATGTGAACATCTGATCTGCATCCACCCAAACTAAACTCACCGGAACCTTTGACATAAATTTTAAAAATTAAATTCGCTCTAGAACAAAAACTAGAACAGAATTTAAATGTTCTTGTGTATTTTAAGAAGGCAAGAAGAATTATTTTACCCCTCACCCCAACCCTCTCCCACAAGGGGAGAGGGAGCTGTACTCCCCTCCCCCCACGCGGGGGAGGGGCCGGGGGCGAGGGGGCGGCGGTGGCACGGCTTTCATTCGCATTAAATCCTCACACCAAGTCGATAGCC
>CAIYMZ010000113.1 GCA_903927415.1 uncultured Alphaproteobacteria bacterium
AACTTAAGGAATTTGATTTAAAAAATTCACAAAATTTCTCTGTAGAAAAAATAAAAAAATGTGAAGGAGAGTTGATCATAAAGGCTTTGCATCCGTTTTCGAAATTAATCGCATTGGATGAGAAAGGTAAGCAATTCAAGAGTCGTGATTTCGCTAAATTAATTTCTGATTTTGCTGTGAGTGGTGATTCCGATTTAACTTTTGCAATTGGAGGCGCTAATGGCTTGTCAGAGGAAGTGTTAAAAAAATCTTCGCTAAAAATTTCTCTCGGATCGATGACCTTTCCGCATCTAATGGTGAGATCAATTTTGGTGGAGCAGATTTACCGCGCTTCGACGATAATCAGCGGACATCCATATCATCGCGAATAATTTAGGAGACTGTTTCAGACTTAGTTATTGTTAGCCATCTGCTTCTTGCCCTCAATCTTCTAGCATCAATACGACCACGTAATTCAGAGCCCTTTTCTCTCAAGCTCACCGCATTGCGCCATTTTACCGAATCATTCTGATCTTTTTGCAAAGTGGATCGCTGTAGTAATAGCGCTTCTTTTTCTAATTTTTTGCGTCGAGCAATAATTCTCGATCTAGCATCTTCAACCGCTATTGCGCGATTTTTGTCATGAAGCCTTTTGTTATACATGAGGATGTTGTCGACGAACCGGCGATGCTTTCTGTTCAACTCTTTTCGGATTTGTCTGCGACTCAAACCACCACGATTACCGCGACGAATATAGCTGTAAAATGCGTGCGCCAAAGCGTGTCCAGCAACTTCATTAGCCAAAGCTGGATGGGCACTTAAAAAGTTATTTACGTCAAATGTCATTGTGCCAATTGAAGGCATGCTGTGGAATATCACGATAATGCTAATGATCTGAGGTTGTTCAGGTTTGAAGGAGCTTGTGTATAGAGATGGTCTCTTATTTTCCAATACAAAAACGTGAAAAAATTATATCTAAAATATTTTCAATATCGACTTTGCCAGTGATTTTTCCAATTTCGCGCACTGCCAGGCGCAAGTCTTCAGCAGCAAGTTCAATACTTTTTTGCAGCGAAAAATTTTCCAAATTTTCAACAGAATTTTCTAGCGCAACGCGATATCTTTCTTGCGTGATTAGCGGTGAATTTTGACTTGGAACAATTTCTAAAATTTTTTCTTCGAGTTTTTTTAGAAGTGAATCGAGGTTGGTTTGAGCTGTTAGAGAAATCCCAACCACCGTCATTTCCGAGCTAGAACTTCTAGGAGCGAAGCGACGTAGAAATTCTTCATCGGGAATCCATTTAGCAACGAGATCAGTTTTATTGATGAGTAAAATCGTATTCTCATCAATCAAATCTTCGCGTAAAATTGGATTTATTGCATCCACCAAAAAAATTTTAATATCAGCTGCAGCGGCTTTTTGTAAGGCGCGGCGGATTCCTTCTTTTTCAATTGCGTCGGAAGTTTCGCGCAGTCCAGCGGTGTCAGAAATTTTTACAGGCACGCCGGCAATTGACAAATGCACCTCAACCACATCGCGAGTTGTGCCGGCAATTTCGGACACGATTGCCACTTCACTTTGAGCTAAAAAATTGATCAGCGAAGATTTTCCAACATTCGGAGCGCCAATGATTGCAAGGCTCAAACCATCTTTAATTTTTTGTCCGACTTTTTTGTCATCGAGATGTTGGCGAATTTCTGAGGCTAAATTTTTTACATTTTCTTCGACGCGATCGGTAATATTTTTTGGCAAATCTTCGTCAGGAAAATCAATCGCTGCTTCCAACATTGCTGAAATTTCGATCAAACGAAATCGCCAATTTTCGTAAATTTCTCCCAATTTTCCCTCGAGTTGCTGCAGGGCTTGGCGATGCTGTGCTGCTGTTTCGGCGGCGATTAAGTCTGGAATTGCTTCGGCTTGAACGAGATCCAATTTTCCGTTCAAAAAAGCGCGTTTAGAAAATTCACCGGCTTCGGCAAGACGACAATTTTTTACTGCAGATAAAATTTCTAAAACTTTTTTTAAAATGAATGGAGAGGCGTGAATGCTGATCTCAGCGACATCTTCGCCGGTAAAACTTTGCGGCGATTTAAAAAATGAAATCAAAACTTCGTCGATAATTTCAGCGGTTTTTGGATCGCGAATTTTTTGGAAGAAAATTTTTTGATGTGTCGGCGTGCCGCTGAATCCAAGGGTTGTTAGGCATTGTAAAACTTTTGTTCCAGAGATACGAATGACAGAAATTCCAGCGCGAATTGGTGAGGTGACGGGAGCAAAAATGGTGGGCATGTTATTTACGGAAAAATCGGCGCCATCTCCAGCCCTTCTTTTTCATCAAATCCGAACATGATGTTCATATTCTGCACAGCCTGACCGGACGCTCCTTTGCAGAGATTATCGATGACGGAAACCAAAATTATTTTGCCGGCAATCCGCGATTCTTTTGCCGCAATCACGCAAAAATTTGTGCCGACTACATCTTTAATATTTGGCTCACCTTCGATGACTTTTACAAAAGGTTCATCCTCATATTTTTTCTCCAAACAATTTTTTACATCAGCCAAAGAAAATTTTGGATTTAGTTTAGCGTAGATTGTGGAGATGATGCCGCGATTAATTGGCAGTAGGTGTGGCGTGAAATCAATTTCGATTTTTGCATTTGCCGCCTTGCTCAATTCTTGTTCAATTTCTCCGATGTGACGATGTTTGCCGATCGCGTAAGCCCTCACCGATTCATTAATTTCGCAGAATAAATTCGCCTGCTTCACCGATCTGCCAGCGCCTGTCACGCCTGATTTTGAATCGATGACGATGTCATTTTTTCCGATCAAATTATTTTGTAAAAGTGGGATGAGTGGAAGCAGCGCTGAAGTTGGATAGCATCCCGGACAAGCAACCAAATTCGCTTTTTTAATTTTGTTTCTGTGGATTTCTGAGAGTCCGTAAATCGCTTGGGGCTGTAAGTCTTTTGCGATGTGCTCATGTTCGTACCACTGTAAATAATCATCAGGATTTTCCAAACGAAAATCGGCAGAAAGATCAATAATTTTGAGATGAGAATTTTTGCCGTCCGCTAAAAGTTTTTTAAAAGTTTCTTGCGAAGTCGTGTGGGGTAAGCATCCAAAGGCGATATCAATTTCAGTGAAATTTATTTCCTCAATTTTTTTGAGATCAGGCAAATCGTAGTGAGTGAGGTGTGGGTAAAGCTGCTCGATTTTTTGCCCTGCATTACTGCTCGCGACAAGTGCGACAATTTCAGTTTTTTTGTGATTTAGTAAAATTCTGATCAGTTCTGCGCCAGTGTAACCAGAGGCGCCGATGATGGCGATTTTTAATTTTTTCATTTTTTCATTTTTGTTTTTGTAATTGGCTTGTGGATTGCGGATGAAGATTCTCTAGACCCTGCTGACATTCAGTTTGCGCACACATCTACAATTGTCACCCCGTCGAATGACGGGGTCCATTACGTCGCAAGAACAAAATAAAATTTAAAGATTGAACTTGCGGCAAGGTGGACCCCGTCATTCGACGGGGTGACAATGGCAGATTGTGGGCGCGGACATGCAAATGAATGTCGGCAGGGTTTAGTATAGACGAAATATTCCATTCAAACCCGCGGATGCTCCTTTCGATAGTCTTTCGGCTTCTGAAATGTTCCGCGCCAAACACCGAGCTTTTGTTTTTTTGCGGCTGCCTCGAGCTCATCCATTTTCTCATCCGATTCGGTAAAATTGTAAATTATCGCCATGCCGTTTTTAACTAGCTCTTGGTTAATTGAAATGCCGTCGACCGAGCATTTGCCGAGATAGCGGTCATATTTATCTTTTTCAGCGTAGAGACACTCGACTTGCTTTCCGCCAGCTAAATTTGTTAGAAAGTTGCGACTGACTTGGCCGCAAGCATATTCTTTGTTTTTTTCATTGAAGCAGGTTTGGCTATATTCAGGAGCATCAAGTCCAAAAAGGCGCACTTGCTTACCGCCAACTTTCAATGAATCGCCGTCCAGCGCAAAAGTGTTTCCAGAAAATTTTTTATTGAATTGCGGATGTGACTTAACGCGAAAAGCAGCGCCCTGCGAGTTTGCCGGCTTTGTGGTTAAAAAAATTGCGACCGAAAAAATTCCTAAAAAAATGGCGCAAGAAAAATTTAAAATTTTTTGTTTCATGATTTTTAGCTTCTGACCAAATTTGTGTAATCCGACATCAGATCAAGTGTGAGCTGGCTCGGAGCTGGATAATTAAATTTATTTTCAATCGAGCCAACGCGAGTGATCTCGGCAGCGCTGCCAGTGATGAAGACGTCAATCGCATCTGCTAATTCTTCCGGTTTGATATGGCGTTCGACAATTTTTACCCCGCGTTTTTTGGCAAGATCAATTACGGTTAGACGCGTGATGCCGTTGAGAAAACAGTCGGGAAGGGGAGTGTGTAGCTCGCCGTTTTTCATTACTAAAAATAAATTTGCTCCTGTCGCTTCAGCTAGAAAGCCACGGTAATCGAGCATTAAGGCATCATTGTAACCTTCATTTTCTGCCTCATGTTTAGAAATTGTGCAAATCATGTAAAGACCAGCAGCCTTTGCTGCAACTGGTGCGGTTTCGGGCGAAGGTCTTTTGTAAGTGGCGAATTTTAATTTTAATCCCGCCTTGCGCGCTTCATCGGAATAGTAAGAAGGCCATGTCCAGCAAGTTACGGCGACGTGAATTTTATTGCCTTGTGCTGATACCGCCATTTTTTCGGAACCACGCCAGGCGAAGACTCGCATGTATCCGTCAGTGATATTTTGTTTTTGTGAAAGTTCTTTTTTTACTGTATCTAATTCCGCGACGGAGTAAGGAATTTTAAAGCCGAGAATTTCAGCGGAGCGGTGTAATCTCTTTGTGTGCTCACTGCATTTGAAGATTTTTTTATTGTAAATTCTTTCACCTTCAAACACGCAAGAGCCGTAGTGTAAGCCGTGATTGAGCACGTGAACTTTTGCCTCTTTCCATTCAACAAATTTTCCATTGTACCAGATAAAACCGTCGCGTTGATCAAAAGGAATGATGTCTGTCATAATTTGATTTTAAAAAATAAAAAAAGAGATTGGGTGGCCGATCAAACATTCATCATTCCAAACTTTCTAGAAAAACTTTCATGAAAATTTCAGTCATCATAACCGCCTTTAATGCTGCAAAATATTTGCCGAAAGCCGTGGAGTCATTTTTGGAACAAAAGTATGAGAGTAAGGAATTGTTGATTTTGGACGATATTTCTACTGACGGCACTCACGAAATTATTCAAAATTATCAGCAAAAATTTCCGCAATTAATTCGTTGGATAAAAGAAAAGGATTCAGGAATTTCTCAGGCTCGTAACATTGCTTTGAAGCATGTCAGCGGTGAGGTTGTTGGGTTTTTGGGCGCAGATGATTTTTTACATAAAAACTTTTTTGAAGAGATGGCTTACTATGCAAAAATGAATCCGAGTTTTGATGTGATTTATTTCAATAGTTACTGCATCGGTAATTCGAATAGTTTCGATGCGAGTGCAATGATTCCAATGACAAAGCGTAATTTAATCAAGCATTGTCCCATCGGTTCTGGTGAGTCTTTTTATTACCGTCGTGAAATTTTTGATTCGATAAAATTCAACGAAAAAAATCGTTACTCCATGGATTATGAGCTCAACATGACACTGGTTTCTGCGCAGAAATATCTTTTTTATCCGGTGAATATTGTTGCAGTTTTTAACGGCAATACTGGTGAAAATATTTCTTCAGCAAATGGTTTGAAGCAAAGAATGGAAACGGTCGTGGTGCAATTGCACTACACAAAAAATCTCAAAGAAAAATT